>CAXTVY010000176.1:0-9447 GCA_964247665.1 uncultured Chthoniobacterales bacterium | reverse complement strand
CAGCTTTACTTCTTCGCCGCCATCGAGCCGACGGATTGGACGATCATGCTGGAGCGGCCTGCGGCGCTGGTGCATCAGCCCGTGCAGGATCTCCTGCGCCGGACGGCGTTCACGGTCGGCTGGCTGGTCGTCGGGGTGGCGGCGCTGGCCTTCGTGATCTACTCGCTCTACCGCCGCCAGATCCAGAGTACCCTGCGCATGGAGCGTGAGCAGATTTTCAACGAAAAGATCCTTGCGAACATGCCCGTGGGCATTGCCCTGGTCGAGCCGGGTGGCGAGAGCTTCTTGCAGGTGAACAGCGCCTTCATCGAAATCGTCCGCTCCCTGGGCCATCTCCCGCGCGAGGTGTACGTGGACCGGGCAACCTTCGCCCAGGTGGCCATTGCCAGCAGCGAGGCCCTTGCCCGGGTGCTGCATTTCGGCGTGCCCTACCAGGCCATCGAGCAACGCGTCCCCACCGCCAGCGGCCAGACTCGTTTCCTGACCACCAACCTCTTGCGGCTACAGGATAGCCAGCAGCGCACCCTGGGCGTGCTCTGCCTCGTGGAGGATACCACGGCGGCCGTGACGCTGCGCGAGGAACTCATCAACGCCAACACCGCTAAGGACCAGTTCCTGGCCCAACTCAGCCACGAACTGCGGAACCCGCTTTCTCCGGTCATCACGATGGTGGCGGAGTTGGAAAGCATGGCCGACGCGGTGCCCGAGGCACGCCAGCCACTGGAAATCATCCGCCGCAACGTTGAGCTGGAGGCGCGGCTCATCGACGACCTGCTCGATGTCACGCGCATTTCCAGCGGCAAGCTGCAACTCAACCGGCGCGTGACCGACGTGCGCCGCACGTTGCGCCTGGCGCTGGAAATCTGCCAGCGAGACATCGACGATAAAAAGCTGCACGTGGAAGTCGATTTCCGCGCCCGGGAACACTTCGCCGAAGCCGATCCCGCCCGGCTCCAGCAGATTTTCTGGAACCTGATCAAGAACGCCGTCAAGTTCACGCCCGCAAACCGCCGGATCACGGTGCGCGCGGTCAACATCAGCGCGGGCGCGGCGCGGCTCAATGCCAGCCAGACCCACGTCGCCTTTGCCTCATCGAACCGGGTGGAATCCGCCCCGCTCCTGGCGCGCGAACCGGGTGCGCCGGGTCCGGTGGGCACGTCCATCCGACTGGACTTTATTGACGAGGGCATCGGCATCGAGTCCCAGCATTTGCGGCGCATCTTCAATGCCTTCGACCAGGGACAGAGTTCCATCACGCAACGCTTCGGCGGGCTGGGGCTGGGGCTGGCAATTTCCAAGGCGATGGTCGAGGCGCACGGAGGCACGTTGACCGTCGCCAGCGAGGGCACGGGCCAGGGCGCGACGTTCACGGTTGAACTGGCAGTGTGCCCGAGCCCAACACCCGCCGAGAGCACGTCACCCCCCGATTCAACCCCGGCTGCCTCGCCGCTGCCGTCAGACGGTCACCGCCCGGCGCTGCCTGCCCCGGACGGTCAGGGACGTCGGGTGCTCTTGGTGGATGACCACCACGATACCTGCCTGGGAATGAAACGCCTGCTCAACCGTCGTGGGTATGAGGTGACGGTGGCCCACTCCGTCGCCGAAGGGTTGGCCAGCACGGCGAACGGTGTGACGTTCGACCTGCTCATCAGCGACATCGGCCTGCCGGACGGTACCGGTTTTGAACTGATGGAGACGCTTCGCCAGCGAGGCGGACCACCCGGCATCGCGTTGAGCGGCTACGGCATGGAGAATGATCTCAACCGCTCGGAGCAGGCCGGATTCAGCGAACATCTCATCAAACCCGTGACCATCGACCGGCTGGAAGCGGCGATCCACCGGCTATTTACTCCTGCTCCGAAGACGCCGTGAGACGGCTGCCCGGAAGTGCTACGGCGCGGGCCACTTCGCCAGCGGCAATTCGTGCAGGACACGGTGTTCCCGGGCGAGCAGCCGCCGGGACGGTGCGCGGGGGTTCCACTTTCGCGGCGCGGGCAGCATGGCGGCCAGGAAGGCGGCCTGTTCCATACCGAGTTGCCGGGCAGGCACGCCGTAGTGATATTGGCTCCCTGCTTCCACGCCGTACACCCCGGGACCCAGTTCCACCACGTTGGCGTACAACTCGAAAATCCGCCGCTTGGAAAGCAACAATTCCATCCAGACCGTGTAGTAGGCTTCCAACGCCTTGCGGATGTACGAGTGGCCCTGCCAGAGAAACAGCGAGCGGGCGCATTGCATGGTGATCGTCGAGCTGCCGCGCGGGTCCTCGCCGGTGCGCTTCGCGCGGTCCAGGGCGTGCCGCATCTCGATCCAATCGAATCCGTGGTGTTTGAAGAAGCGGGCGTCTTCAGACACCCAGGCAGCCTTGAGAAACCCCGTTGGCAGCTCCCGCCACGGCAGCCAATGGTACAGGACGCGCGGATGCTGCTCACCCGCCACCCGATCCTGCACCCAGCGGATACCCATCAGCGGCGTCGCGGGCGGATCGACGAAACGCACGCAGCCCACCTCCAACGCTGGCAGGACCAGGCAAATCAAGGCACACCCGCCCAGCCGCTTTGCCCAGCGGCGTCCGCGGCCGCGGGGTACCGAAGAGGTTTTCCGGGGAGGATCAGCAGCGGTGCGGACGCGGGCAGGTGATGATGGCATACGGAAGGCGTTTGCCAGGGTGAAACCAACCGGGCGCGCTTCAGGCCGCCGGGCCCGGCGTCGCGGGCGCGCGCCGCTGCAGGCGGGCCACGACCTCGATTTCGGCGGTCTGCGGGAACATGTCGAGCGGAGTCACCGACCGCACCTCGTACTGCCGTTGCCAGCCGCCGATGTCGCGCGCCAGCGTGGCGGGATTGCATGACACGTAGAGCACGTCAGCGGGCGGATCATCCAGCACGGCCTGCCGCACCGGCCCCGCCAGCCCCTCCGAGGGAGGATCGAGGATGAGAGCCACCGCCTCGCCGCACGCTCCGGCATCCGCCAGCGCGGCGGGCAGCAGGGCCGCCACGTCGCCGCACAGGTAGCGTTCGTGCGGTGCGGCGTCGCGCTGGGCTTCGCCCGTGGATCGCTCGTCCCACTCCAGTCCGACCACCCGGGCGAAACGGTCCCGCAACGCCCGCGCGAAGAATCCCGATCCGCAGTAGGCGTCGATGAGCCGCGAACCCCCCGTCCCCTCCGGCAGCAGCCCCGTCACAAGTTCGAGCAGCCGGTCGGCCGCGCCGTCGTTCGTCTGCTCGAAACCGCGGCGTGGGCGGCCCGCCGAGGCGCGCAGGTTGCAATGCCCCTCGTGCCGCAACCGCGCGGGTTTGGCACGCAGCCGGGCCAGCGCCTCGTTGACCGTCGGGACTGCCAGCGGGCAGTGGTCGATGTCCACCAACCGCCGCTCGCCCCGGGCGTCGTGGCCGAAAAAGCCGATGGCGTCCGGCTCGACGTGGACGGTGATGCGGTTCCGATATTCGTAATCCAGCGGCGAGGGCACGGTCGCGGCCACCGGCGGGGGCTCGAATCGGCCGACCCGCCGCAGCACGCTCTCGACCTGCCGCCGCTTGGTTTCGCGCTGCTCGTCGCCGTCGAGATGCTGGTAGCTACACCCGCCGCACCGCTGGAAATACGGGCAGCGCGGTGTCACGCGGCGCGGGGAAGGCTCCACCACCGAGACGAGGCGCGCCTCCAGGTAGCTTTTGTGCGTGCGGACGATCTCCACCTCGACCGTCTCACCCGCGGCAACGAACGGCACGAAAACCGCCCGGCCATCGTCGGGCGATTTGCCGACGCCGCGTCCGCCGAAAGCAATTTCGTGGATAAAAAGTTTCATGTGCGAGGGAGCCGGCTGCCCGGCCAAACGTCAGCCGGAAAAGAAGAAGGGTGCGGCGTTGCGGCGCGCACCCTTCCCGGGAAATTGGTCTGAAAGGAAAGTCTGGCTTTCCACGCGCGGCTCAGCGCGCGTAGTCGTATCGGCTTTCCCAACCGAGTTCAGGCGGGAACTCCTCGTAGCCACCGTGGATCCAGGGCACGTCGTTGCGCAGGATCGGCGTGTACTGGCCCTTGTGCGTCGGGAACGGAGCGGTCACCAACTCGTAAACGCCCGCGCCAAAGCGGACGAACGAGCGGCCCACGCCCTTGATGATGCTGTACCCGAGCGCCTGATTGCCTTCGAGGTCGTTCTCAGTGGCGATGGTCACCGGCACCTCGTTGAAAGCGAACAGAATGTTGGACAAGCCGCGACCAGCCTTGCGGACAGGTCCCTGGTTGGCACCGGGGGGCTGCTGGATGTCCGCGTGGAGGGCCGTCGCGGCGCAGACGGTCAGGAGGAGGGAACAAAGAAGAGATTTCATCGCTTGGGTGCTCCCTTTGTAGACCGTTTGGCAATCCGCAGGCAATCAGGAAGTCGCGTGAAGCCAAAAAAAGTTCGTCCGGGCTGTCCCGCCGGCTTGCCACGATGGGCCGGGGAGGGCAAAACCGGCCGGTTGCGCGGGGTCCAGTTCCCTGCCCAATCATCTTTTTGCTTGGCCCCAACCGCCTCCCACCGCTATCTTAAGCGGTTCAGCCGCTTTACCGTTGCCCTATGACCACTCTCTCCCCTGCCCCAATTTCCATCCAACCGGAGCTTCAGAAGGTTGTTGACGAGGGCAAGCTCACCGCCGCCGCCGCCCGCAACCTTGCCCGTTTGGAGCCCGGCGCGTACTGCACGCACAAGAGTTGGGGCTTCGGCCGCGTCGCCGCCTGGAACCTAGCCGAGAACCAGATCCGCATCGACTTCGGCCCACGCAAGGAGCACCCCATGCAGCTCCAGTACGCGGGCGACAACCTCAAGACGATCCCCGCCGAGCATCTCCTGGCGCGCAAAGCGGACGATCTGCCGGGCCTCAAGAAACTTGCCACCGATGATCCTGCCGCCTTCGTGCGGCTCGCGCTCCAGGGCAGCGACAACGGTCGAATGACCCCCGTGCAACTCGCAGGCATGTTGACCCCAGACGTTTTCTCGGGCGAATCGGAGTTCAAGCGCTGGTGGGAGAATGCGAAGAAGCAGCTCAAAAAAGCGGGCGGGTTCACCGTTCCGGCCAAGAAGACCGAGCCCATCGAGGCGCGGGAAGCCTCCGCGGCCGGCCAGCACCACGACCTGCTCGACAGCTTCAAGGGAGCGCGCAAACTCAAGGAGCAGATTGGTGTGCTCGACCAGATTTTCAAGAGTATCGAAGACTTCAAGACCGAGGCCGTTGCGCTGACGCCCGTGCTGGAAGCTGCCGGACAATCGGCTCAGCGCAACCAGCGCCTGGACATCGACGCTTCGTTCGAGCTGCTCGTCACCCGCGACGAGATTGCCGCCGCCGTCGAGGGCCTGCCTGCCGCCGCCACGGAAGTCCCTACTCTCGCCAACCTGATGCGCGAGGAAGAATCCCGGCTAGGCGAGATCATCGGCAACCTGCCCGCCGCCAAGCAGCGCTACGCCCTGCACACGCTGCCCATCGCCCTGGGTGACGACCGCTGGACCGCCCGCGCCCTGTCCATCCTGCCGCAAACCCACAACGCCCGCGTCGTCGGCGAGGTGGCTCGGCTCTTTGAAACCAAGGGGCGCACGGAAGAGATGCAGGGATTTCTGGATCGTTCGATCCGTGACTATTCCATCACGTGCGAAATGCTGCTCTGGCTGTGTAAAGAGCGCGGCAACGACAAGTACGCCGACTTCGTCAACCCGCGCCTGTTCACGGCGATCCTGTCCGCGCTGGAGCGCGACAGCTTCAGCGAGATCAAGCGCTCTACCAAGTTGCATGACCTGCTCTCCAGCGACCGCGAACTGATCTCCGAACTGCTCGCCGGGGCTGGTCCCGCCGAACTGCGGGCCGCCGCGCGCGCCTTGTTGGCAACCCCCAGCTTGGAGGAACTCGACAAGCGTTCCCTCATGGCGCGGCTCATCAAACTGCACCCCGAATTGCACACGCTGCTGACCGGCGGCGGCGACGACCGGCCGACCGCACTGATCGTTTCCTGGACGAGCCTGGAAAAACGCAAGCTCGAACTCGACGATCTAGTCAACAAACAGATTCCCAAAAATATTGAGGAAATCTCCATCGCGCGCTCCTACGGAGATTTGCGGGAAAACTTCGAATTCAAGGCCGCCAAGGAAATGCAGACCGTGCTCGCGCGCCGCCGTCAGGAACTCGAAAGCGACCTCGGCCGCGCCCGCGGGACGAACTTCGAGAATCCGGACACCACGCAGGTCTCCATCGGCACGACCGTTGGGGTCAAAGACGCTGCCGGGGCTATGGAAAATTATATCATTCTGGGCGCCTGGGACGGCGACCCGGAGCGTAACATCCTTTCCTACCTCACAGCCATTGGCCAGGCGCTGCTCGGCCACCGGATCGGTGAGACCATCAACCTACCCGATGAGACGGGGCAGAGTTCCCGGCCGGTCACCATCATGACCATTGCGCCGCAGGCCGGGGTGGTCCCTGCCACGGCGTAGACCTCGCTTCCCCAGCAAGGTTTTCCCAGCAAGGAAACACTGCATGAGCAGCTACCGGCTTGCCCAAATCAATTTTTCGAGGCTGGGTAGCCCTTTGGCGGACCCCAAGATGGGGAGTTTCTTGACTTTTCTCGCTTCGGTCAACGAGTTGGCGGACGCCAGCCCGGGCTTCGTCTGGCGGCTGGACGAGCGGAGCGCCACCGTCTGCAGCGACCGGGTATTCCCCAAGGAGGCCCCCGGTACCACGCTCGTCAACCTGTCGGTCTGGAAGTCAGTTGGCGCACTTCAGCGTTACGCTAACCTGGGGATAAATGGCGGCGTCCTGGACTCCCGCCAGTCGTGGTTCAAGCGGTTCGAGGGCCGCTGGGTCGTGCTCTGGTGGGTGCCCGAAGGGCATTTCCCCGAGGTCGTGGATGGGTGGCGCCGGCTCCAGCATTTGCAACGCCACCACGAGACGCCTTACGCTTTCAGTCTCCGACGACCCTTCCCGCCACCTGTGGGGGGCCAGGACCACCTGCCGCTGCCACCCTCGGCCAAACCGGGCGGAGCGGGTTATCCCGCCAACTTTCCGCTCGCCGCGCGCCGGGCGGGCATCCCATGGTATCTCGACTGGTGACCTGACTTCACCCGACACCTTCCTGGCAGCAGTTCAGCCGTTTGCCGTTCGCTGCCTCCTCCACTTTATGTCTGAATTCACGACCATCGCCGACATCATCGCCCGCGAAATCCTCGATTCCCGCGGCAATCCCACCATCGAAGTAGAGGTGCACCTCGAAGGAGGCACCCGGGGCCGCGCCGCCGTACCCAGCGGCGCTTCCACCGGCCAGCACGAAGCGTGGGAACTGCGAGACAGCGACAGGAAACGTTACGGCGGCAAGGGGGTTGGCAAGGCCGTCACAGGGGTCCACAAGACTATCGCCCCGGCCCTGCGCGGCATGGACTCTCTCGATCAGGTAGCCATCGACCAGGCACTCATCAAGCTCGACGGCACGCCGAACAAGAAGGAACTCGGCGCGAACGCCCTCCTGGGGGTCTCGCTCGCCACCGCCCACGCCGCTGCTGCCGCACTGGAAGTGCCGCTCTTCAAATATCTCGGCGGACCCAACGCCAAGGTGTTGCCCGTGCCCATGATGAACGTCATCAACGGTGGAGCCCACTCCGACGCGCCCATCGACTTCCAAGAGTTCATGATCATGCCCAAGGGGATGCCGACCTTCTCCAAAGCGCTGCGCTGCGGCACGGAGGTTTTCCACGCGCTCAAGGCCGTGCTCAAGAAACGCGGCCTGTCTACCGCCGTCGGCGACGAAGGCGGGTTCGCGCCGAACTTCAAGGACGCCAACGACGCGCTGGAAACGCTCTCGCAGGCGGTCGGCGACGCGGGATACAAGCTTGGCGAGGAAGTATTCTTTGCCCTGGACGCCGCCGCGAGCGAATTCTACGACGAGGAAAAGAAAATCTACCGTTTCAAGAAGTCCGACGGCTCCGAGAAGAGCGCAGCGGAACTCATCGCGTACTACCAGGATCTGACGAACCGTTTCCCGATCATCTCCGTCGAGGACGGTTGCGCGGAAGGCGACTGGGACGGCTGGAAACAGCTCACGGTCGCGCTGGGAAACAAGGTGCAACTCGTCGGCGACGACGTGTTCGTGACCAACGTGGACTTCCTGCGCAAGGGTATCGACCTGGGCGTAGCCAACTCGATCCTCGTCAAGGTCAACCAGATCGGCACGCTGACCGAGACGCTCGACGCCATCGAACTGGCCAAGGAAAACCGCTACACGGCCGTCATCAGCCATCGCTCGGGGGAAACCGAGGACACGACCATTGCCGACATTGCGGTCGCCACGAATGCGGGGCAGATCAAGACGGGCTCGCTGTGCCGCACGGACCGCGTCGCCAAATACAACCAGTTGTTGCGAATCGAGGAGATTCTTGGTGACACGGCACAATATGGAGGTAAGATGCGCTCATATAAGTGAGCGCGGGCTATTACATCGAGGAGTATGAGCCGCCAACGCCCAGCATCTGGCACCGGATCAACCGGTTGCTCTGGGTGTTGTTGACGCTGACGGTGGTCGCGCTGATCATCGGCGCATTCCTGCCCGAACTGGAAAAGCAACGGGTCGAGCGGGACGAGCGTGCCCGCCTGACCCACCTCATCGACGAGCAGCGCGCCCTGCTGGCGCGCAACAAACTCAAGGTGGGCTGGCTGACGAACGACCCAGAATATCTGGGCATCATCGCGCGCGACCGCCTGGATCTGATGAAAGACGGTGAGACGATCCTGCGTGTCGAGCAGCCCAAGGCCCCGGCCCTCCAGGCGCAGCCTCCGCCCCCGCCACCGGTAACGGTCCGCAAGAGCAAGACGCTGAACTGAGCGCGGGAATGACTGTAGCGATATGGACCGTGGCGTTTCGTGCTTGCCTGCCATCCATGTGAACATCCATGGCGGCAGGCTGGTGAAGAAGCTCGGCTTCAGAGGGAGCATCGAAAAGGGTCTGAGCCTGCTTCAAGCCGCATCTTGAGCGTTTTCTAGAGCCGCTCTTGGACTTTTCTGCGAGCTTGCACGTTTCTGGTAGCGCCCGTCCGAGCGATGAGAAGTCTATGGCGGCTCAGACTGTCTCGAAACTTGTCTTGGCCATTCCAGTTTCGAGACGCTGATTTTGAGAGGAGTTTTGACACAATCCAGCGTTCTGAAATACCCAATTTTCACGAGGGCGCTCAGAGGAGTCAAAAAGGAACGTTTTTGAGATGTTTACTCTTGATGGAGCGAGCCGTTGGGCTGGTCGCTTGGCCACTCTATGGGTTCTTCTCCCGCGCGGGTGCAACAACTTCTTCCTCCTCCCCGGTATAAGGAGCGAAGACGACAACTTCTCTCGCCTGCTTTCCCGAAAAATCGGAGGGTTTTTGATCGGACGAACCCAGACAGATCGTAAGAGCTTGTTTACAAATGACGAAAGCAGACCATGCACATGGCTACGCTCAAGACT
>CAXTVY010000175.1:0-9499 GCA_964247665.1 uncultured Chthoniobacterales bacterium | reverse complement strand
GTATCCTGGTGGGGCGGCACCACCGCAGAAATCCATCGTTCGGCGAAGGCCGCCGATGAATTCCCAGCGTGCGATTGACGACGGCGGTCTCGACGTTTCCCCTTGCCAAACTCCCCGCGCTAGGCCAAAAGGCGCGCTCACCCTTTTCCCGAACCTCTCCCGCATCATGCCCGTCCTCATCGTTGGCTCCATCGCCCTGGATACCGTCAAGACCCCCGTCGAAGAACACGCCGACCTGCTCGGCGGCTCGGCTTCGTATGCCTCCGTCGCGGCGAGTTTCTTCACCTCGACGCAGCTCGTCGGCATCGTCGGCAGCGACTTCCCCGAGGCGCACGTCGCCTACTTCCAGAGCCGGGGCATCGACCTCGCGGGCTTGCAGAAGGTCCAAGGCGAATCTTTCCGTTGGTCGGGCGAGTACATGACCGACATGAACGTGCGCGAGACGCGTTCCGTCGCGCTCAACGTCTTCGAGCACTTCACGCCCCACCTGCCTGAAAGCTATCGCCAGACGCCCTTCGTCCTGCTGGCGAACATCGCCCCGGCGCTCCAGAGCCACGTGCTCGACCAGATGGCCCGGCCGCGCTTCGTCGTCGTGGATACGATGGACCTGTGGATCACCATCGCCAAACCTGACCTCATGGCGCTGCTGGCGCGCGTGGACCTGCTGATCCTCAACGATTCCGAGGCCAAGCTGCTCACGGACGAAACCAACCTCATCAAGGCCGCCGAGGCCATCCGCGGTTACGGTCCGCAGTACGTGGCGATCAAGAAAGGCGAGCACGGCTGTCTGCTGTTCGGTGATCCGGCGGCAAAGGAATTTTTCTCCTGCCCGGCGTTCCCCCTGGCGAACCTGCACGACCCGACGGGCGCGGGCGATTGTTTCGCGGGCGGCCTGATCGGCCAGTTGGCGCGCGAGGACACGACGGAGATCACGTTCGAGCAACTCAAGCGCGCCGTCGTGAGTGGCAGCGTCGTGGCGAGCTACAACGTCGAGGCGTTCAGCCTGGAACGCCTGCGCACCCTGGAAGCGAAGGACGTGGAGGACCGCTACCTGGAGTTCGGCCGCATCAGCCGGTTCTGATCCAAGACAGTGCTCAGCGCACCCGGGCTGTGCGGCAGCACACTTCCCATCGGTTGCCGTCGGCGTCCTCGAAAAACACGGCGTAATAGCCCGGCGTGTAGTCCGGGCAATACTCCGGCCCTTCGATCCTGTGCGCGCCTGCTGCCCGGACGATCTCGCCGATCCGGTTGACTTCTTCCTCCGTGTCCGCCCAGAACGCGAACCGGGTGGAGTTGCCGCGGTAGCCGGGCTCCTCGTTCAGTTCGATGAAGGGAGCGTCCCGCCGGTCGCCGCCAGTGCCGTAATACGGCACGCCGCCGCTGGTGCCCATGTCGGTGAATCCCAGCGCGGGCAAGAAGGCGTCGTAGAACGGCCGGGCGGCGGCGGCGTTGGAGACACGCAGGTCGAGATGGTCAAAAAGACGGCTTGGCATGGCGCGAAAATAGCGGGGTTCAGAAGATGCTCGTGGAAGAGAGGATGGACGCGCCGCAAAAGGCGGTCCATTCATTCTACGGAAAAACTTCTGCCCATGGAAAGAACCGAACCAGCGTCCCCGCGCGCCCGAAGACCCTGGGTGGTCATCGTCGCCACGGTGTTCCTGGGTTACGCGGCGTTCGTCGCGTTACCCATGCTCGTCCTCGGTCCCCAGAATGGCTTTTCCCTGACGGCGGTGCAAATCGGGCTCAGCTTCGCGGCCTTTTCCTCCCTGGGACTGCTGGGACGCTGGCAGCCGACATTCCACCTCGTGCGAGTGACGTTGGCACTGTGGGCCGTCCGGGCGGTCTACACAGCTTGGCACCTGATCGGAGCCCCCTGGTTTTCCACCACGGCACGGCCCCAGCCGCTCCTGATCCAAATTGTGATGGCACTCGGCGCAGGCGCGTTGTGCTGTTTGTTCTGCCTGTACGGCTTCGGACGCCGTAGCCGGGCGTTCTACGGGCTGACGCCTGGGAAAGGATGAAGGCAGAAGGATGCCAAGAGCGAGGGAGGGCGGTCAGGCCAGGAACGCGGAGCTTTAACACGGAGAGCACAGAGAACACAGAGCCCGGAGGAGAAGCAGCAAGGAGGGAGAAGACACGAACCAAGGCAAGCAGGAACAGCGTGGCTCTGCATCCTGCATCCTGCATCCTGCATCCTGCATCCTTCTGCCTTCATCCTGCATCCTGCATCCTGCATCCTGCATCCTTCTGCCTTCTGCCTTCTGCTTACCCCCGTAACGCTGCGACGAATCCCGTGTGGTACTGACCGCGCGTAAAGTCGGGGTTGCGCATGATCTCCTGCTGGAAGGGAATCGTCGTCTTGATGCCCGTGATCATGTACTCGCCCAACGCCCGGCTCATGCGTGCCACGGCGGACGCCCGGTTGGAGCCCGAAGTGATCAGCTTGCCGATCAGCGAGTCGTAGTACGGCGGGATCGAATACCCCGCGTAGGCGTGGCTGTCCACCCGGATGCCCCGGCCGCCGGGCGCATAGTACAGCTCGATCCGGCCCGGGCTGGGCTGGAAATTGCGCGCCGGGTCCTCGGCGTTGATGCGGCACTCGATGGCGTGCTGGCGGATCGTTGCCTTGACGATGTGGTCCGAGAGCTTTTCGCCCGCCGCGATGCGGATCTGCTCCTTCACCAAGTCGCAGCCGTACACTTCCTCCGTCACGCAATGCTCCACCTGGATGCGCGTGTTCATCTCCATGAAGTAGAAGTTGCCCTTGTCATCGACGAGGAACTCCATCGTGCCGACGTTCTGGTAGCCCACGGCCTCCGCCAGCCGGATCGACGCCTTGCCCATCTTCGCGCGCAGGGAGTCGTCCAGGAACGGTGAGGGCGCCTCCTCGACGATCTTCTGGTTGCGCCGCTGGATGGAGCAATCGCGCTCGCCCAGGTGGATGACGCGCCCGTGGCTGTCCGCGACGATCTGGAACTCGATGTGGCGCGGGTTGACCACGAGTTTTTCAAAGTACACGTCCGACTTGCCGAACGCCTTGTCCGCCTCGGCGCGCGCCGCGTGGAAACCCTGCACGAGGCTCACATCGTTGTGCGCCGCGCGCATTCCCCGGCCGCCGCCCCCGGCGCTGGCCTTGATCATGATGGGGTAGCCGATCTTCTTGGCAACCTTGAGCGCCTCCTCCTCGGTTTCCACGACGCCGTCGCTGCCGGGCGTGATGGGCACCCCGGCCTTGCGGGCGGCCTCGCGGGCGGCGTTCTTGTCGCCCATCGTGCGGATGGCGGCGGGCGGCGGCCCGATGAACTTGATGTTGCAGCTCGCACAGACTTCCGCGAAGTGGGCGTTCTCAGCCAAAAATCCGTAGCCCGGGTGGATGGCGTCCACGTCGCCGATCTCGGCGGCGCTGATGTGGCGGTCGATCTTGAGATAGGAGTCCGTCCCGGCGGCGGGCCCGATGCAGATGGCTTCATCGGCCAGTTGGACGTGGAGGCTTTCCAGGTCGGGCTCGGAGTAAACGGCGAGGGTCTTGATGCCCAGTTCGCGGCAGGCGCGCACGACGCGCAGGGCGATCTCGCCGCGGTTGGCGATGAGGATTTTGTCAAACATAGGGGAAAGTCGGAAGTCGGAAGTGGGAACCAGAGGCGGAAGGCAGAGACCGAGGAAACGCCAGGCTTCGGAGCGCATTCCTCTGGTCGGAAGATCGGTGTCAGGAATCTTCTGGTTCCGACTTCCGACTTCGCCTTTACGCCACCCGGAACAGCGCCTGGCCGTACTGCACGGGCTTGCCGTTCTCGCCCAGCACTTCGGTGACCGTGCCCGACACCTCGGACTTGATTTCGTTCATCACCTTCATGGCTTCGATGATGCAGACCACGGTGTCCTCCGTCACGGTCTGGCCGACCTTGACGTAGGCCGGAGCATCCGGCGACATGGCGGCGTAGAACGTGCCGACCATGGGCGAAACGATCTCCCGGCCCTTGGCGGCTGGCGCGGCGGCCAGGGTTTCCGGCAGCGATGACGCGGTTAGCGAGGCGGCGCTGGCGGGGGGGGCGGAAACGGGTTGGAAAGCGGGCGCGGCGGCCGGAATCGCCGACACGGCATAGCCCCCGGGGGCGTCGGGGCCTTTCTTGAGCTTGATCTTGAAGCCTTCCTTTTCCAACTCGAACAGGGAAAGGTCGTTCTTCTTCATCAAGTCGATGATGATTCTGATATCTTTGAGTTCCAAAAGAGTGTCCTCAGTTAAAGGGAGTCCGTGTGAGGTGTAAGCGCGATGCTGGCGTGGTTTGACGGGCAAGTCAACCCCATCGCCTGCGGCGTAATGCCCAAGGACCGAATGACCAATGACCAACCGCAAACCGGTAAATGTTCCCGCGCGGGCTGGCCGACTTTGCGCGGCCATGGGAAGGTGAGCGGGTGAACCCTTTCTGTCGTGCCCTGGCACTGCTCGCCGCGCTGGTGCTGTTCGCCGGGTGCAGCCACTTGCAGCCGCAGGATTTCGCCCGTGTTGCGCCGAGGTTCGATCCGGTGGCATTCTACACGGGACACACGCAGTCCTGGGGCGTGTTCGAGGACCGCACGGGCGCGCATCCGAGCCGTTGGTTCACGACGGATTGCCTCGGCCACCGGGAAAACGGTGAACTGGTGCTCGACCAGACGTTCACCTACGGCGACGGCTCCCAACAGCACCGGCACTGGCACATCCGCCGGCTGGACGAACATCGCTACGAGGCCACGGCGAACGACGTGGTCGGCACGGGCCACGGCGAGGCGTATGGCAACGCCTTCCACTGGGAATACACGGTGGCGCTCAAACCGGGCAACCCGCTTTTCAACGTGCGGCTGGAACAATGGATGTACCTCCAGGCGGACGGCCGGACGATGCTCAACCGGGGCACGGTCAGCAAGCTTGGAGTGACGGTGGCACAGATCACGGAAGAGTTCCGGCAGTCGGCAGTCGGCAGTCAGCAGTCGGGGAGCGGAAAGCAGCGGAGCGAATAAGACCATGACCTCGGATTCTTTGTTTCCGACTTCCGACTTCCGACTTCCCACTTCTCTCTATCTGGTGGCCGGTGAGGTCAGTGGCGACACCCACGGCGCGGCGTTGCTCCGCGCCCTCCACGCCCGGCAGCCCGGCCTGACGTTTCATGGACGCGGCGGCCCGAGGATGCGCGCGGTCGCCGGGGACGGCCTGGAGGACTGGACCGAGGAAGCCGCCGTCGTCGGGTTGTGGGAAGTGCTCAAGAAATACGGATACTTCCGCGCGCAGTTCGCCCGGGTGCTGGCGGAAATCGAGCGTCTCGAGCCGGATGCCGTCGTGCTCGTGGACTATCCCGGCTTCAACCTGCGCTTGGCCAGGGAACTGCGCCGCCGCAGGCTGCCGCTCAAGATCATCTACTACATCAGCCCGCAAGTCTGGGCCTGGAACCGGGGGCGCATCCCGCGGATGGCGCGCTGGCTGGACCTGATGATCTGCATCTTCCCCTTCGAGCCCGCGTTGTACGAACCGGCGGGGCTGAAGTCGGTGTTTGCCGGGCACCCGCTCGTGGATGCGCTGGCCGCCGAGCCGCCGGTCGAACGCGAGACGGCACTGGTCGGCCTGTTCCCCGGCAGCCGGCGGCGCGAGGTGAGCAAAATCTTCCCGGTCATGCTGGCCGCCGCCCGGCGGATGTGGGCCGAACGGCCCGAGCTGCACTTTGCCACGGCGGCCCCGTCGGAGCGCATCGCGGGGGAACTGCGCGTGTTGCTGCGCGCGGCGGATTGGGAAGAGGACGAGTGTCCGATCCACGTCGGCGGCTCACGGCGGCTGATGGCGCGGGCCACGGCGGGCATGGTGGCCAGCGGCACGGCGACGGTTGAGGCGGCGAGCCTGGGGATGCCGCTGGTGATCGTCTACAAGGTGGCCACGCTGACGTACTGGGTGGGCCGGGCGGTGGTGCGCGTGCCATTTTTGGGGATGATCAACCTGCTGGCCGAACGGGAGATCGCACGGGAGTTCCTGCAAGGCGCGGCGCGGCCCAAAGGCATCGCCGACGAGATGCTCCGCCTGCTCGACGCGGACGGCGAGGCGCGCCAGCGGCAACTGGCCGATCTGGCAGGCGTCGTGCAGAAGCTCGGCGGCGGCGGCGCGGCGGAACGGGCGGCGGAGGCGGTGCTGGGGGTGTTTGCGGAGAGTTAGCCAGGCATCCCTCGGGACCACCGCACCCGCGTTTTCTTGCGCCCCCTGCCGGGGCTGGGAGTAGCAGCAGGGTACCCGCCGCTCCTCACTCCACGAACTCTTCCTCCAGCGCGACCTGCTCGGCCGTCTCCGCGTTTGGTGGAGTCGTCGCCCGCCAGGATTGCGATGCCGCCACGGTCAGCGTCAGCCCGCCCGCGCCTGCTACGGCAATCGCCAACGGCAGAGTCGTGCCGTTGTAGAACAGGCCCACCAAGTACCCCGCCACGGCGCTGCCCAGCGTCTGCGCGCCGCCCAGGAGCGACGACGCCAACCCGGCGAGCCGGCCGTGCGGCTCCATCGCGGCGGCGGTGGCATTGGGCATCAACAGCCCGACGCCGAAGAAGTAGACCATCATCGGTACGATGACCCCGGCCAACCCGCCAAAACGCTCCAGCACGCACGCCAGCAGCAGCGCACCCCCGCCTGCCACGCACCCGACACCCCAGCGCAACAGCCGCGGCGAGCCGGAGCGATGAACCCACAGCCGGTTGCCCGTCGCCCCGGCCAGCAGCGCCCCGGCAATCGGCGCGAACATCAGCCCGAATCGCGCCCTGGGAACGTGGAAAATCTCGATCACCACGAAGGGCGAGTTGGCGATGAAGGCGAACATGCCCGCGCCGATGAAGAAGATCATCACCGCGCTGCTCAGCGTCACGGGTTCGGCCGCCACGCGGCGCAGGCTGCGCCAGAACGGCGGCAGGTCGCCCCGGTTCGCCAGTGGCGGGCGGGTTTCCCTGATGGCCACGTAGCTCATCAACAGGACCAACGTGCCGCTGACCGTCAGGAAGACGAAGATCGAGTGCCAGCCAAAGCGCGTCAGCAGCAGCGCGCCGAGCGTCGGCGCGACCAGGGGCGCGATCACCATGATCTGCGTGATCTGGGAGAGCACCTGGACGGAATCTTTCTTCTCGAAGCAATCCCGCACCATCGCCCGCGCCAGGACAGGGCAGAAACTGCCACCGAACCCCTGGACGAAACGCAAGGCGATGAGCACCGGCAGGCTCGGGGCGAACGCGCAGCCGAGACTGGCCAGCACGTATGTCCCCAGGCCGATCAGGAGCAGCGGACGGCGGCCGTAGTGGTCGGAAAGCGGCCCGCAGGTGAGCTGCCCGACGGTGTAGCCGACCAGGAACAGGCTCAGGGTGAGCTGCGCCACGCCGTCCGGGGCGTGGAAGTGCTCCTGGAGCAGCGGCAGCGCCGGCAGGCTCATGTCCACCGACAGCGACGTGAGCGCCGTCAGCGCCGACAGGAGCAGGACGAAGGAACGGGACTTCGGGTTCAAAACGCCCCCGCCTTGCCCTGGAAAGGTGAACCGGGGAAGCCGGGCGGCACCGCGGGGGGAGCGGCGGGCGGCTGGACCCCGGGGCGGGGGGAGCCCCGGAAGCGGAGCATTTCTTCCAGGTCATGGACGCGCTGCTGGGCGGCGTCGAGCTGGTCCTTCTGGAGGCGGATGACCTCCCGCTGCTGCGCGATCTTCTCGGCTAGGGCGGCGTCGGTCAGCGCGGTCAGGACGGGTTCGCCCGAGGCGCGGGTCTGGGTGCGGCTGGCCTCGGCGGGCGCACCGCAGGTCGGGCAGGGGACGACTTCGGACATGCCGGGAGGATAGCGCGGGTCAGCCCCGGGCGAAAGGCTGCGTCAGGGCGCGGATCGTTCCCGGCACGAGGAAAAATATCGTCAGGCTGGCGAAGACATAGTCCGCCGTGACGAGGTTCTCCGGTGTGGTCCCCGACCCCAGGGCGAACCGGCCCGCCCCTAGCCGGAGCGCCGTCCCCAGGAGCAGGCTGCTCAGGATGCCTCCGAAGTTCACCGCGCCCAGCACCCACAGGGCGGGCGCGCAGGCAGGCAGCACCACATGACGAATCCGCTGCCACGGAGTAACGCAATCGAGCGCCGCCGCCCGGAAGCGGCTCGCTGGGATTCCAGCGGCGGACGACCGCAGGAAGTCGGCGACGACCATCTGGCCGGTGAGGATGCCCAAAAATACCAGCAGCCACAGGCGGCCGTGCAGGTGAGGGTCGCTCCAGGGAACCAGTGCCGCCAAGCTACCGACGGCGGGCAGCAGCAGTGCCCCCACGAACGCCCACCACCAACCGCGCACAGGTAGGGGCTGGACCCGTGCTGAGGCGTCCACCGCCACGACGCCTACGATCAACGTGAGCAACGAGTACACCCCCGCCACCCCCGCATACGTGCGCAGCAGGGAATGGTCGTCCGGGATGCCGGGGACGAGGTGCAGGTTGCCGCACCAGGCGTCCCAGAGCAGGACGCCCGTCGGCAACCCCATCAGCACGAGCGTCAAGGAAGAGGAGTTGGACGGGAACCCGGCGGGGTTGCGGCCGGGCAGGACGGCGGTCCGGGGCTGGGAAACGGCAGATGGCATGGGCCACCATACACGTTCCGACAAGGCCGGAAAGCGCAAGCGGGCGTCTGGCCGCGATTGAGGTGCTGGCACCTGTCCGCTCCGTCGAAGGTTGAACCTTGCAGGCACCTGGATGGTCTGAGTTCACACACCCCATGACCTACCGCCCCTCGTTCGCCCGCTGCCTGCTCCTGCTTTGCTCGCTGGCGGTGCTGGCGCTCGCCCCCGCCCGGGCCCAGATTCAGCGCGGCGTCCTGCTGGTCAAGGCGGACCTCCTGGCCGACACCACGGCCGTCACCCCGGGCAAGCCGTTCACCGTCGGCCTGCGGCTGCACATGCAGCCCCACTGGCACACCTATTACCTCTACAGCGGCGACGCCGGGCTGCCGACCAAGATCGACTGGCAACTGCCCCCCGGGTTCAAGGCCGGGCCGCTCCAGTGGCCCGTGCCCGAGACCATCGTCAGCCCGGGCGACATCATCAACTACGGCTACGACGACGAGGTCGTCCTGCTGACCGAGATCACCCCGCCCGCCACCCTGCCGCCGGGCGAGGTGACGCTGGCGGGCAAAGCGACTTGGCTCGTCTGCGCGGACATCTGCGTGCCGGGCAACCAGGCCGTCGCCCTCAAGCTGCCCGCCGGGGGCGACGCCCAGCCCGCCAACGCGGAGATCATCGGCAAGTACCGCGCCCTGGTGCCGAAGCTTTACGATGAACAAGCCGCCGGGTTCGGCCTGAGCGGTTCGGTTCAAGGCAACGACGCCGTCTGGAAGCTCGTCGGCTTCCACCCGCCCGCCGGGCGGACCGTCGAGTTCTTCCCCCTGCCGCCGGACTCCGTGCAGGTCGGCCACCCGGTCGTCGAGACGGCGGGTGACGGTAGCGGCGGCACGGCCACCGACATTCGCCAGCCCATCGTGGACGGCATC
>CAXTVY010000174.1:0-9561 GCA_964247665.1 uncultured Chthoniobacterales bacterium | reverse complement strand
TTTGACGGGCGGACGGTTCTCGCCGGGATCGATCTCGATCTGGGGCCGGGAGAAATCGTCGCCATCGTCGGGCGCAGTGGTTGTGGCAAAACCACGCTGCTGCGCGTGCTGGCCGGCCTGGAGCAGGCTTCGGGGGGAGACCTCGCTCTGGCCGGCCAGCACCTGACGGGTTTGAACCACGCCGCGCGCCTGATGTTCCAGGACGCTTGCCTCTTGCCGTGGAAGACGGTCCTCCAGAACGTCGTCCTGGCCGCACCGGAACCCGACCGACTGCGTCTGGCCAGGCAGTGTCTTTCTAAGGTCGGCTTGCTGGACCGGGCGGACGACTGGCCCGCGACGCTCAGCGGCGGCCAACGCCAGCGTGTCGCGTTGGCCCGCGCGCTGGCCAGCCGCGCGCCGCTCCTGTTTCTTGACGAGCCGCTCGGCGCGCTGGATGCGCTCACGCGCCTGGAGATGCAGGCGCTCATCGAGGCGTTGTGGCTGGAGCAGCGCTTTGGCGGGTTGCTCATCACCCACGACGTGGAGGAGGCCATCGCGCTGGCGGACCGCGTGCTGGTGATGGAAGGAGGGCGTTTCACGCTCGATTTCTCCGTGGACCTGCCGCGTCCGCGCGTCCGGGGCGACGGCCGCTTCCTCACGCTCAAGGAGCAGACGCTCACCCATTTGCTCACCCGGCGCACCCGCTGTACCAACCTGTGACCACACCGATGGCAAACGAAGACACCGCGGCCTTTGAACCGTCTTATGACGTGGCCATCATTGGAGCCGGCTTCAGCGGCACCCTGACGGCCATCCAACTGCTGACCGCGTCTCCAGATCAGGGAACGCCGCCGGTCAGCATCGCGCTAATCGAAAAGGAACTTTCCGCCTTCGGACGGGGCGTCGCGTACAACACGCCCTGCGCGCGGCACCTGCTCAACGTGCCCGCCGGGAAGATGGGCGCGTTTCCCGACCGGTTGGACGACTTCCTGCGTTGGTTGGAGGCGCACCCGGAAGCGACTGCGGAACTCGGCTTAACCGAAGTAAACGCCGGGACGTTTGTGCCGCGCGTGCTCTACGGAAAATACGTCGCTTCTCTGTTGGACGACGCCGCCACGCGTTCGGACGGGCGACTGCGCCGCATTGCCGGTGAAGCGGTGGATATCGTTCCCACTGGGTCAGGCGGCGATGGTCCGTTGCGGATCGAATTGGCGGACGGTCGCTGTCTGCGGGCGAAGCGTGTGGTGCTTGCGCTGGGCACGTTCCCGCCGGGCGATCCCCGGCTGCGCGACGCCCGCTTCCATCGTAGCTCGCGCTACCTGTACTCGTCCTGGTCCGCCGAAACCCACGAACGGTTGGCCGCGCCCGGCGATGCCCTCATCCTGGGTTCCGGACTGACGGGCCTGGATCTGCTGCTGACGCTCCACAACCGCAAACGCGAGGGCGTACTCCATGTGCTGTCCCGTCACGGATTATTTCCCCAGCCGCACCGCGCCGGGTTATCTCCCTGGCCCGCGTTCCTGCGGGCGGGCGAACTGCCCACCACCGTGCGAGCGATGCTGCGGACCGTCCGGGAACAAATCACGCAGGCGCAGGCGCAGGGGAGCAACTGGCGGGCAGTGATCGACGCGCTGCGGCCTTTCACGCAAGAGTTCTGGCAGGGGCTGAGCCAGGTAGAACGCAGCCGCTTCCTGCGACACCTGCGCGCGCGGTGGGAACCGTATCGCCACCGGGCGGCCCCCGAGGTGCTGGCGGTCAAGGAAGAACTAGAATGTTCCAGCAAGCTGGTCTGCCACCGGGGACGTATCGAACGCATCGCCGAGGTCGATGGCGGCAGCGCCCTGGAAGTGGTTTTCCAGCCGCACGGTGGGCGAGGGGAGCGCGAAACCTTGCGCGTCAATTATGTAGTCAACTGCACCGGGCCGGAATGTAATTACCATCGCCTGGGTGATCCGCTGGTGGCCAGCCTCTTCTCCCGGGGGCTGGCCCGCCCGGACGCTCTGATGCTCGGGTTGGACACCGCCGCCGACGGGGCGTTGCTCGACGTGAACGGCACCGTCAGTCGTCGTCTCTTCACGCTGGGTAGCCCACGAAAGGGCAGGCTCATGGAAACGACCGCCGTGCCGGAACTGCGCGTCCAAGCACATGCCCTTGCCGCACGGTTGTGCCGTCAGGAGGAGAGCAGTTCGCCACCCGAAACGCTGGCAGGAGCATCGTCGTCGAGCGTGCCCGAACACGTCTTCGCTTTCGAGATTTAACCACCTAGCAATTCTTGCCATGCCCGCGACCGCGCAACGTCTAAATCGCTTCACCGAATCCGTCATCCGCGAGATGACACGCGTCGCCCGGCAGTACGACGCCATCAACCTCTCGCAGGGTTTTCCCGACTTCGATCCGCCCGCCGAACTGCTCGCCGCTGGCAGCCGCGAGATGGCGCGAGGGGATCACCACCAGTACGCCATCACCTGGGGCGCGCCCGCGTTCCGGCAGGCGCTCGCCGAGAAGCAGAGCGCGTTGATGGGCCTGGAGATCAATCCCGATGCCCACGTGGTCGCCACCTGCGGCGGCACGGAGGCGATGCTCGTGGCCATCATGACCGTGTGCAACCCGGGTGACGCGGTCGTGATCTTCTCGCCCTTCTACGAGAACTACGGCGCGGACACGATCCTCGCCGGGGCGCGGCCGATCTACGTGCCGCTGCACCCACCGAGCTTCGGCTTCGACCGCGACGAGTTGCGCCGGGCCTTCGCGCAGAAGCCGCGCGCCATCGTGGTCTGCAACCCGTCGAACCCTTGCGGCAAGGTGTTCACGGAGGAAGAGCTGACGTTCATCGGTGAACTGGCGCGCGAGCACGACGCCTTCCTCATCACCGACGAGGTGTACGAACACATCGTCTACGCGCCGCACCGGCACGTCTACGCTGCCGCGCTGCCCGGCCTGTGGGAGCGCACGTTGACCGTCGGTTCACTCTCAAAGACCTACGCCATCACCGGTTGGCGGTTGGGCTACGTCATCGCCCCGACACGGATCATCGCGCAGGCCCGCAAGGTGCACGATTTTCTGACCGTCGGCGCGCCGCACCCGCTTCAAGAAGCGGCCGTCACGGCCCTGCGCTTCCCGTCGGATTATTATGACAAGCTGACCGCCGCGTACACCCGGCGGCGCGACGTGTTCCTCGACTACCTGCGGCGCGCGGGCCTGCGGTTCACGGAACCTGAAGGCGCGTACTACGTGCTGGTGGACATCAGCGACTTCGGCCACGCGAACGACACGGCGTTCTGCCACTGGCTGGCCAAGGAAATCGGCGTGGCGGCGGTGCCGGGCAGCCCCTTCTTCGCGGAGCCGGTCCACCACCTCATCCGCTTTCATTACGCCAAGAAGGAAGAAACCCTCCACGCCGCCGGAGAACGCCTGCTGCGTTTGCGTCAAAAGGCTTGAGACATCCCACCGCACCCTGATCATGCAACCGCTCGGCTTCATCCATGCCCCGACCAACCTCGGGCTCAGTCCTTACCCGGACGGTCGTGAGCGTCGGCCGGACAAACTGCCGCAGGCCCTCGCCCAACGTGGCCTGCTCGACTCCATCGGCGCAACGGAAGTGGCGGCGTTGCCCCGTTTGCCTTACCCGGTGGAGGAGCAACGCATTGAAAAAACCCGTAACGCGGCCACCGTGCGCGAGTTTACCCTCGTCCTAGCGGATGCCGTCTCCGAAGCGCGGGGAGAAGGGTTTACCCCATTCGTCTGCGGCGGGGATTGCTCCGTGTTGCTCGGCTGCGGCCTGGCGCTCGCCCGTGCTGGCCGTTATGCCCTGGTGTTCCTCGACGCGCATCACGACTACGATCATCCCGGCAACGCGGCAGCTTTCAACGTGGCGGGCGCTGACCTGGCCATCGTCACCGGGAGCGGCACCGAGTCATTGACTAACATTGAGGGCCGCCGCCCCTACTTCCGTCGGGAAGACGTGGTCCTCTTCGGCTTCCGTTCCGAGGAGGATCAGGAACGCCGCAAGCTCGACGAACTGCAAAACGCCCGCGTCGGGTTCGTCACGCTGGAAGACGGGCGGACCCTGGGCATGGAATGGGTCGGGCGCGCGCTGGCCGACTCGTACGAAAAACAACCGGGGCTCGACGGATTCTGGCTTCACTTGGATGCCGACGTGCTGGACCCATCGATCATGCCGGCGGTGGATTGCCCGGAGCCGGGCGGCCTCACGGCAGAGGAACTGACAACGCTGCTGGCACGGCTGGTGCGCTCGCCGCGCTTCGCGGGGATAGACGTGACCATCCTCGATCCCGAACTCGACCCCGACGGCAGTTCGCAGGGCGTCCTGGTCGATGTTCTTACCAAGGCGCTCGCTGGTCCCAAGGAGCCAACCTTTCTATGAATAACCGCTGGCTGAACATCTTCTCCGTTGGTCTGGTCGTCGGTGCCGCCGCTTTGTTGGCCTACGGCAACTACGATCACGATCAAAGCCCACGCCTGCTCAACGTCTCCTACGATCCGACGCGCGAACTGTACGCGGAACTCAATCCAAAGTTCCTCGCGTCCTACCGGGCCGCCACGGGCCGCCCGCTCCAGATCGAGCAATCGCACGGCGGTTCCTCCAAGCAGGCGCGGGCGGTCAGCGACGGCCTGGCCGCCGACGTGGTGACCCTAGCGCTGCCCTCGGACATCGAAGGATTGGTACGCAAGGGATTGGTTGCCAAGGATTGGCGGCAGCGCCTGCCGCACGACGCGCAACCCTACTCATCCACGGTCGTCTTCGTCGTTCGCAAGACCAACCCCAAACACATCCAGGACTGGCCTGACCTCGTCGGTCCGGGGGTGACCGTCATCACGCCCGACCCGCGCACCTCGGGCAACGGCAAGCTCAGCGTGCTGGCGGCCTGGGGATCAATCGTCTCACGCGGCGGCAGCGAGGAAGACGCGCGCGCGTTTTTGCGGCAACTCTACGGACAGCACGTGTCCGGCCTGGGGCAGGGGGCGCGGGACGCCACCACGACCTTCGCACTGGCGAAGGAAGGCGACGTGCACCTGACCTGGGAGAACGAAGCGATCCGCGAGGTGCAGGGCTCCGGGGGCGAGTTGGAGGCGATTTATCCTCCCGTGAGCATCCGCGCGGAGCCGAGCGTCGCGTGGGTCGATGCCAACGTGTCCCGGCACGGGACGGCCGCCGCCGCTAAGGCTTACCTCGAATACCTCTTCACCGACGAGGCGCAAGAACTCCTTGCCAGAGACGGCTACCGCCCGTGCAACGAAGCCGTCCTGCGCCGTCACCGCGACCAGCTGCCGGACATCCAGCTTTTCCCGATCACGCTCGTCGCCAAGGACTGGGATGATGCCCAGACCAGGTTCTTCGGCGACGACGGCGTCTTCAGTCTGATCCGCCCGGCCAAAGCTCCATGAACGTGCCTTCCTACAAAATCTACGCGGGCTACACCGCCGACGTGCTGCGCCGCGACTTGGTGGCGGGTGCCACGGTTGCCGCCATCGCCATCCCACAGGCCATGGCGTATGCGCTTATCGCGGGCGTCGATCCGCGCTTCGGCCTCTACTCGGCCATCGTGGTGACGATCATCGCCTCCATTTTCGGCTCCTCCTCGCACCTCATCAACGGGCCGACCAACGCCATCTCGCTCGTCGTGTTCGCCGCCCTGACGCCCTTCGACGCGGCGGCCGACGCCTATCAAGCCATGTTCCTCTTGGCGGTCATCGTTGGCACGATCCAGATCCTCATCGCCGTGTTCCGTTTGGGCGACCTGACACGTTATGTCTCCGAGTCGGTGATCCTCGGTTTCATGGCGGGCGCGGGGGTGCTCGTCGCGGTGGGCCAGGTCGGGAATTTCCTGGGCGCGGCCAAGAAAGGCAGCGGCGACCAGTCGCCGTTGGTGCAACTCTGGGAAACGCTCACCAGGGGCGGACCGTTCAACCCGCACGCCATCGGGATCGGCGTGGGCACGGTCGTGGCGGTGCTGCTGTTGCGCCGGATTATCAACCGATACCGGCTGCCGCAGATGGACATGCTCCTAGCGCTGCTCGCGGCGGCAGGATTAGCGGCCTTTTTCGGATGGTCGCTCCCGGCGGCGGACGGCAAGTCGCTCGTGGCCGTCGTCGGCAAGGTGCCTGCGGCGCTGCCGACCTTCCACATCGCGCAAATCCACTGGGCCTGGATCCAAAAGCTGCTGGGCAGCGCCGTGGCGATTTCCTTCCTCGGGTTGTTGGAAGCCCTGGCGGTGGCCAAATCCATCGCCACCTACACCCGGCAGCCGCTGGACTATAACCGGCAGTGTCTCGCCGAAGGCATCTCCAACCTCGTCGGCGGTTTCTTCCAGAGCCTGCCGGGTTCCGGCTCGCTGACGCGTTCCTCCATCAACTACCAGTCCGGCGCGATCACGCGGATGTCGGGCATTTACTCCGGGGTGATCGTCGCAGTGGTGGTGGTGCTGTTCGGCCCCTACGCGCGCTTCATCCCGAAGTCTGCGTTGGCCGGCCTGCTCTTCATCACCGCCGCCCGGCTGATCGACTGGCGGCGGCTCGGCTACGCGATGCGCGCCTCGCGTTTCGACGCCGGGTTGGTGCTGGTGACCGCGCTCGCGGCCGTTTTCATCAGCGTCGATGAATCGATCCTCATCGGCGTGGGGCTTTCCATCCTCATGTTCGTTCCCCGCGCGTCACGGCTCTCCGTGCGTGAACTAATAGTCACCCCGGAGCGCGTGGTGCGTGAGCGGCAGCCGGAAGACGAACGCTCGAACGCCGTGTTGATCTACGACCTGGAAGGCGAGTTGTTTTTCGGGGCCGCGCCCGAACTGGAAAAAGCGTTGGAAAACCTCCGGCAAGAAGCCGCCCGCGCGGAGGCCGCGTTTCTCGTGCTGCGGCTGCGGCGCACGCGCAACCCGGACGTGGTCGCGGTCGAGCACCTCGAACACTTCCTCCGGGAAGCGGACCGCCATGGCCTGACGGTGCTCCTGGCGGGTGTCCGCGACGATCTGGCGAAGATCCTGCGCAACCTGCGTTTCGAGCAATGGCTGCCCGCTGACCGCATCTACCCGGAAGAAGACAGAACGTACTCGGCCACCCTGCGGGCGGTGCGTCACGCTTACGGACTCCTCCACCAAAACAATCCGTCGAACCCGTCGCCGGAGCAGCCGGACAACGCCGCCGCGTACTATCTCGTGTCGTAGGCAGTAATCTTTCGGATTCCGACATTGAATCGTTCCGGGGTCTCATCTATCTCGGTCACCCAATTTCCACCTATGCCCACCCTTGCTTCTTCCACGAGCACGGAACATCCGCTCCCTGCCGTTCTCACCCTTATCGGAAACACGCCACTGGTGGAGATTACCCGCATGGACACCGGTGTCTGCCGGCTGTTCGTCAAGTTGGAGAACCAGAACCCCACCGGTTCCATCAAGGACCGCGTGGCCCTCGCCATGATCGAGGCCGCTGAACGCGACGGCCGCCTCCAGCCCGGCGGCACGGTCGTCGAGGCCACCGCGGGCAACACCGGCCTGGGTCTGGCTCTCGTGGCCGTGGCCAAGGGCGACCGGGTGTTGCTGGTCATTCCCGACAAGATGAGCCAGGAAAAGATTTCCCACGTCCGCGCGCTCGGCGCGGACGTGCGGCTGACCCGCTCCGACGTGGGCCGCGGGCACCCGGAGTATTACCAGGACGTGGCCGCAAGGCTAGCGGCGGAGATCCCCGGCGGCTTTTATGTCAACCAGTTCGCCAACCCGGCCAATCCACTCGCACACGAGACCAGCACCGGACCGGAGATTTGGGATCAGATGGAGCACGACGTGGACGCGGTGGTGTGTGGGGTCGGCAGTAGCGGCACAATTACGGGTCTGAGTCGGTTTTTCTTGGGTGTGCAGCCCGACATGGAAATGGTCTTGGCCGATCCAGAAGGTTCCATCCTCACGCCGTACTTGAAAAGCGGGGTGCTCGGGCAGGCCGGCAGTTGGTCTGTGGAGGGCATCGGCGAAGATTTTATACCGGATATCGCCGATCTCTCGCGAGTGCGTGCAGCTTACTCCATCACCGATGAAGAATCGTTTGCAACCGCGCGTGACCTGCTGCGCCGGGAAGGCATCCTTGGTGGTTCGTCCACCGGCACGCTGCTGGCAGCGGCGTTGCGCTACTGCCGCGAGCAGACCCGGCCCAAGCGCGTGGTCACCTTCATCTGCGACAGTGGCAACAAGTACCTCTCCAAGATGTACAACGATTTCTGGATGGCCGAACAAGGTTTCATCCGTCGCGCGCCGCAAGGTGATCTGCGCGACCTGATCCTGCACCGCCACGAGGCAGGCGAGGTTATCGCCGTTGGCCCGGACGATTCGCTTTCCACCGCTTTCAAGCGCATGCGCACGGCCGACGTATCGCAGTTGCCCGTTGTCGATCTGACCGGCGCGGTTGTTGGCATCTTGGATGAATCGGACATTCTGGTTAAGGTTCATTCAGACCCGACGCATTTTCATGCGCAGGTGGGTTTGGCGATGACTGATCGGCTGGAAACCCTCTCGCCCACCGCCGGCATCGACGACCTGTTGCAAGTCTTCGACCGGGGCCGGGTAGCGATCATCATGGATGGCACGCGCTTCCTCGGGTTGATCACCCGCTCCGATTTGTTGTCCTACCTGCGCCTGCAATTCTCATGAACTCCGACGAACTCTCCGCCTCCAAGCATGCCCTCGCCACCCGCGTCATCCACGCCGGGCAAGCGCCTGATCCATCGACGGGGGCCATCATGCCGCCCATCTACCAGACGAGCACCTACGTGCAACAGAGCCCCGGCGTCCACAAGGGCTACGACTACGCGCGCTCAGTAAATCCGACGCGCTCTGCCTTCGAGCGTTGCGTGGCGGACCTGGAAAGCGGCACACGTGGCTTTGCGTTTTCTTCCGGCCTGGCCGCGATGGGCACCGTGCTCGAAACGCTCCCGGCCGGCAGCCACGTCATCGCCAGCGACGATCTTTACGGCGGCACGTTTCGGCTCTTCGAACGCGTACGCCGCCACTCGTCAAACTTAAGCTTTTCCTTCGTCGACTTGACCAACCCCAAGAACTTGCTCGGCGCGTTGCGGCCCGAGACAAAGATGGTCTGGGTGGAGACGCCCACCAACCCGCTGCTCAAGCTCGCCGACCTGGAGACCATCGCACAATTGGCGCATGAGCAAGGTGCGCTGGCGGTGGCGGACAACACCTTCGCCAGCCCAATCCTCCAGCGTCCGCTGGAACTGGGCTGCGACGTGGTGGTCCACTCGGCCACCAAATATCTCAACGGCCACTCCGACATGATCGGCGGCATCGCGGTGGAGGATGACACCAGGAACAAGGAACTCGGTGACCGCTTGGCCTTCATCCAAAACGCGGTGGGCTCCATCCTCGGACCGATGGACAGTTTCCTCGCCCTGCGCGGGCTGAAGACCCTCGCTCTCCGCATGGAACGCACCTGTGCCAACGCGCTCGACCTCGCCCGCTGGTTGGAAGTCCAGCCAAATGTTGCGCGTGTCTTTTATCCGGGTTTGTTTATTCATCCGCAACATGATCTGGCGAGGCGTCAGATGCAGAGCGGCTTTGGCGGCAT
>CAXTVY010000173.1:0-9627 GCA_964247665.1 uncultured Chthoniobacterales bacterium | reverse complement strand
CCGGGCGCAAATCCGCGCCGGAAACGGTGCGCGGGATGCTGGCGCTGGAAGACATTGAGTTGACGGTGACGGTTGGCCGGGATGCGGAGATGCACCGGACGGTGGAGCGCCTGATCGCCGAGCGGGGACCGATACGGCGGTCCGCACGGCTCATCGGTTGGACACGCGAGGTGCCCGCGCTGCTGGCGTCGCACCATCTCATCATCAGCAAGGCGGGCGGCGCGACGACGCAGGAAACCATCGCCGCAGGCTGCCCGATGATCGTCAGCCAGATCGCGCCCGGCCAGGAAGAGGGCAATGCTCAGTTGCTCGTGGACAACGGGGCGGGGTGCCTCGGGTTATCGCCGGAGGCCATCGTGGCGGCAGTGCGGCGGGCGTTCGCAGGCGACGCGGCCGTCTGCCGCGCATGGATGGCGAACATCACGAAGCTGAGCCGTCCGGACGCGGCCCGGGACAACGCGCGGTTCATCGTGGAACAGGTGGCGCGCCGGTGAGCTCCGGGCAGCCGCCGACGGCAGTTGTCGATAAAGGCACAGCCCGTTCTCCGAACGATTTTTGCCTTGTTCACTAACTCTTTGGCGGCGCGGCGGGCCCTGGCGCAGGCGCAGCCTGTGCGGCGGGCTTTGTATCGGCAATCTTCTTGTTCAACGCCGGGATGTTCGGGTTCGACGGGTCGAGGTCCAATGCCTTCTTCCAACAATCAACCGCCTTCGCCGTCTCGTTGACCTTCAAATAGGCGTCCCCGAGATGCTCGTACACCGTCGCGTCCTCGGGCTTCGTTTTCTCGACCGCTTTCTGGAGTTGCTCGACGGCCTGGTCGAACTGGCTCTTCTTGTAGTAGTACCAGCCCAAGCTATCCAGGTACGCGCCGTTCTCCGGGTCGATTTCCAGCGCCTTTTTAATCAGGTCGCCACCCTCGTCCACGTGCTGGTCATGCTCGACCCACATGTAGCCGAGGTAATTCGATGTGGTGGCGATCATCTGCGGGTCGTCCTGCATACCCAACGACTTCTGCAACATCGCCGCCGCCTTGTCGAAGAGTCCCGCCTGCTCCGCCGTTTCGCCGAACTGAAAATAAAATTGTGCACTGAGCAACGTCGGTTGCAGGCTTTCCGCGTCCGACTCCGCCTGCTCAAACGTCGCGACAGCCTGCTGGTGATCCTTGCCTTCCTCCAGTGCCACACCCAGGAGATAGGTGAATGCCGGCTGGTCGGGGAAGCGCTTGCGCGCCTCGGTGAGCAGTTTCACCGCCTCCTCGGATTGCTTGCGGTCCACGAGCAAAATGGCGAGGTCCTGGTAACCGCGAATGTCGCGGGGGTTGAGCAGCAGGCTCTGCTCGTAGTTGCGGATGGCTTTTTCCTCCTGCCCGGATTCCTTGTAGATCTCGGCCAGTACCTCGTAGGCATGTGGCTGGACGGGATTCTGCTTGATAGAATCTTCCAGTGTGGTCGCAGCCTTGTCGGGCTGTTTCAGGCCGATGTAGCAACGCGCGAGGTTTTCGCGGGCAGAAGTGCGCGATGGATCAATGTCCACGGCGCGCTGGTAAAGCGGGGCTGCCTCGGCGAGTTGCTGCGTGGCCACGAAGAAATCCGCAATCTTCTCGATGATGTCTACGTCGTCGCCGCTGAAGGAAAGCGCCTTCTGGAAAACCTGGGTGGTCTTCTTGAGTGCGTCTCCATCCTTGCCAGGGTCCTGCGCGAGGTAGGCTTCCGCGTACAACGCCCCGAGTTGCAGCCAGAAAAACGCGTCTTTGCTGTCGGATTTGGCAGCGCGGTCGAGCAGGGCGGGCACCTTGCTTTCCTGCCCGAGTGACTTGTAGATTTCGCGCAGGTAGGCGTAGCCGAAAATGTTCGTCGGATCGATCCCGATAGCCTGCTCGGCGTACTTCTGCGCGTCGGCGGGCTTATTGAGATTGCTGAAGTACAGGTATGCCAGCGCAAGGTATGGCTGGGCCTGTTTGGGCGCGGCCTTGATCGCGTCCTTGAGCAGGTTGATCGCCCCGGGCGTATCCCCCTGTGCGAGATACTGCCACGCGACCTTGACCGACAGGCGCGCGTTCGATGGATCGAGTGCGAGCGCCTTGAGGTATTCGTCCTGTGCATCCGCCGGGGTAGCGGTTTCCTCCAGCAGCAGGCCGCGCATAAAATGCGCGTTGGCATCCGCCTTGCGGTCGTTCTCCGCGTTCAGGAGCAGATCTTTCGCCGGAGAGCGATAGACGTCATCGTACACCACCGCCATTTCTGGCAGATGCCCGGGCGGTTGTTCTGCCGCGACTGCCGCAGGCGGAGGAGGGGCATGGCGCGCGCGTGGCGGCGTGCCGGAGGGTGCGGAGGCAGCGGCCCGCGCACAGAACGCGACAGCAAAAAAGGCGACGCCAAAACGACGCCGCCAGTCACACGGACCGTGGACGCCGCCGAACCACTCAGGCCCTGGCGCGGGCGTCTTCGGGCGCATGGCCTCCAAGGTAGCCGCTAGCTCTTGTAACGCAACCGCTTCTTGTGGCGGTTTTCCTTCATGCGCTTACGGCGCTTGTGCTTGGAAATTTTTGCTTTGCGACGTTTCTTCAGGGAGCCCATAACAAACAGTAGCGAGACAGCGGGTTGCTTACGATTTCAGACTAGTAAACGACCTTGTTCAGCGGGTATTCGATGATGCCTTCGGCACCAAGTAATTTGAGTTGTGGAATGATTTCGCGAACGACTTTTTCGTCGATGACCGTTTCCACTGCGACCCATTCGGGTTGCGCGAGGGGCGAGACGGTCGGTTCGCGGAGTGAGGGTAGGGCGGTAAGAAGGTTTTGCAACTCGTTTTTCGCGATGTTCATCTTGAGCCCCACTTTGTCCCGGGCCGCCAGTGCTCCCTGGAGCAGGATCATCAACCCTTGGAGCTTCTTGCGCTTCCATGGGTCGCCCCACGCGGCGTGGTTGGCGATGAACTGCGGGTAGGATTCCATCAGCGTCGCCAGGATGCGCAGGTTGTTCGCGCGCAGGGAAGAGCCGGTTTCAGTAATGTCTACGATGGCGTCCACCAGATCAGGCACCTTGACCTCGGTCGCGCCCCAGGAAAATTCGAGCCGCGCGTTGACGCCATTGCGCTCCAGAAAGCGGCGCGTCAGGCCGACGGCCTCCGTGGCGATGCGTTTGCCCTGGAGGTCTTGCAGCGTGCGGATGGGCGAATCATTGGGCACGGCGAGCACCCACCGCGTCGGCGACGCGGTGGCCTTGCTGAAGGGTAGGTCGCCGAGCACCTCCACGTCCGAGCCATTTTCCTCGATCCAGTCACGGCCGGTCAGTCCGGCGTCGAGGAAGCCTTCCTGCACGTAGCGGCTGATTTCCTGGGCGCGCAGCAGACGCACCTGGAGTTCCGGGTCGTCCACGGAGGGCTTGTAGGAGCGGCTTGCGCCGTTGATCTGAAAGCCTGCTTTGGCGAAAAGCGAGAGCGTCGGTTCTTGCAAGCTGCCGCTGGGGAGTCCGATGCTCAGCGGGGCGGAGGTAGGTGAGGTCATGGGAAGGCGGAAGGCGGAACCGGCCTGAATGCGGGCGTTTAAGGTGGATGCGCGACTTCCGAAGTAAAGTAACTTTTGTTCGCAAAGAAGCTGTGCTCTGCTTCCTTCTGCCTTCTGCCTTCATCCCTTCTACTTATGTCCCTGAACCACGAAATCCTCGCCAAGGCCGCCACCGCCTCCCGCGGTTTGACCATCGACGCCGTCCACGCCAGCGAAAGCGGGCACCTCGGCCTGCCGCTGGGTTGCGCGGAGATCGGCGCGGTGCTCTTCGGCAATGCGCTGAACTATTGCCCGGACCACCCCGAATGGCTCAACCGCGACCGCTTCGTGCTCTCGGCGGGCCATGGCAGCATGTTCCTGTATAGCTGGCTGTTCCTGGCGGGTTACCCGGACATGACCCTGGACGAGATCAAGCGTTTCCGGCAGTTGGGCAGCAAGACGCCCGGCCACCCCGAGATGACCCACGCGCCGAGCGGCATCGAGACAACCACCGGGCCGCTGGGGCAGGGCGTCGCCAACGCCGTCGGCATGGCCGTGTCCGCCAAGATGGCCGAAGCCCGCTTCAACACGCCGGAACACGAAATTTTCGACCACCACATCGTCGTTCTCGCGGGCGACGGCTGTATGCAGGAAGGCGTGGCGATGGAGGCCATTGAGTTCGCGGGGCACCAGAAGCTCGATAACCTGATTCTCATCTACGACAACAACGCGGTGACGCTCGACGCGATGGCCAAGGTGTCGCAGAGCGAGAATACCGCCGAGCGTTTCGATGCCGCCGAGTGGGACACGATCACCATCGACGGCAACGACATGGACGCATTCCTGGATGCCTTCGACCGCGCGAAAAACGCGGGCTCGGGCAAGCCGCAGATCATCATCGCCAAGACGCTGATCGGCAAGGGCGTGGCCGAGGTGCAGGGCACCCAGAAGGCGCACGGGGAGGGGGGAGCCAAGTTTGCTGACGAGGCGCGCAAGGGTCTCGGGCTGCCGCCGGAGCCTTACTACGTGTTCCCGGAAGTGACAGAATATTTCGCGGAGTACAAGAAGACGCTCGACGCGAAGCATGACGAATGGGTCAAGAAGTTCGATGCCTGGAAAGCCGCCAACCCGGATAAGGCCAAGGTACTGGCCGTTTCCAGTGCGCTGAGCCAGCAGATGAGCGAGCAAACGGACAAGAAGACCGGCAACGTGGACGAACTCTTCGCCGTGATTCCCGAATTTCCGTCTGACGCTAAAGTCGCCACGCGCAAGGCCGGGCAGGACGTGCTCCAGCCGCTTGCCAAGGCAACGCCGCTGTTCGTGAGCGGCAGCGCGGACCTATGGGGCTCCACGCTCAACTACATCGGCGACCTCAAGGCGCGCGACGACAACTTCAGCCCGGCCAACCGCAGCGGGCGCAACATCCCCTTCGGCATCCGCGAACACGGCATGTGCTCGATCCTCAACGGTATTGCCGCGCACGGCATCTTCCGGCCCAGCGGCGCGACGTTCCTGGTGTTCGCCGATTACTGCCGCGCGGCGATCCGGCTGTCGGCGCTTTCGCACCTGCCGGTCGTTTATATCTTCACACACGACAGCGTCGGCGTGGGCGAGGATGGCCCGACCCACCAGCCGATTGAGACAGTGCCCGGTTTGCGCGTCATCCCCAACCTGGACGTGATCCGCCCTGCCGACCCCGAGGAAACCGCCGGGGCGTTCGTGGCCGCGCTCGACCGGACCGACGGCCCGACGCTGCTGGCCCTAAGCCGTCAGTCCGTCCCGCTGCTGACCTCGATTCCCGTCAAGGAGCGGCGTGAGGGGGTGCTCAAGGGTGGGTACATCGCCAAAAAGGAAACAGACGCGCTGAAGTACATCCTGATGAGCGCGGGCAGCGAACTCCAGCACGCGCTCAAGGCCGCCGAAACGTTGGGCGCGGGCACGCGCGTGGTCAGCATCCCTTGTTTCGAGCGGTTCGACCGGCAAGAACAAGCCTACAAGGACGAGGTGTTGCCGTTGAGCTGCCGCGCCCGGGTGGCCATCGAGGCGAGCGTGCCGGTGACGTGGATGGAATACGTCGGGCTGGACGGCGCGGTGGTCGGTATCAACCGCTTCGGCCTGAGCGCGCCCGGCGGTACGGTGATGAAGGAACTGGGCATCACCGCCGAGCACGTCGTGGAAGCGGCGTGCGGATTAAAGGTAAGTTGACCCGGCGGCGGGAATCCGCCAATGTCGGGTCGGCATGAGATTTCCCCGGTTTGCTGTCGTCGTGCGCTGGCTCCTGGCTGGCCTTGCCGGGGGCGGCGGGGTCTTCGAGCTGGCGCATGTGCTGGCGACGGAAGGCAATATGATGGCCGCGTTTGCCAAGAGCCTCTTCGGGCTGGCGGCGCTGATCTCGGCCGTGCTGTTCGTCAGTCCAGAAGCGGTTGGCTGGGCGGTGCTGCCGCTCCACCGGCTGCTCGACAGCTTATTCCTGCCGTCCGAGTCGGCACCGCCGCCGGTGGATTTTAACCTCGCGCGGTTCTACGCCAAACACCTCCGGTACGAGGAAGCCTGTCAGGAATACGAGAAAATTATCCGGTATCACCCGGAGCAGACCACCGCCTATCTGGAAGGCATCCAGGCCGCCGCCCAAGCAGGTGACGAGCAACTCGCCGGGAAGTTCCATCGTGCCGCCCGGCGGGTCCTGCGCTCGGAGGTGCAACGAGGGCTCGTTGAAAACGTGTATGCGGCCCGTCATGCCCTGCCCGCATCGGGCGACCCCGTGGGTGCAGCCGATGATGCAAGCCTTTCCGCTTGAGTCGCCGAGTACCCACGCCGAAAAACAAAGACGGGAACAGCAACGTGCGCTGTTCCCGTCTTGCTGCCACCGATGCAGCAAAATCAAAGCCGGTCTTTACTGGGTGCCACCGCGCACGTGCACGCCGGGCACGGACCGTAGCGAATCACCCACGGAATTCGTGCTCTGCAGCCGGATGTCGTTCTGGTCGTAGATAAAGTGACTGTCGTTTGAGTCGGTCGAATAACCGCGTCGGTTATAAGAACGCGGGAGCTGGCTGCCGGTTAGCACGGCGTGTTCCGCGCCATTTGAACCGCCGATGGGGCCGCCCGCCGAATACGTAGCGTTGCGCCCGTCTTTGGTTGGGATCGGTGCCGCGTTGTTCTTCTTCTCGAATTGGTTCCGTGTCGGAGTCGATGCCTCGTCCATGTGGGCCACTTTTTTCGCCACATGCTTGTGATGGTGCTTTGGCACGGTGTCGTCCGTATTCTTCGGTTCGTCTGCCCGAGCGGAAACCGCGGTCAGCGCGACCGCCGCGCCGACGCAAAGTGCGGCTGCTTTCTGCAAAATTTGGTGTTTCATGGTCCGTCCTCTTTTCTGATCGTTTGCTCCGTGAATATGGCATGAAGTGCCGCAAAAATCACGCCCTCATTGTATACGTCAGTTCCGGCCCGTGCGGACTGGCAATTCCATCCTCGGGCATCCGAACAATGGGTGCAGCCACGCAGACAGTGTGCTTCAGAAGCCCATCCCGGGCAGACCCATGCCGCCTAGTCCAGCGGTCAGTTTGCCCATCTCGGACTCCGCCATCTTCTTGCCTTCGTCAATCGCTTGCTTGACGCCGCTGAGCACCAAGTCTTCGAGTAATTCCACGTCTTCCGGGTCCACGACCTCCTTGGCGATCTTGATGCTGACCACGTCGCCCGCGCCCGTGGCCGTGACGGTGACCTTGCCGCCGCCCACCGAGGCGGTGACGGTTTTCTGGGCCAGTTCGGTCTGCATCTTGGTGGCATCAGACTGCATTTTCTGCGCCTGCTTGAGCATCTTGTTGAAATTCATGGTCTTGGTTGGGTCGGTGGTGGGTAGATGGTGTGGAGAGCGTTGGGTACGGGTCATTCGACCGAGCGGATTTCGCCTTCAAAAATCTTGAGTGCCTTCTGGATGAGCGGATCATTTTTAAAGAGTTCCGTCGGATCGGCGGGCGTGCCGTCGGCACCGGTGCTCGCCACTTCCACCTGGTCGCCACCGGGTGCGGCGGAACGTCCTTCGGGGGCGGACCGCGGCGCGGCGCGGCCGGACGCGGGCTGGGCGGACGCCGGGCCAGGGTTGGCAGCAGACTCTTCCTGGATCACTTCGAGTTTCAGCCCGAGGGAGCGGCCAGCGAGTTTCGCCAGGATACCCTCCAGGGACTTCTTGGTGTTCGGTTTGCTGAGTGAATCGAAGGCCATCCGCTGAACAGCGGGAAAGCCGACGCGCAGAAGATTCGCTTCCAGGCCGAGCACGCGGCCCGCCTGCACCCAGGCTGCCTTGAGCGGGCTTTGCGAGCGAACCTCGCGGGTCAGCTCGCTCCAAATGCGCGTCGTGTCGAGAGCTGCCTCGTCGCCGTTGCTGGCGGGTGCGGGCTCGGCGGGCACCGGCTCGGAAGGAGCAGCCATTTTCGCGGGTAACGCCGGGGGCGTGAGCGTCTCGGGCGCAGGCGCAGGCGTCTCGCCAACCGCTGATTTAGACGCGGGAGCGGGGGCCGGACCGCGCACGGACTGCTTGAAGCTGGCCCAGTCCATGCGCGAGGTTTCCACGGCTGCGGTCGGGGTGTTCTGTGCGGTGGCGGGGGCCGCACTGGCAGTCGGTTCCCGGCGCACCGTGGGCGTTGCCGCCGGGACGGACCCCGACGCATTCCCGTTGCCATGTTCCCCCTCGCGGATGGCCGTCAGCGCGTCGATCACTTCGGTCAACGTCGATTGCCCGAGCGTCTGAACGGCTTTGATGAGCGCGATCTCGAAGTGCAGCTTCTTATTGGGTGCCCACTTCATCCGGCCCTCGGCGGCAGCGAAACCGTCGATAAGCTCCAACAGGCGGTCGGTGGAAACCTGGGCCGCCTGGGTTTGCAGCGTCTGTGCTAAGGCAGACCCGGTTTCCGCGCTGACGCTCGCGGGGTTAACCTGGAGGACGAGCAGATTGCGCAGGTGGGCAATCAGTTCGGCCATCAAGCGCATCAGGTCCTTGCCCCCTTCGGACTGGGCATCGAGCACCGCCAGCGCGCCCGGCGTGTTTTTCCCGAGCACCGCGCCCGCCATCTGGCTGACGGTCTCCGGCGCGGTGAACCCGAAGATGCCCAGCACGTCGTCCTGCGCGATGGTGTCGCCGCAGAAGGCCACGAGCTGATCGAGCATGGACTCGGCGTCACGCAATCCACCTTCCGCGCCGCGCGCAATGGCGTCTGCCGCGGCCGGGGCGAGGTCGATCTTCTCGTAGGTGGCAATCTTGGCGAGGTGCGCCGAGATGAGCGGCGAAGGGATACGCCGCAGGTCGAAGCGCTGGCAGCGGCTCAAGATGGTCGGCAGCACCTTCTGGACTTCGGTCGTGGCGAACACGAATTTCACATGCTCCGGCGGTTCCTCCAAAGTTTTGAGCAACGCGTTGAACGCCGCCGACGAGAGCATGTGCACCTCGTCGATGATGTAAATTTTGTATTGCCCGTGCGCTGGGGCATAACGCACGTTGTCTCGCAGTTCACGCACCTGCTCGACGCCGTTGTTGCTCGCGCCATCGATTTCGAGCACGTCGAGTGAGTTGCCTGCGGCGATCTCGCGGCAGGGGTCGCACACGCCGCAGGGCGTGACCGTCGGGGCCTGTACGCAGCAAAGGCATTTGGCGAGGATACGTGCCGTGCTGGTCTTGCCCGTGCCACGCGGCCCGACGAAAAGGTAGGCGTGCGCGAGCCGGTTTTGCTCGATGGCGTTCTTGAGCGTCCGGGTGATGTGGTCCTGACCCACGACCTCGCCGAACGTCTGGGGCCGGTACTTGCGCGCGAAAACCTGGTAGCTCACGCCGTCATTGTACGACTTTCCGGCGAGCGGGAAACTAGAAAAGGCGGGAGGCGGAAGGCGGAAGGGAGAAAACAAAAAGAAAGCGTTCCGAGTTGATCACCCGGAACGCTCAAGAGTTTTCTGGCTGGCTGAAGACCCAAACGGTCAAGGGCGTAGGAATTCTCTTCCGTCCTTCTGCCTCCTGCCTTTTTCCCTTAGTACCCGCCGCCGCCGCGGTCGCCACGGTCGCGGCCACCGCGCTCGCGGCGCTCGCTGTAGCCGCCGCGACGGTCGTCGCCGCGACCACCACCGCCACCGCCGCTGTAGCCACCGCTGTAGCC
>CAXTVY010000172.1:0-9658 GCA_964247665.1 uncultured Chthoniobacterales bacterium | reverse complement strand
GCTACGACCTCAACACGTTGCAGGCTATTTTCAGCAACGATGAGTGAGCGGAAGCGCAAAACCGGACGGACGGCGCTGGCACCGCCACGATGAATCCGCCGCCGCAATGTTACCTGGAAGGTTTTCTGGCGGGAGCAAGGGCGCGGGGCGATGGGGGCAACGGCCGCTTGCTTGAGGGCGTGCCCGGCGTAGCCGCTGTGGCGGAGAACCGACCGGCCCTTTCCTTCGAGGAGCAGGTAAAAAAAGACCTGCATCCGGCAGAGGCGCTCCCGAGATTGCTTGAATACGCCGGGGCAAACCGGCCGCCGGACCGGGCGGACGCGTTCCGCTTCCGTTGGTTCGGCCTGCATTACCTCGCACCGGCCAAGGACGGCTTCCGGCTGCGGGTGCGTGTCCCTGGCGGGCGTTTGCAGGCATTTCAACTCCGGGGCCTTGCCGACGTGGCGCGGAACTTGGCCAGCGGCGAGGTGAGGCTCAACGTGAACGGAGGGGTGGACTTGGAGGCCATCTCCATCTGGGATGCGCCCGAGGCGCTACAGCGTCTTGCGGCGGTCGGCCTCGGCACACGCGGGAGCGGCGGCGACTGCCTGCGCGCGGTGATAAATCAATGCACTGACGCCGTGCCGTGGAGCCTAGTGCACCCTTCCATTTACGAGATTGAACAACGGACGACGCATGGCCGCGAACTGGTTGATCTGCCACGCGGCTGCCTGATCCGGTTCCGTGGTCCAGAGATCGCCCATAAGAAGTGGCCGGCGTCCGGGCCCTTCGATCAGGCTAGCGAGATCACCTTGCAAGCGGCGGATTTTCCAGCCGGTAGTCAGCGTAGCAAGATCGCGTGGCGGCTGCGTTGGAGTTCCACGGGCGACCTCGGCGTCTGGGTCGAACCGGAACAAGTGGCCCATACGTGCATGGCGTTGCTCCGGTTATGGAGAAAAGAAGCGGACCGGAGCAACCGCACCGTTGCTGCCTTGACAACCTTCTGCGGAAGCCGCGGAGCGTCCGCACTTTTGAAGGCGATGGAACCCGGCCTGCCGTTCGAGCTGACTCGCTCCCCCGCTCCCGCACCAATGCACGGGCAGGGAGCAGCGGATGCCGACCATTCGCGTGCAAACTTCGAGTCCGAGGAAACTTTCGCTACAAGGACGGCAACGTTGCCCAGCGAGCGTCTTTCAAGTGGGCAACTGAACGAGCTAGCACACCTCGCCGATACCTACGCACAGGGGACTGTGCGGCTGGCACCTGATTACACCGTGACACTGGTCGCTGTTCATCAACCAGACGTATCAGTCGTGGCACAAGCTCTGCACAAAGTCGTGGCTGTGAACAGATGAGTACAGAACGCCACTGCGACGCGCCCCAGTGTGCCTGCCCAGCTAAATGGCAAGAGACTCGGACGTGATCTCGTCCGCCCCTGACGCAAACAAGGCGTCAACCCTCCGCAGGCTGCTCGTCGGTGCTCGCCGCAGGTGTTTCCTCCGCGCTAGTCTCTTCGGCAGTCGGTTCGGCGCCCTCCTCTGAGGTGCCTTCTTCAGATTTTCGCGCTGCCTTCTCCGCCTTCTTGGCTTTCTTTGCCAATTCCTTGCGGCGCTTCTCGAATGAAAAATTGTTTTTTGCCATCGCTGATTCTTCTGTTTATCGATACCGGGGTTGCTGGGCCGATTGAATCGAAATCGGCTTGATCCGTACCGGCCTCATTTCTGTTTCCTGCTTGCCCGCGCAGATTGCACACCAATGTTGCTTCGTGCGGTCGAGACGTTTCCGCTCGCCGCAACGATCACACACGAAGACCTCCGTCTTCACAGTTCCGCCGCGTTGGCCGCGCCGGTCAAAGGAAGAACCGGCAACGCCGTTGCTAACGGAAGGACCGGCAGCGCTGCCGCCAGGGAAGCGAGCCCACAATACTCTTTGACACCCTTGGTGATGGCTTTATCCACCATTCCTTTGCTGACGAGCGCCTGCAACTTCTCGTAAACACGCAGACGGCACATTTCTTCCCCGCCACTGGCCAGGTTGCGCGCCCGCAGATTGGCGTAGACGAGCGTGAACAGCGGCTTGAACTCAAAAGACTGCTTACCGGAAAGAATCACGGCTAGCTCCTCGGTCAGAACATCCGGACCCCGTCGTGAGAAAGTACCGCCAATTTTATTCGCCATCCGCTACTATCCCACCGTTTGGAGCCAAAGGCGAGCATCTTCGGTGTTTCCCCCTTACATCCGGCTCCGGTTTGCCACCTGGAAAGATACCGTTTGCTTTCCACCGACAATGAGCGATGCTACTTTTGTCAGTAGAAAGAGCAAGGCAGTTGCCAGGTTGATGGTGAGTTTGTTCAGGGGGTTTAGCGCCTCAAAGGACATATTCGAAATCCGAATTCTTCGGAAACGCAGTCCTCGATAGCCCTCTTATTCTCTGTCAGTACAGAAAGTACAAACATCCATGTCAGCAAAACTCTACGTCGGTAATCTGTCGTTCAACACTACCGAGACCGACCTCCAAGATCTCTTTGCCACGGTCGGACCCGTGCAAGAGACGCTCATCATGCAAGATCGCATGACCATGAAATCGCGTGGCTTCGGCTTCGTGACCATGAGCGATGCCGCCGATGCCCAGAAGGCCATCGCACAATTCAACGGCAAACAGGTTGAAGGCCGTGCCCTGACCGTCAACGAAGCCCGCCCGCGTGAAGAGCGCTCGGGTGGCGGCGGCGGTGGCGGTTACGGTGGTGGCGGCGACCGTGGTGGCCGTTCCGGCGGTGGCGACCGTGGCGACCGCGGCGACCGCGGTGGTTACCAGCGCCGCTAATACTTGTCTGCTTGCTTCCTTTTAACTTTTAACCAACCACACCCTGCTGCTTTTCCGAGTGGCGGGGTGTTTTTGTCTCCATGGCCATCCAAAACAGAACTTCAGAAAAGAACATTGAGATTGAAGGACGCATCACCGACGTGCTACCGGGCACGATGTTCCGGGTCGAGTTGCCAAACGGCCACTCCGTCCTCGCCCATATTTCGGGCAAGATGCGTAAACGCTTTATTCGTTTGACTGCCGGGGACCGGGTCAAGATGCAGATGTCGCCCTATGACATGAACAAGGCGCGCATCGTTTACCGGATTGGGTGAGCCCGTCCTTCGACGGCACCAGAATTTTCTGGATCAACGCGTGGCAACCGCCTTGCGCGCCTCGGTGGTGTCGCAGCCATTTCCCGTGTTGTTTGCAGCCGTGGTCTGCACGATTCACCACGGCAGGTTAAAGAAGCTGCCCGGTGCCTGGAAAAGAAAACACCGGCTCTCACACGCACGGCGGCAGGTCCCGGGACGGTCCGCCCCGGGCCATTGTCTCCGCCTCACTCAGTTGATGTAATTCAACAATGATTGGTTGAGAATTTTCGCACCCGTTTGCAACGAGGTCTGGTAGGCGGTCTGGGCCTGGGTGAGCTTGATGATCGTGCTGGGGAGGTCCGCATCCGCATCGGCGGAAATCTGGCTTTGCAAATCGGTGAAGCGGCTGGAATTCGCCGTCGAAGCTGCTTCCAGACGCGTCTGCACCGCCCCGAGGGTGCCCAGCGTGTTCAACAAGTGGTCTTCGGACGTGGAAAGGTCACCCTGCACGCCCTGCACGGCGTTTGAATCGCCGGAGGCGAGCGCATCCCGCAGCTTGCCCAGCGTGTTGATGAACGTGGCGAGGTTCGCATTGTCCGTGCCGTCCGTGGACGGCGAGATCGTCGTGCCGCTGTCCACCGCGACCTGTGCGCTGGTGCTGGCTCCCTGGTACGAGACGCCTGTGATCTGCCCGGAGGCGTCGCGCGTGGCCGTGAAGGGCGGTGTGTCGCTCTTGGTGCCGGCGAGCAGGTAGCTCGTGTCCAGCTTGCTGTTGCCAGACTGCACGGCCTGCTCCATGAGTTGATTGACCTCCTGGGCGTAAGCTGACATGGACTCGGTGCTCGACGTGCCGCTGGTCATCGCAGCAATTTCGCCCGCGCGGTCGGAGAGGTCCTTGATCGAGGAAACCGCCGAATAACTCGCTTGATTCACGTCGAGTGCCTGCTGCGAGTTGCGGTAATATTGTTGCACACGGCCCTGTTCGGCCTGCGAGTTGAGCACGCGTCCCATCGCGGCGGGGTCGTCCTCGGGGTTGGTGATGCGCTGGCCGCTGGACGCCTCGCTTTGCAGGCGCACCTGCCGGGCCGCCAGCGTCTGGATCTGGGCGTTCAAGCTGGCGGAGTAGGCGCTGCTGGTAACTCGCATAAACGTGGAGGGTTCGGCGCAAACGGGCGGTTAGTGGACCATCGCAAGCACGTCATCCATTATCGTGTTGATGACGCTGATGACCTTTGACGACGCCTGGTAGGCGCGCTGGTACTGCAACAAATTGGTCGTTTCCTCGTCCACGGACACACCGCTGACCGAGTCACGCTGGCTGCTGATCTGCTGGCTGATGAGGCTCTGGTCAGTGATCTGTGCGTTTACCCCGGAAAGTTGCGCGCCGAAGTTCGACACCACGCCCGAGTAGTACCCGCTGAGCGTGCCTGTGATGGCATCACCCCCCGCCGCCGAGAACGCCTTCGTGCCCACATTGGCGACCGCCAGCGCGAGGTCGTTCGCCCCGGCATCGCCGGTGGAACCCGCGTGCAGCGTGTCGGCCGTGGTGGCAGGATCGACGTCCAGCAATTTGCCGCCCGTGGGCGAGGCCGCAAAGAAGTTCGCGCCGGTGCCGCCGGGATTATACGCACTGTTGACGGCGCTCGTGAGCTGGCCGGCCATCGCGCCGAGATTGGCGCGCAATCCGGCGATCACGCCGTCACGCGACTGGAACTCACCGGCGATGGAACCGCCTGTCATGCTCAACGCAGTGCTCTGACCGTTCGTGGTGGCGCTGACCTGCTGACCCGTCACTGACAATGCGCTGATCACGGTCGAGTTTGACACGAGCGGCACGGCGTTGCCGTTGGCGTCCCGGGCGGAAATCTGTAGTTCGCTCGGATGATCCGATGACGGCGTCACCTCGACGTTCATCTTCGTCGAAAGCTCTTCGATCTTGGCCTGCCGCGCATCGCGCAGGTCCGTCGCGCTGCCCGGTGAGCCCGCTTCGGCCGTACTGATCTGCTGGTTGAGCGAAGCGATGTCGGTGAGCAACCCATTGGCATCGCTTACATCGCCGCTGATGCGGTCGGTCTGCGCCTGTTGCTCGGATGCGAGGTTGGCGTCGGCGGAGTTGATCGCCTGCGACAGCGTGCCGGCGCTTTGTATGAGCACCTGTTTCTGCGCCGTGCTGGTGGGGTCGGAGGCAAACGCCTGCACTCCGTTGAAGAAGCTCGTCAGTGCACCGCTGATGCCCGTGTCGCCAGCCGTGTCGCTGACCGAGGTCGCAGCCGTGGATTCGTTGATGGACTCACCCAGGCCGGACTGCGCCCGGCTCATGGAGTCGTACTTCGCCTGGAGCATGGAGGTCACGCTGCCCTCGCTGACCACCTGGGCATCAAGGTAGCGGTCCCGCAGGGACTGGACGCTGGCGACCTGCACGCCCACCGTCGATGAACTGGAGAGATTGACGCGCTCACGGGCATAGCCCGGGCTGTTGACGTTGGCAAGGTTCTTGCCCGTCACCTGCAACGCGGCGGACTGCACGGAGAGCGCCTGACTGCTGGAGTAGATGGAGCCGAATAAACCTGCCATGTCGAAGAGGGCTGATGTCGAAACCGCACGGTCACGTCCCGCCAACGGAAAAGAACCGGCGCTAGACCCGCCTTCTCCATTCCATCGGCACTTCGGACCAGCACTTTACCCTTTTTCCCGGGAAAATCATTCCCGGGCGGCAATGCGCTCAGCCTACTAAAGCATGTTTCAGGCCACTGCCCGGGTGCTCCCTTCGTAAGCGCTGGGCAGGTTCATGTACAACCGGCCGGAGGATGAATACGTCTTCTGGGTCACGGTTGGCTGAACGGACCGCAAGGCCGCCTGGGTCGATTCCACCGCCCGGACCAGCAGCATCTGGTTCTGCCGGGCGAATCGGGACACGGTCGAGACCAGGCGGTTGATCTCCTCGACCAGGCCACGGATCATGGGCGCAATCGCCGACGGGAAGAAAGGCAGCAGATCGCTCAGACGGATGCCGGCGAGTTCGTCCTGCGCCGCGGTGCCATTGCCTGCGAGCGCCAGCATCTCCTGCTGCCGGCGCTGGCGCACGCGCGTCACCACAGGCAATTGCGACTCGATGGAGCCGCTCACGTTGAGCACTTCGTCGGCCTGCCTGCTGACGAGGCGGCGCTGCTGGTCCTTGAGCAGTTGGAGCAGCGCGCCGTACTCCTGCAGCTCGTCGCGCAGGGCATCAATGAGAGATTCGGTTTCGCCGGACGGAAAATTCATTTGGTAGGACCTCTGAAAGCAACGTGCCTGGGGCCAGGAGACTGGAGTTGCGTCTGGAGCAGGTGGGAGATGCCCAGCGCGCCACCCTGGGAGAGGTGGTCGGCCATGATGTCGGTGACAAACCCCTGGTAGATGTCGGCCCCCGGGGCGGGCGCACCGCCGGTCGCGCTCGTGGGCTTGAAGGTATCGGCGAGCACTTGGCGCACGAGCATGGCCTCGAATTGTTGGGCGGACTGTTCGATCTTGCGCGCGTCATTGGGCGAGCCGGTCACGTCAGCCGGGGCGGCGACGGTCGGTCCGGGCTGGATGGGCGGGATGGTCATGGCGGCGAGGGTCGATCCGGGGCGGCTTTATTCCATCACCAGCTCGGCCTGGAGCGCCCCAGCCTGTTTGAGCGCCTGGAAAATGGCCATCATGTCGCGTGTGGTCACACCCATCGCGTTGAGCGCGGCGGCGACCCGCTCAATGGTCGGGTTGTCGTCGATCACCGCGAACGATCCCTTGCCCTCGCTCACGTCGGTTTGGGTGGATTTGTCTTGCGTCGTCTGGCCGCCGCTGGTCAAGGCACTGGGCTGGCTGGTGGAAGTGTTCGAGGCCACCGTAATCGTCAACGAACCGTGGCTGATGGCCACGCGGCTGATGCGCACGTCGGCCGTGGCGATGATCGTGCCGGTGCGCTCGTTGATGACCACCCGGGCCACGGAGTCCGGCACCACGTCCAGCGCGCCAATGTCCGAGAGGAAGTCCACTTCCTTGTAGTCGCTCATGTACTTCATGGGCACGTACACGCTGACGGTCGATGCATCCTTGGCGAGCGACGAACCGGGAAACTTGTGGTTGATGACCTCCGCCACGCGGGACGCCGTGGAGAAGTCGGGCGAGCGCAGCAGCAGGTTGACCGCTCCGTTGGGAGCAAACTGGGTCGGCACCTCGCGCTCGACGATGGCCCCGCCGCTGATCACGCCGACCGTGGGGTGGTTCTTCTGGACGGTCGCGCCGCCCGTGCCGCCCGCGCCGCCGAGGAAACCGCCGAGTGCCAGGGGGCCCTGCGCGGCGGCGTATGCCTTTTCGTCGGCCCCGAGCAGCGGGGTCTGGAGGAGGATGCCACCCTGGAGGCTCTTGGCGTCACCCATGGAGGAAACGGTCACGTCCATGCGGCTGCCCGGGTGGCGGAACGGCCCCATCTCGGCCGTGACCATGACGGCGGCGACGTTGCCGCTCTTGATGTCCGTCGCGGGCACGTCGATACCGAAACGCTTGAGCATGTTGGCGACGCTCTGGACGGTGAAATTGATCTTGCTGTCCCCGTCCCCGGCGAGGCCGACCACCAGGCCGTAGCCGACGAGCTGGTTGTCCCGGCCTCCTTCGACCATCGTCACGTCCTTGATCCGCGTGGCGTGCGCGGAGGAGGCGGCGGCGAGGCCAAGAGCCGCCACGAGCAGCAGCGTGCCGCAGGTGGCTTTGAAGGGGCTAGGCAAAATGTGCATGGCGGGGTGTCCGGCGGCGGGTTCGGGTCCTACGCGGCAGCTAAGCAGGGAGCGTGCCGGGCCGGTTTCAAAGCGGGCTGAAACGATCGATGCCCCGGGCGAGCCAGCCCTTTTTCTGCGCGTCCGTCAGGCTGCCCTCGGAGAGGAGCTGCACCTTGGCGTCGGCCACGTTGCTGGAGAGCACCGTGTTGTCCGGGGCCACGTCGTCGTGGCGGACGATGCCGCTCATCCGGGCGTATTTCGTCTCGCCCGAGAAGGAAACGATGCGGGTGCCTTCGATGACCAGGTTGCCGTTGGGCAGCACGTCCGTCACGGTGACGGCGGCACGGGTGTCGAGGGTCTGCTGGTTGTTGAGCTGCGAGTTGCCGCCGGAAGCGGTCGTCAGTCCCAGGGCGTTGCTGACCGAAGTGCCGGGGGCGGTCGAGCCCGTCGCGGCGGCCGCCGCGGGCGCCTGCTTGGCGATGTGGAGGTTCTTGGGCAGGTTGAGCAGGTAGGAATCAAGGATGCCGTTGGAGATCGAATTGTTCTTGCTCGTCTGCTGGGTGATCGAGTTCGTGATGTTGACGTTCTCGGACACGACCAGCGTCAGCACGTCGCCGCGCCGGCGCGCTCTGCGGTCGGCGAACATGCCCGTCTCGTTCGTGACGCCGTCGCGCCACAGCGAGCCAGCGGAGATGCGCGTCTGGTCGCGCGGGTCCATCACGGCCGTGGCGCGGCGGACTTCCACCCGGTTGTCGGTGGCTTCCGCGGACGGGTTGGCCAGGCCGGGAAACAGGCTCATGTTCGGGCCGGGATCACCCGCCAGGGCGGACGAGGCAAGCGCGGCGGTGAAGGCCAGGAGAGCGGGCAGGTGAAGCGGTTTCATGCGGTGAAGTGGGAAAAGACGGGTTCGAGGGCAGGAAATCAGAAGCGAACCTGCACCTTGCCCTCGCCGATAACCTGCGCGTTGATGTCGCGCTGGCTGGTGAGGTTGCGGACCTTGATCGTCGCGCCGTTGGCCCCGTCCTGGGTGGCCATGGCTTTCATCGAGACGGAAAACGGGCCGTCGGCCGCGACGACGTTGACGACCTGGCCGCGGCGGACCAGGGTGCGCGGCACGAGGTCGCGGTCGGTCAGCGGCTGCCCGGCGGCGACGGATTGGGCCACCTCGAAATCATCCACGGCAACCCGTGTGGCGATGGGCATCTGGCGCTCGGCCAGAACATTGAGGCGGCGCTTGTCGAGGTCGGCGGCGGCGGGCGTTTCACCCCGCGTCAGGCGGCGGGCGGCCACCCACACCTCCCGGAAGTATTCGGCACGCACGGCCACTTGCCACTCGCCGACCAGCCGGTCGCCCGAATCCAGGCGGAAGCGCACGAAGAAGTTGGACGTTAGCCCCTTCAGGTCGGGAGCTTCGGTGAGCGTGATGTCCCAGGTGCCTGCGGGCACGTCCACCGGCGCCCGGGCGGCGGCGGGCGAGATCGTGAGTTCACCGTCCTCCAGCGCGAGCCGCTCCGTCAGTTTGCGGGCGACGCGCTCGAAGACTTCGGCTTCTCCCAGGCGCATGTTGGCGGCGCGGGCGGCCCCGGCCGCCCGGTGCGGGGCGGCCGGGGCATTGCCGGTGATGGGGGCGAGGATGCCGTCCATCCCGGCGGATTGCGCCGGCGCGGCGGTCGCGCCAACGAGCCAGAGGCCGCAAAGAATGGGAAACATCGCTTTCATGGGAGCAGGCCAGGGAAGGATCAACGCTTGAGTTGGTTGACGGTCTGGAGCATCTCGTCGGAAGCCTGGATGGACTTGGAATTCACCTCGTAAGCGCGCTGTGCCATGATC
>CAXTVY010000171.1:0-9692 GCA_964247665.1 uncultured Chthoniobacterales bacterium | reverse complement strand
TCCTCCGCGGTATCGAAGCGGGACTCGGGCTTGGGCGCGAGCGCCTTCATCACGGCCCCCATCTGCGCCTTACCGGTCGCGCCGACCTCCGCAATCGCCTCATCCACCAGCCGCCCCAGCTCCTCCGGGCCGAGTGCCTGCGGCAGATACTTCTGGAGCATCGCTAGCTCCAACTGCTCCTTGGCCGCGAGTTCGGGCCGGTTGCCCTGCTCGAACGCGGTGATGGAATCCTGACGCTGCTTGATCTGCTTGCGGATGATCGCCGTTGCCTCCGGGTCGTCGAGCACGGCCGACTGGCCGCCCTTCTCGATGGCCGCGTTCTTGATCGCTGCCTTGAGCATTCGCAGCACCGAGAGCCGGTCAGCCTCGCGGGCTTTCATGGCGTCCTTGAGGTCGTGGTCCACCTGTTCGGAGAGGGTCATGCGCCAGCATAGGTTCGGCGGCCTGTCTTCCGCAACCGATTTCCCCCGCCGCACAAACGCCTGAAAAATAATGGCATCCACTCTGCTCGCATCAGCGGACAAGAAAGCAATTCGTTTGGCGATTCCCGAACTGGTCCGGCGCACGGTTGCATCGGCAGGCAGCAGGAAGCCCGACGGAACAGACAATAAAAATCAGCCTGTTTCCGATTCCTATGATCAACAAGACCCTCACTTCCGCCCTGCTTGGCCTCGCGCTGAGCGCCACCACCGTCTTCGCCAATCCGACCGTTGGCGGCAAGGAGATGTACGCGAACAAGAACATCATCGAAAACGCGGTCAATTCCCCTGATCACACGACACTCGTCGCGGCGGTCAAAGCGGCCGGGCTCGTCAAAACGCTCGAAGGCAAAGGCCCGTTCACCGTGTTCGCCCCGACGAACGCGGCCTTTGACGCGCTGCCCGCGGGCACCGTTGACACGCTGGTCAAACCCGAGAACAAGGAAAAACTGACGGCGATCCTGACCTACCACGTCGTCGCGGGCGACCTCACCTCCAAGAAGCTCGCCAAGATGATCAAAAAGGGTGGCGGCACGGCCGAACTCAAGACGGTCAACGGCGAGAAGCTTGCGGTCATGATGGACGGCGACAAGGTGGAACTCAAGGATGCGAAGGGCGGCGTGGCCACGGTGACGATTGCGGACGTGATGCAGTCGAACGGCGTGATCCACGTCATCGACAAAGTGTTGATGCCCTAATTTGGGCTAGCGCCCGGCGTGCGTGTTGCCGGCGGGTGCAAAGTTGAGAGCGGGCGGGTCCCAGGCCGGTTGAGCAACCGGCAGGGAACCGCCCTTTTTTCGTGACGAACAAACAGCAGGAACAGCTCCCATCTTGGCGGCGCGTGAATACCGTGCTGATGCACCGCGTCTGATTTCTGCTGACGAAGAACCGCTTTCTGCGGTAGCATACTACTGGCGCAACTCGCCACCCGCGCGCGCTGACACTCACCCGCTTCCCCATGCCCACGAGCATCGGCGAACACCTGCCTCTCCCGGCCACGTACCACGACGACCTCGACACGTCGCGCGCCCCCACCCTTTTCCCCGCGCCGCCCCCGGCGGACCCGTCGCCTACCGCGCCCACGCTAACCGTTCTCACCGGGCTGCCCGTCGCCAGCCATCCCCTGCGCCGCGGCCAGACGGTCGTCGGGCGCTCCGCCGACGCCGACCTCCAGCTCCGCCACGCCGAGATCTCCCGCCGCCACGGCCGCTTCGATTGGGACGGCGGCGACGTTTGCACCCTCGCAGACCTCGGCAGCCGCTGGGGCACCAAGGTCAACGGCTTGCTCGTTACCAAGGACGCCCGCGTGACGCTCCAGCCCGGCGACCGCGTCCACCTCGGACCCGTGCTGATCCACTATGGGGTCGGCCCGTTGCCGACGCCGGGCGAACCGTCCGAGGACGGCTCAAAGGACGGTGACGAACCGGGCAGCCTCGCGGAATTGCTCGGGCCCCGCGCGCTCATCGACGAACACGAGGCCGACACGATCCCGCTCGGCGAGCGCGTGCGCTTCGGCCGCGTCGGCGGCGACGTGGACGTGATCCTCGCTGACCCGAGCATTTCCCGCCAGCACGCCACGGTCGAGCGCACGCCCGAGGGCTACACGGTCACCGACCTGCGCAGCCGCGCGGGCAGCCTCGTCAACGGCCGCCGGTTTGAGAAGCACGCGCTCATCATCGGCGACCTGCTCCAGATGGGGCCATTCTTCTTCCGCTTCGACGGCCGTGCGCTCGTCCGCACGCTGGGCCGGGCGGGCGTGGAGATCGACGCCCGGCACCTGCGCCGCGAGATCGGCGCGGTAACGATCCTCGACGACGTGAGCCTGCGCGTGGAGCGCGGTCAGTTCGTGGCGATCCTGGGTCCGTCCGGCTCGGGCAAAAGCTCGCTGCTCGGCACCCTCACCGGCCTGTACCCGGCCGACAAGGGCACGATCCATTATGATGGGGTCAACTTCTACCGGGAGTACGACCGCTTGCGCCCGCTGCTGGGCTACGTGCCGCAGGACGACATCGTTCACCGTGAACTGACCGCCACGCAGGCGCTGTTCTTCAGCGCCAAGCTGCGTCTGCCCGTCGGCACGCCCGACGACGAGATCCGCAAGCTCGTCGCGCAAACGATCCTGCGCCTCGGGCTGGAGGACCGCGCCGCCGTGCCGCTGCATCAGCTCTCGGGCGGCCAGCGCAAGCGGGTCAGCGTCGGCGTGGAGTTGCTCGGGCGGCCCGCCGTGCTGTTCCTGGATGAACCCACGAGCGGCCTCGACCCGGCGTCCGAGTTCAAGCTGATGGAGCTGTTGCGCCACCTGGCCGACGGCGGCTGCACGGTGGTCTGCGCCACGCACGTCATGGAGAACGTGTACCTCGCCGACCGTCTCTTCGTGATCGACGGCGGGCGGCTCGCCTTCCGGGGCACGGCGCAGGAAGCGCGCGATTACTTCGGCGTGCAGAAGCTGGCGCTCCTCTACGACAAGCTGGCGGAGCGTACCGCGGCCGAGTGGCACGAAGACTTTCAGCGTGCCAGGCCCGAAGCGGACGCGCCCGCCGCCGGGTCTGGCCACGCGGCGCGCTCCGGGGTCGTCGCGCGGCTACCCAAGCCTGCGCCGGAGCAACCTGCCGCCGCGCTGGCCGTGCTGCTGGCCCGGCAGTGGGCCATCCTGTGCGCGGACTGGAAGAATTTCCTGCTGCTTTTCGGTCAACCGTTGCTCATCGCCGCATTGGTCGGCTGGGTGTCGGACAACACGAGCCTGGCGCTGTTCTTCGCTTACCTCTCGACGCTGTGGTTCGGGTGCTCGAACGCGGCGCAGGGCATCGTGCGCGAACTACCCATCTACCGGCGCGAGCGCATGGTGGGCCTGGGCCGCCACGCGTATTTGCTGAACAAGTTCCTGCTGCTGGGCGGGCTGACGGCGGGCCAGGGGATTTTTCTTTACGGCTGCCTGTGGCTGGCACGCTGGTATCTGTACCCGGAGGCGCTGCCCCAGCGCGGGCTGGATGGCGCGGCACTCTGGCAGGTGGGCAGCGTGGTGTGCACGGCGTTTGCGTCGGTGGGCATCGGTTTCGCCATTTCCGCGCTGGCGCGCAGCACGATGCAGGCGGTCATGATCGTGCCGTTGATCCTGATTCCACAGATCCTCTTTTCCGGGTTGGTGGTCAACACGGGCGAGATGTCGGGTCCGGTGCTGGCCGTGACGAACCTGATGCCCAGTTACGCCGCGCAAACCATGATGGACGTGGGCGCGTTCTGGCACCAGCCGATCAACGGGGAACTGTACCTGCGGCGCGAGAAGGCGCGCAACCACCTGACCGACCTGTTGCGCCGGGAACTGACGCGGCTATCGCCCTCGGAACTGGCAGACTCCCCCCGTGCACAGGCGCAGAAGGCGTTCGCCATGGGCAAGGAATACAACCGCGCCGATCTGGCAGTGTTGGCGGCTTTCAAGCTGTTCGCGTGGACACTGCTGGGTTATGCCGCGGCGTGGTGCGGCCTGCGGCTGAAAGAACGCGGGTAGGAAGAAGGCGTCAGAGACGGCGCACCGCAGGCGGTAGTTCCTGGTGCCTTCGTTAGTACAACATTGCCTCGGCAGGCGGGTCGCAAGGAGTCAGCTTTTCGGTTTTGATGATCGGCACCCGGCGGCCGTCCTCCACGGGGAATGTAATCTTGCCCGTCACGCGTGCCCAGCCCATCTCGGCCACTTTCGGGTCGCCCGGGGCTTTCTCGGCGACGACCGCCACGGGCCGTGCGTCCGCCGCGCAGCACACCATGAACATCCGCACCATCTGGAAACGCCCGTTCGCGGAATCCTTCACCGGCAGATACTGCCCGATGACCTCTACCGTGCGTCCGTCAAACGCCGGACGCATCGTGTCGTCCTCCGCCGAGAACAGCAGGTCCGTCACCTCCGCGATGACGTGGCCGTCCGGCGTCGTCTTCATGTACTGCGAGGCGTCCACAGCCGAATTGCTGCCCGCGTCCGCCGGCACGGGCGTCGCGCCGGGCAGCGGCGGCTCGTAAGCAGGCGCGGCAGCGGCCGAAGCGGCCAGCGCGGCAGAGGGCCGGACAGCGCCCGGCAGGCCCGAAGCGTCCGAAACAATGATGCGGTTGCGCACGGCCGTGGCGCTGAACCCATCGTTCGTCACACCCGTAGCGGCCCAGATTGGCACGACCAGCATCCCGAACGCCAGAAATTGCATCGTGCGCACCCGGCCCGGCGAAGCCAGTTCATCGGCCGCATCGTCGGCGATGAGTCCGCCGGCCATCTGCCAGCGCGCACCGTAGCGCAGGCTGTAAACCACCGTCGCGGCGATGCCCAGCATCACGAAACCCGAAGTCGCCACCAGCGGCCGGTAAAACGGGATCACGTAAGCGTTGAGCCGTCCGCTGTAGAAAAAGTAGAGCATCAACCCACCCCAGGCGAGCAGGGCCAGGGCCGACAAACCGCGTGAAAGCGTTTTCATAAGGTTACAAAGCGGAGAAGTGGATCGCCGAAAGCTTGACGCAGATTAGTCCGATCAGCACGAAAAGTCCAGCCCCCAGCAGGAGCACGAATCGGCGGCGGAACACCAGCGAATACAGGAAGATCAGCTTCAGGTCGAACACCGGGCCGAAAACGAGGAAAGCCAGCCGGGCCGGGAAGGGAAAGGCCGTCAGCGTCGCCGCGATGAAGGCGTCCGACGTACTGCACACCGCCACGAAGAAGGCCAGCCCCATCAGCGCCGCCGTTGCCGCCCAGGGGTTCGTCGCCAGGGGCACGATCACGCTCTGGTCCACGGCGGTGTTGAAGAGGCTGGCCAGGGCCGCGCCGATCACCACGAACACGGCCACGTCCAGGAAGTCGTTCGCGGCGCGTTGCAGGGCGGCCAGCAGGCGGCGGGGAAAGCTCTGACGCATCCCGTCGGCCACGGCATCGAGCGTTTCCAACGATTCGGCCCCGCCCTCCGTGCCTTCCTGCGTGAACGGGCTGACGGCCGCGCCGCCCAGCGACCCCGCGCCTGCCAGGCTGCCCACACGGAAACCCGCCGTGCGCCGGGACCGGCTGCCGGGGAGGGTCTCCAGCACGCGGGCGTTGAGAAATTGCTCCACCCGCAGCCGCTGCACGAGCACACCCACCAGTGCGGCCACGCAGTAGCTGAGCGCGAGGCGGAATCCCATCGTCAGCCCCGGCTGGTTGCCGCGAAAGGCGGCGAAGGTGCTCACGGCCACGATGGGATTGACCACCGGCGAGGCAAGCAGGTACGTCACCGCACAGGAAACGGGCAGCCCTTTTTTGAGCAGCCGCCGGATCACCGGCACCACGCCGCATTCGCACATCGGGAACACACACCCGAGCAGGCCGCTGATGAGGATGGCGAAGACCGGCCGCCTGGGCAGGATGCCGGTCATCCACCTCGCCGGGACGAAGACTTCGATGAGGCCCGAGAACAGCGCGCCCAGCAGCAAAAACGGCACGCTCTCGAAGAGCACGCTCAGGAAGGAGGTGGCGAAGCTGGACAGGTTGAAATGGAACCAAGAGACCGCACCCAGCAATGGAGTGATGAAACCGGGCAGGTGGGGATGGGACCAAATCGTCGTCATGCCAGAGTGCGTCGCCTTTGCCGTGACAGGCGGGTAGCGGCAGCGCGCGGCAATGAAGGCCGGGAAGCGCCAGATTGCAACCGTGCGTCCTCCCGCCGGCCCGCGCAGGCGAAGCCCGCTTGCGTTGCGGGTGGAAGTGAGAGATTTTTATGGACCCCCATGAACAAGCATTCCGCCGCCTTTACTCTGATCGAATTGCTTGTCGTCATCGCTATCATCGGAGTCCTGGCGGGAATTTTCTTGCCCGTTCTCGCGCGCGTCCAGGAAAACGGCCGCACCACGCAGTGTGCGAGTAACCTGCGCCAGATCGGCGTGGCGATCCTTGCCTATGCCGGAGACAACAACGGCGTGATGCCGCTGGCAAATGGGCCGATTCCCTACACCGCTCCCCCACGGGCCGATGGTGCCACGCTTGGTTGGACCGAACAGCTTGATCCCTATCTAGGTACTGACCGGAAAATTTATGCCTGCCCGAGCAGTAAGATCCTGCTCACCAATGACGCCACATACAGTTACTTCATGGGGTGCCACGCGGCCTATGTCGCCAATAACGGTAGCCCGGCGGCAGTGCGCCTCTCGCTCTTGAGTGCGCCGTCGCGCTACATTCTGGGCGGTGACATCAGTGGGAACGGAGTTTTCACCAGCACGGATTCGGACAAGAACGATAGCACGGTGAACCCGGCTTTTGCCTTTACGGCGACCCGCTCGCCCTTCCACAACGGCAAGGTCAACCTTCTCTTCGGCGACGGCCACGTGGGGGCATTCGCGGCCTTTGATGCCCACCAGATGACCACCCACTACGATCTGAAGACGGACGGCACCGGCTACAGCTATTCCGAGTGATACCCGTGCGGCGGTTTTGCCCGGCTGCCCCAGCCTACTTTCTGCCCGGTGGTTGTGTCAGCACCGATTGGCTGCCGTCACGCGGGGTCCTGGCCAGGCTCGATTATTTGCGGTAATTCCGTGTCGGAGTCGGCGGGCGAACGCAATTCCTCCGCCTGCAAGAGCCGCGCCGCCTGCTCCACCTGCATGGCCGGGGGCAGGTCGGCCTCACCCGCCATGGCTTCCAACTCGCGGAATTTGCGCGCTGTCACCAACACACGGCCCTCCAGGCTGCCGACGGCCTGATTGTACGCCTTCGTCGCGGCGTCCAGACCCGCGCCGAGCTTCGAGAAATGCTCCCCCAGCGTGCCCAGTCGGCGGTACAGGTCGCGGCCCAGTTCGCTGATCAGCGTCGCCTCGCGGGTGAGCGCCTCCTGCCGCCAGCCATGGAACACGGCACGTAAAAGTGCGATGAGCGTCGTCGGCGTGGCGATGATGATCTTGCGGTCCACCCCGAACTCGATCAGCGCCGGATCGTGCTCCAGCGCGGCGGAAAAAAAGTTCTCGCCCGGCAGGAAAAGGATCACAAACTCCGGCGCGGACTGGAACTGCTCCCAGTACGCCTTGCGGGCCAGGGTTTCGACGTGGCCGCGGATGCTCATGGCGTGACGGCGCAGGTGCCCGGCGGCGTTTTCCGGGCTGACCCCGTCACGCGAGGCGTCGAAATAAGCGTCAATGGGCGCTTTGGAATCCACCACGACCGTCTTGCCCGCGGGCAGCCGCACCAGCAGGTCGGGCCGCAGCCGCGCACCCTCGTCGTTGGCGGCGGTGGTCTGTTGCTCGAAGAAGTCGCAGTGATTGAGCATCCCGGCCATCTCGACCACGCGCCGGAGCTGGATCTCGCCCCAGCGTCCGCGCACGTTCGGGCGGCGCAGGGCGTTGACGAGGTTGGCCGTCTCGCCACGCAGGAGATGCTGGACCTCCAACAGCGAGCGCACCTGCGAGGTCAACCCCTCATAGGCCCCGGCGCGGGCGCGTTCGAGTTCCACGATGCGCTCGTCCACCTTGTCGAGCGATTCGCGCACGGGGCGCACCATGGCGTCGATGGCTTCCTGGCGCTTGTCGAGGTCGCCGCGGGCGGATTCCTGGAAGCGGCCCAGGGCGGTCTGCGCGAGGTCGAGGAAGCTCTGGTTGTTGGAGCGCAACGCCTCGGCGCTCAGCGCCTGGAAGGCGTCGGAGAGTTCGGCGCGGGCGTCTTCCAGCAGACGCAGTTGGCCCGCGTGGGCGTCGCGCTCGGCGGAGAGGGTGGCATCGAGTTCGGCCGCTCTGGCCTTGAGGTCGCCGTTCTCGAAACGCACGTCGTAGAGGGCTTCCTCCAGTTCGGGCAGGCGGGCGGTGCGGGTCTCGGCGGCGGCGCGCAGGGCCGCCTCCTCGCGCAGGGCGAGGGCGTGCGCGGCCTCGGCCGCCAGTCGGGCGTGCGCGATGGCGAGGTCGCGCCCCTGGCGGCCCAGCAGCCACGCGACAAAGCCCACCCCGCCAAAGAACAGCCCGCCCAGCAGGAGGCCAGCGAGGAAATCGGGCGTGGTGGGGTCCAGGGAGTTCACGCGCGGATCAGTCAGCGCACAGGATGCCGGATGATGGCGGGCGGCGGAAGGAAATTTGTAGGGCGGGCGCTCCGCCTGCCGCGTGCTGGGACAGCGATGGCAGCACTCCGGCGGGACCGGAGCAATGGCCAACGGCACGCGCGATCCCCGGCAGGCGGAGCGCCCGCCCTACAAAAGTCCCGGCGCCTGCGGTAGGCTGCCGGGCCATGCACCGCGGATGCTCCCCCAAAATGCTGCTCACAGCGGGCATGGTGCTGGTGGTTTGCATCGTTCTGGGGCGCTGCCATCACGCGGGCCCGGGCAAAGCTGTCGCCACCACTCCGGCGGCTCCGGCGCGCACGGTGACGCTCACGTTCTGGAACCTCGAATGGTTCCCCGGACGGCGGCCCGGCGCAGGCGAAGCGGCCCGGCAGCGGCACGTCGCCGCCGTGGTGCCCGTCGTGGAGCGGCTCGACCCCGATGTGCTCGGCCTGGAAGAGGTCAACGACTGGAGCGCCGCGCGGCTGGTAGCAGACCACCTCAAGGGGTTTCGCGTGGATGTGTGCACGGAGTACGTGCGCCCCAACGGCGCGCCGACGGGGCAGCAGATCGTGCTGTGCAGCCGCCTGCCGCTGGTCGGCGGCTGGTGGGAAAGCTGGCACCCCGGCGCGGATGGGCTCCAGCCACGCCGGGGTTTCGCGTTTGCCGTGTACCAGCCTGCGCCCGGGGAACTGCTGCTCGTGTACGGGCTACACCTCAAAAGCAATGTCGCCGACGAACCGGGCGGCGTGGCCGTCAACGTCCTCATGCGCGAGGAAGCCGCCCGGCAGCTTCTGGTGCACGCGCGGGCGATGGCAGCGGCCTACGGGCGGATGGGCCGCGTGCGGCTGGCAGTGGTCGGCGGCGACCTGAACACATCGTTGGACGACAGCCGTTTCGAGCACGAAACGACGTTGCGCTCGTTGCTGGGCGCGGGTGGTTTCCTGTGGGCGTGGCGCGGCGTGCCGCTGGAGCGACGCTTCACCTTGCCTGCCAAGGGACGTTATCCGGCGGTATGTTTTGACCACCAATTTTACCGTGCAGCGGACGGCGTGCGCGTATTGTCTGCCTCTGTGGAGGACGCGGGCCGTGACGCCAGCGACCACCGGCCTGTGACGGTGCGGTATGGGTGGTGAAGGCGGAAGAATGCAGGATGCAGGATGCAGGATGCAGGATGCAGGATGCAGGATGCAGGATGCAG
>CAXTVY010000170.1:5602-9714 GCA_964247665.1 uncultured Chthoniobacterales bacterium | reverse complement strand
TTCAAAACGCTGGACAATGACATTCAACCCGACGTTATTTTTGCCCCACAGGGTCTCGGCAACTATGTTGACCATCTGCAAACGGTCCGCGCGCCACGGTCGGCTTGGCCCATCGAACGCACCGTCTGGTACCGCGACACCCCTTACGTCATCCGTGAACCGGATGCGCAGCCACCCGGTTTGTTGCGGCTGGAAGAAAGCCTTCTCCTCTGCCGTGTGCCGTCCTCGTCCTCTGTGCTGGAGCGCAAAATCTCCGGATGCTGTCTCTATGCTTCACAGATCGGTTTTCAGTTTGGCGGGGTCGTTGCCCTCCGCGAAAAACTCACCGCTTTCCACAAACGCGAAGCGGGCGCGAACTCTTCCGCCGCGACCGCTTACGCCGAAACCTTCCTCGGATGCCCTCGCGTGACTTCCACCCTTCCGGGATGAACTTTTCTCTCACTCAAGCCATCGATGCTTACCGCGCCGCCCTGCCACCCGGTCAGTTGATGGAGTTTGCACTGACCCCGCTGGATCGGCTTGGAATTCCAGTCCAAGCCCTCACGCTTTTTCCTTCGAACGAGGACAGAGATTCTGTGTTGTCTTGGCCGTTGTGCGAAGGCATTGGTTATGGCGAAACGCCGGATGCCGCCCGGGTCGGAGCCTATGGGGAACTCACCGAGGAAGTTTCCTCCAGTGCTGCGCTGGCCAGGCTGCCACGCGTAACCGGTTCCTACGGCGAAATGCTCGTGCAGCACGGTGAGCGGGGCGTTGTTGATCCCTATACGCTTTGTCTCGAAGCGGGTAGTTCCTACACGCCAGACATGGTTTTGGAATGGATCGAAGGCCGTCGCTGGTCCACGGATGCATCGATCCTGATCCCGGCGGAATTCGTGGCTTGCGCCGGGATGGATGTGCCAGCCCGGCGCGGCGTGAGCCGTTTGGTTACTCCCATCACCAACGGTCACGGCGCGGGCACCACGCCGGCGATGGCCCAAGCCCACGGATTGCTTGAACTTTTGCAACGCGACGGCAACAGCGTCCATTACCGTGCCCTCGCAGGGACAACGGCCATCGACCCAAGCACCGTTAACGATCCTGCCGCCCGCGCTCTGCTCAACCGTTACGACGCCGCCGGGATTGAAGTTATCATCAAGGTAGCGGCGACTGACTTTGGATTCGTGAACCTTTATGTGGTTGGCTATGACCGCTCGGAATCCAGTGGTGGCCTTCCGGTGATGACGGCGGCGTGCGGTGAAGCAGTCCATCTCTCGCCGGAAGTCGCTCTGCGAAAAGCGTTGCTGGAATTTGCTTCTTCTCGCGCACGTTTGGCGTTGTTTCACGGCCCATTGGACGTGGTCCGGCGAGTGGTTCCGCCCGGCTATCTGGAAGCCTACCGAAAAATCGTCGATCCCGCCGACGAAGAACCGCGCGGACTGGCTGGGATGCAGCATTGGGTGAGACTGGATTTGACTGAGATGTGCCAAGTACTGGCTCCCGTGTTCGACGTGCATACTCACGTTTCATTCGCTGATCTGCCTCGTCTCGCAAACCCTGCGCCTGCTTTGGATCATGCCACCTTGTTGCGTTACACGGCGACGCAGTTGGAACGAGCAGGCCTTGACGTGCTTTACGTGGACCTTTCGTTGCCTGGAGGCAATACTCACGCCGTCAAGATGATCGTCCCCGGCCTAGAAGTGGAGACGATGAGCTACCGGCGGATCGGCGAGCGCAATGTCCGCCGGTTGTTGGCCCGCCAAGCCGCCGATGCCAGCTTTCCGGTCCTGGCAGGGTTTGGCGCGGCGCAAGCGGGAACTTCACCTATTCCGCTCACTGCCGTCGCCCGGCAGCGTCTCGGTGGAGAAGTTTGGCTGGATCATTCCAGACTGCTTGCACTGATGGAAAGTCTCTACGTTCTTTACCGGGAACCCAGTCGTCACGTCACCGCTTTCGCCCTGTCCACCTATCAGAAAAACTTGCCAGTGACGTGACTTCGCTTTTCTGGACCAACTAAACGGAGCTGACACGCACTTCCGCCATCAAAACATGTGGTTTTCAGCGGCTTCTAAATCTCTTTGCAATTGGGACAAAGGCGCGCATAATAATACCCTGATTTAGGAGTCGTATCTCTTTTCACATTTTTGCGGTTGCACCGTAGAAATAGACCTTGAAAATTGCACTCTAAATCGAGGGTTCTGCCTGTCACTCAAAGGTAAATGCCGGTATAGCTCAGTTGGTAGAGCAGCTGATTTGTAATCAGCAGGTCCGGGGTTCGAGCCCCCGTGCCGGCTTGCTCGAAAACTCCTAAGCGTCAATATATTATAAGGAGGAAGGTATACCTGTCCTTCGTCTGGCTATTCTTTCTCCGCCACTTCTCCGCCACTTTTTGGTTTCCGCAACCGCGGCGTTTACTGACCTTTGTACGTTCATGTGGCAACAAGCCCACCTTCCGGGCGTTCTGCTAGGTCGCGTCACGTACATTGTACTGGCGGAGTCACATCCCAGAAGCGGGTTGTGAAAGGACATCACATGCACGCTGGCAGTGGCGAACACATCGCGCAACGTCGCCAGGAAAGGCTCATCCGGAGGATCATCGGACCACAGCGCAAACACGCCGCCCGGGAGAAGGTGAGCGGCAAGTTCCCGAAGACCCGCCGGGTGGTAAAATGCGCCGTGACGGCTGTGCAGCAGATTCCGCGGTGAATGATTGATGTCGAGCAACACCGCATGGAACTTCCGGCCCGGTTCCTCCGGGTCGAAGCTTCGCTCGGATGCAGCCAAGGCATAGAAATCACCGTGGACGAAGCGGCAACGTGGATCACCGGCCAACTCCGGGCCGAGAGGAACTAGGCCACGCTCATGCCACTCAATGACGGGCTCCAACGCCTCGACCACGATCAACGAGCGCGCTGGCGGGTGCTTCAGCGCTGCCCGGGCGGTGTATCCCAGCCCGAGGCCGCCGACCACGACATCCAGTTCCGGCGCGTCCAGTGCGGCCAGTCCGAGGTCGGCGAGTGCCACCTCGACCTCGTGGAAAAGGCTCGACATGAGGAAGGCGTCTCCGAGCTTGACCCTCATAGACCTCCAATCCATTGAGCGAGGCAACCCGGCGGCGGCGAAGCGACAGGTTGCCCAACGGCGTCTGGCGGTAATCGAGTTCGGCAAAGCTGGCGCTCATTTGGTGTTACGCCACAGCCAGCGCATGGTCTCTGGAAAGATCGAGGTCCCGTGGCTGCCGTTGTGCGTGCCTTCGCCGAAGACGAACTCGTAATCCCAACCGGCGAACTTGAGGGCCGCTGACATCTCCTGATTTGCCAGCGGCCAGTTGCCGAACTGGTTGTCGAGGTCGTTCCGGCCGTCTTGCAGGAAGACACGGATCTTGCGGCGGAGAGCGAGCAGGTTCTTCTGCTCCGGCGTGGTGTACGCGCCCTCGGCGGCTTTCGCCTCGGTCTTGTGGATGAGCGAGGGATACAGGTAGCCGCCGCGGATGTTGGTGAAGCTGCCGATGTGGCTGACCACCTTCTGAAAGGCGTCGGGACGCTCCCAGGCGACCTTGAAGGCGCAGATGCCCCCGCTGCTGGAGCCACAAATGGCCCGTTCCTCGGGCTTGTCGGTCAGGTGGTATTTCTTGGCGACTTCGGGTAGGATTTCTTCGAGCGGGAAACGGCCGTAGGTGCCGTCCGGGGTGTCGTACTCCAAGCTGCGGTTGCTCACCGGTTTGCCACCCGGTTCCTTGGGCGGCAGTTCGCCGGGACTGATGAAGACCCCGATGGTCACGGGCATCTGCCCGGCGGCGATTAGGTTGTCGAAGACGTAGGTGGCGTTCCGCGCCCCGGCCTGTTTCGGGTTGCCGGTGGAGGAACCGCCGTCCTGAAAGACCATCACGCACGCTGGCTTAGCCGGATCATACTGGGCGGGCACGTAGACCCACCATTGATGGATAGTATCCGCGTAGATCGTGGAATGAAACGGCGGCATCGGCACCACCTGACCACGTGGGACGCCTTCCCTGGCTTTAGAATCCGGTCCCTGTACGTATTGTTCGTCCTGCGGTGCAGCGGCGACCGGGTGCAAATAAATCCCAATCAGGAGGAAGAAAGGAATCCGTTTTGAAATGGAAGGGGCACTTGGGG
>CAXTVY010000170.1:0-5592 GCA_964247665.1 uncultured Chthoniobacterales bacterium | reverse complement strand
ACCCACACTGCCACTCTCCTCCCTACCCTCCCCCCCCCACGCATTTTTCGCCCCGCTGTGCCGCGGCGACCCGGTGCCAATTAATCGCAATCAGGAGGGAGGAAAGAATCCGCTTTGTAATAGGAGAGGCACTTGGGGTACACGGACGAGGTGACGGATATCGACTGGCCAATTCTCCACGGCAGCTTCGCCGTGATCGACCGAGATATTCAGGGGTGCCCCGGCTAGCCGACCCTACCTAATTTTGGAGAAGTAGTCTTCCAATGTATAGACCCGCTCGTTAAGTGCTTTCATGGCATCGATCAGCGGGGTGTAAGGTTCGTAGCGGGCGTTGAGAAGCCCTTTATTCGAGTTGCGGTTGGACGGATCGGCTTTGGTGTCGGCTGGGTCGTTGTCGAGGTACTTGAACCACTGCCAACCCACGCAAGTCTTTGATCGCAGCAGGCCGAGGGTAAAATTCTGGTAGAACGCGCCGCGGTCGTGCTGCGTCTTGACCACGAAGCCCGCGCCGCCGGTGTTGCCCATGCCGGAGTCGTCTCCTTTGGCGTACCATTCGGTGATGAGGACCGGCTTGCCGGAACGCTCGGTCCACATGGCTAGGTCGCCCGGTTTCGGCGACCAGGCAAAATAGTAATTGATTGCGATCACGTCCACGTAGGGGCCGAGGGCCTGGAAGATTTCCGGGAAGCCGAGCGCGTGGCCCGTCAGGCGCGAGCCGAGGTAAAGATGGTGCGGGTCGTGCCGCTTGATGGCCTGCGAGACGAGGCGGTGGTAACGATCCACGACCACGCCGAGAAACTCTGCCTTGTCCTGGTCAGTGATATCCTGGACGGTGGCGTTCGGGCCGTGTTTCTGACGCAGCCAGTCCTGGGCGGCTTTGTGGCCGGGGTCGGTTTCGGGGAAGGTCAGGTAGTTGGCCAAACATTCGCGCGGAAAAGGAAGTTCATTGTCGGAGAAGGTGCCGAGCAGCCACGGGTCGTCCCGGGTGGCGTCGAGCTTGTGCGCCTCCTCCTCGCAAAAGGATTCAAAGGCGGGATCGAACACGAAGAGGCAATCCTTCGGATAACCGAGGTGTCCGGGTTGCTGGTAGGTGCCGCCGTGTTTCTTGCCGTAGTCCCCCATGAAGTTAAGGATGATCGTATAGGCCAGCGGGTGCGGCGCCAAGCGGAGCACGGCGTTGTCCGACCAGGCGCCCGTGCCGTTGAAGCCGAGGTCGTGAAGCATGGTCACGGTCTGCGCGCCCCAGCGGGTTTCGTCGCCGAATTTGGTCTTGAGGGCACTCTCCGCGCCGGGGGTATGCAAGGGGTTGACGGAAACCACGCCCTTGTCGATGAACAGGCCGCCGTCGGGGTCCACCAGCCACCAGCGCCCGTCAACCTGTGTGGCATAAAAGAAGCCGGTCGCCTTGGCCTTGCGGGTGGCGAGGCCGCCGTATTGATCGAGGCCGGTGTCGGTTTTGGCCGCGATGTCTGGGGGCAGGTTGTCGAGCGTGACCGTCGGGTAATCGACGTAGGCGCTGCCGCGTTTGACGGCGACGGTAGTGTGGCCCGTAAATGGGTCGGCCAAGCAAGGTTGGAGTGCGACCACGACGAGCAAGGCCGTCGTGACGAAAGCGCGCAGGCCGCGAGGGAACGGAAGGCAAGGTGGGTGCATCGTGGGAGGAAAAGCGGGAACCTACCGTGTAAGTCCTGCTGGGAACATATCTCCAGCAAAAATGCCGTCGAGCAGGGATTTGTCCGCAGATCACCGCCGATGTTCAGAAGGGAAAGAACCTATCCTCGCCGTGGTTTGTCTCTTTGGGCTGGACTGAAAGTAGCTTTCACAACGACGGTCTCCAACCGCCGTCATTGCGCCCGGGTCACGCGAAACCACGCATAGTCAGCATGGCCGCTGGAACCGTTCCCGGCGCTAGCGGCAAAGAGGCCGATCTTCGCCCCGATCCATTTGCCTTGTTTGGCGTTGAAGACGAAATCAGGGGCAAGTGGTTTGAACCCTTTCCCGTCTAGACTGTAGGTGAATGTACACCGCGCCTCCTTGCCGGGAGGATTGTCGTGATCGGTGTTGCGCACGGTGAGGCGCAGGAAAAGATGGATGGGCATGCCTGCGGCCGCGACGGGAAGATCCAGGCGGGCGGCTTCGGTCTCGCTGCCGCCATCCTTTTCACTTGCCTTGTCACGGGTGACCAGGCAGAGATGCACGTCCGGCGGCTTGCCCGCGGCGGCGGTCTGACGGAGGCCGATCCAGGCATAGTTACTGCCGATGACACAGAGCCCCGTCTCGTCGCCGTCGCTTCCCGGTAGAAACTCCAGTTCCGTCGTGGCAGTAAACCCGGGCCCGGGAAATTTCTGCACGAGTAGGTTGGGCGCAAGATAAAGGTTTGAAGACGCTGACATGCAAGCAAGGCGCAACCAGTCCGGTCGGGCGGTCAGTGATGCCCACTCCGGGCGCGGGTTTGCCCGCCATTGCCAGGCAAGACCTAGCTCCGGCCCTTTGAACTCATCCGAAGTCTGCGGCACTTCGATGGACTGCGGCGTGTGGGTGGCGGGTTTGGCATGGTTTGCCACCGGTTCACCCTTGCCGCTGTTGCCCGGATCGGAGCCCATCACCGGCCAGTCATCGTGCCACGCCATCGGTTCCAGATGGACCACGCGGCCGTAGGCACCACGGTCTTGGAAATGCAGGAACCAATCCTGGCCCGACGGGGTGTCCACCCACGCCCCTTGATGCGGCCCGTTCACCGTGGTCGAGCCTTGGGCGAGCGTGATTCGCTGCTCGTAAGGACCGTCGATGGTTTTTGAGCGAAAGACGCACTGGTAGCCGCCGCCGACGCCACCCGCTGGAGCAAAGATGTAGTACCAGCAGTTCCGCTTGTAGAGCTTGGGTCCTTCCAAGGTGCGGCAGCCGGGAATTTTGTGACCGTCAACGACCGGTTTGCCGTCGTCGAGCACTTGCGTGCCATCCAGGCTCAAGCGGCACAGGGTGAGGAGATTGTTGATGTGGGCACGGCTCGCCGCCCAGGCGTGGATCAGGTAGGCAGAACCATCATCATCCCAGAACGGGCAAGGATCGATGAGTCCTTTGCCCGGTTTGACCAGCCGTGGTTGGGACCAGGGACCGGCTGGGTTAGTGGCGGTGAGGAGATAGATCCCAAAGTCCGGGTCCGGGTAGAAAATATAATACTGCCCGTTGTGATAGCGGATGGCTGGCGCCCAGACGCCGTCGCCAGGATGCACGGTTGAAAAATGATCCTCCGGCACCAGCCTCGGCAAGGCGTGTGCGAGAAGGGTCCAGTTGACGAGATCCCGGGAGTGCAACACCGGCAAACCTGGCACCTCCGTGAAACTCGACGAGATCAGGTAATAATCGTCGCCCACGCGGATGGCATCCGGATCGGAGTAGTCCGCCCATAGCACTGGGTTGCGGTAGGTGCCGTCGCCCTGGTCCGGCACCCAGGGCGCGGTTTGCACGGCGGGGTCCGCCGCGTACATCAGGCAATGGGTAAGCATCGCCAGACCGATCCATCCATAAGAGAAAATTCTTTTCACGAAAAGTGCTGCGGTTAACGCGGCTGCCGGGGACGGTATTTGGCTTTCAGCGGATTGCACGTCCATTTCTCGATGATTTCGGCTGACATGAAATCAGATTGGACCTCGGCTCGGACCGATGAAAGGGTCAGATCGCCACCAGATCGACGTTCTTCGGCTCGCGTCGCCCCAGAGGCGACGAGCGTGCCTTTTTACTTCGCCATGCCGCACCACTCTTGGGAGCGCGGCACCAGCGAAAACCCCGATGGGTCGCTACGGCAATATCGGTAGTGGGTAATAGTTAACTGACAGCGATTTGTTCGTCCGCGATGCTATACGATGGCAAAAACCTCTTCGTTGGCGGCGCAAGCGGCCCCGCGCTGCACGGCTTGTGGCAGCGAGCGCATCGTCAAAAATGGCAAAAACGCCTGCGGCCACCAACAGTTTTGCTGCCGGGCGTGCGGGGCGTGCCGGGTGCTGGCACCCAAAAGCCGGGAAACGAACCCGGAGCGCAAGGAGGAAGTGCTCCGTGCCGTGGCTACCGAACGCCTGAGCCTGCGGGTGGCGCAACGTGTCTTCGGCGTGGACCGGCACACGATTTCACGTTGGCTCGAAAAAAAGCCGCGGCTCTCCCGCCGCTGAGCGACACGCTTTTGCCTGCCAAAGCGGGCGATGTGCTCGAACGCGACGAACTCTGGAGCTTCGTGGGCAGCAAACTCCACCCGCGCTGGGTGTGGATCGCCCTGTGCCATCAGACCTGCCAAGTGGTGGCCTGCTTCGTGGGTGACCGCTCGACCGATAGTGACTACAATTCCCTGTTTCTCTCGCTCCGCTGGGGCGGCAAGCACGTTGCGCCGGAGCCCTGTATCTAGAAGCGACGCCATTTTTGCAGTGACCCGTCTTCTATCGCGGAGCAATCCGATTCGGGAGCGCACAACGTATCCGGAAGTGAGGTTGGCGAGGCGCGCTGCCCGGACCCTCCAACCTCGCCAAAAAACAGGAGGCAACAGGACGCCCGTGCGCCTTGCTGCCTCCCGATGTTTCCTGCCAGGATGACTGTGCTAGCCCCGCACAGCTTGGAGCCGTCGGCGGTAGGTCCACCCTGCTCCCGCCAATAGAATGAGGCAGCCGACGTAGGTTGCAGGCTCCGGCACCGGTGTAGCCATCAATTCGATAGAAGTGCCGCCGAAGTCCGTCCCAGTGTAGTTGACTGTGTAGCCCGACGGGATAGTCAGCGTGCCAAAAGTACCGGCCAGTGTTCCGTAATTGGCGATGTCGTAAAGCGCCGCACCGCTGGTGCCTGTCACCGTCAAAATCGAGCTTGTCCCCAACGTCAACCCGCCGGTGGTCGTCAGTGTACTGCCGCCAGTCGCCGTGATCCCGATGGCCAGCGTGCCGTTGAGCGTCAACCCGCTCGTCGTGTTCAGCGTCAGCATGCCGGTCGTCGCACCGGTAGTTACCCCGGGCGCGAGCGTGCCTCCGCTGTCCACCGTGGCACTGGCCACCGTCAGCATGCCATTACCTCCCAGCCTGCCGGTAGTGGCCACCGACACCGCGCCTGCGGGCGCAGCGGCCGTTCCGACGCTGCCGTTGTACAGCAGCGTGCCGGCGGTGACCGCCGTCGTGCTCGTGTAGGTGTTCGCGCCACTGAGAACCAGCGTTATCTTGGTGGAGTTCTGAATGACACCGGTGACGTTCGTGCCGATGACCGCGCTGATCGTGTCCGTGCCAGTGTTGATCGCTTCGGTGTTGCTGACGGTGCCCACGTTGTTCACGGCACGACCACTGATTATCGTGCTTTTGCGGGTACAGGCGTTGATCCCGTTAGAGAAGGCAACATTGCCCGTGCCGGTGATGCCGCCGGTTACGACGAGAGAGCCATTGCCCTGGACCGTCCCGAGAGCGAGCGTCGGGTTCGCCACGGCACCTCCGCCCGCCGCGAGCGTGATCGGCCCCGAAAGGGTCGTCGTGCCGGCTATATTGTTTTGGATGATCCTGGTTCCACCCGACGTCACCGTGATGGCATTGGGTACGTTGATACCGGCGGTTGACAGACGGAATATAGGGG
>CAXTVY010000169.1:0-9719 GCA_964247665.1 uncultured Chthoniobacterales bacterium | reverse complement strand
ATCAGCCGGAAGTCACCTGTATTAGGTGGAATGTTCACGTCCGCAATCTTGTTGATAAATCGGTAGCCAACAGCACTGACCACCTTCTTGATCCAGGTCTCCCCATCCCGGTTGCGGCGTTGCGCATATACCACGTCGAAACCCTGACGCCATTGCGCTACCATCTCGGTGACCACTTCCGGCGGGTCTTGCAAATCTACGTCCATGACGATCACGGCTTCTCCACCAGCGTAGCTCAACCCGCCCAGCGTGGCCATTGGCTGACCGAAACGCCGGGAGAATTTAAGAAGTTTGACCCGCAGGTCCCTCGCGCGGTGTTCGAGGATCACCTCCTCGGTCCGATCCGGCGAGGGGTCCAAAGCGAAGATGATCTCAAAATCAGGTGTCAGCGTCCCAAGCAGCGGAATCATCCGGGTAAGAAATTCCGGAATATTGCGCTCCTCTTTATAAACGGGCACGACGATCGATAGTTTCGCGGCTGAAGCGCTCATCGGAGTAGGACGCGGTGGAACGGGTTTCTTTTCGAGGTAGGCCGAGGTCACACCGAGAGTAACCAGGCTCCCCGAAATAAGCAACCCGTCGTCCCCAGGTCGTCCGCCACACGGTAAGCGGGCGGGCATGTTTGCCACCTAGTTGGTATTGCTCGGAGCATGGACTACGTCTCCGTAGGATTGGCGTCCGACCCCATTCTCGGTTTGTTGTCTCGAGTCGAAATGTTGTTCATGGCAGCTTGACCTCCCCCTGCCAGGAAGCGGGATTTCTGTCCCTGGTTTGACCAAGAATCAGTTCCGACGTGTGGTGGCCCGCTAGAACAGAGCGTGCTTGACAAAACGAAAGCTGCCACGGACAAAGGCCGGATGGACGAGCAGGCAGCTACAGGAATGGAATGCAATGATTCATAGACTTTCTCGTTTTCGCCAATTTGACGTTCTGGAGCGTCGTCCGAAGCTGGTTACCACGGTCGTTTTTGTCATCGCCTTGCTGCTCTGCACCTGGATTTGCGGCCGGTGGCTCTGGGTGCGTGACTTGCCGAGGTCCGGGGCGGAAGATTTGGCCAAGCACGTCGCCATGGCTCTTAATTTTCGTGCTGCCTTGGCAGCAGGCCAGCCCCTGCCACGGCTCCAGACGAATGGAGACCTGCTCGAATGCATGCCTGTGTTCCAGTACTACGGCTTCTTCGAGGGTCTGGTCGCCTGGCCGTTTCTGAAACTCGGCCTACGGGGCCTGCAAGCCGTGACCGTCGCCATTGTGCTCCTGCGCTGGGGGGCGTTCGCCTTTGTATTTATGACCGGGCGGGTCCTGCGGGCCGGATCGGCAGTCTCGGCGCTCGCTGGCTTCGCTTATGTGTTGTCACCCTACATCATCAACAACGAACTGAGCCGGGTGGCCATCGCGGAGGTACACGCACACAGCCTGTTGCCGCTCTGTCTTCTGGGATGGGCAATGATCGTCCGTGGTTGGCGTCCGTCCGGCGTTATCGTGCTCGCTGTTGGCATGGCCGCCCTGGCACTGGCGCACAACATTTTTTTTCTCTACACGGCGTTACTGCTCTGCATCCTTTTTCTTTTTTGCTTTCCCGATTGGCGTTCCGCACTGGCACTGACGCTCGGCGGCCTCTGCGGTTTATTGGTGGCTGCGCCGCAATGGTACCCTGCCATGCTCAGTCAACCCGACCTTGTGGTAAATTTCTTCGATCGCAAGATGCCCTTCTTTTACGTAACGCTGATATCATTCTCGGGACTCTGGGGATGGTTGCAGCCGTACAAAGTGTCCATGCCGGGGGGGGTGGCAACTTATTACTTCACCTTTGCCTGGTGGACTTTGCTGGCTGCGGCCGGTTTGCTCTGGTCTATCCGCGCCGACCGCGAGCGTCGGCGGCTGAGTGTGGCATTATTGGCGGCTGGGACGGCTTTCTTTCTGTTGGTGGTGCCGCCGGTCGATTTTTGGGCGGTGCTGCCTCCTCCTTTCTCTGCCGTGCAATTCACGTACCGGCTGATTGCTTATGTGGCGCTCCTTAGCGCCCTGGGTCTCGCGATGGCGTTTCCGAGATTACCGTGGGTCGCCGTGCTGGTGCTCCTCCCGATCATGGTCTTCAGTCAGTGGCCTGCCATCCACACGGCTTTGTTTCCTTTCGGAAAGATGGCCTTCTCGGATACGCAGATCGCCTCGACCTTCGCCTCCTACGATTATGTTTGTACTTCACCGCCGAAGTCGCTCCCGAGCGAAATTACTTACACCGACGGAATGTTGGCGGAAAAGAACCATTTTCGTCCCCAACCCGCCGGGGCCGGATCGAAACCGGCCCTGCAACTGACCGGCTACAACAGCTCGGTTACACCGCTCCGTCTCCGGTTGGTGCCTCTCGACCCGGCAGGCCAGGTGATTGCGGTGCCCATCCCGAATACCGTCTTGCTGCCATCCGGGGCCTTTTCCGTTGTGCTGTCTGTTGATGCGAGGTTTCCGGAACAACGCATCGTTTGCGATTCGCCAGACCAAGAATCCTCTGCGGACGGCGCATCGCTCCTGCAGATGGTCCGTCTGCGGAGTGTCGTGCAACGGGAAGACGCCAAGGATCTTTTGTTGCCGAGCGAATGCCTGGAGGAGGTGGACGGCCACACAGGGTATGATCGCACCTATCGAATTTCGCCTGTCCAAGTTGCCATGTTCAGCCCGCTTGGCAGACTACGACACGGTGACGGTTGGTTGCGCGAGGATAACCTGATCGACTCGAAGCCGCGTGTGTTGCGCTTGCAAGGTGCCAACCCAATGCGTTGGGTGGTGCGGCTTTACGGCGCCAACCCTGCGGAGCCTGACAAGCCGCTGACACCCATAGTCGAAATTCCTCCCGGTGGTTTTGACGTGACCCTTCCTTTATCCGGTCTCCCGCTTCCGTTAAGGCTCTATTTCTCACCGACAATGACACCTCACACGGTGAATCCTGTTTCCACGGACTACCGCAAGCTTGCACTCCTGTTGGTCGATAACGGCGAAATGTTGAATGATTATAGTTTTTCTTCTTTCATCATCCAGACTCCTATTGCTTATAACCGGTTTTGGGAGGTTTTGCACGATGGTCAGCCTGTGCAGACATTCTCAGACCTCAATTACCATCTTTGTGTTGCCCTGAAGCAGCCAAGCGGAACGCTGATGATCCGCTACCATTTGCCTTTGATGTGCTGGGTGCTATGCGCCGCCGGTTTGCTGATCGGTTGCTGCCAGTGGTTGCTCTGGAAAAAACTGCCCCACGAACTGATCAGCCCGCGAGGATAGAAGTTGGCTCGGAAAATTATTAGCGGCAGGATGATGCACCCACCACATGCGCTGCAATGACTCGTGCGTTGTGCGGCTTGATCAGTTGGCCAGTATCCTCTGTAATCGTTTGCTTATGCGTTGTTTTTATGAAAGTTTTGTCCGGTGATTTTGATCCTGGCCCAACTAGCGTTGCTATTACTGACTGCTTGGGGTTGGGGCTTCTGGCTGTGGACCATCAGCAGAGCGAAGTGGCTGCCCGGATGGAAGCGCTACGGGTGGTTTTTCTTTGGGGTAGCTGGTTACATAGCTTGCGTGCTCTTTCTGCTCGCCTTGGTTTACTTCAACCTGCCTTTAAAATGGTCCAGTTGGATTGCCCTGCTCATCGCGATTGTCGGCGCAGCAGTCTCTCTCCTGCCTTGGCCACTAGGCCCGCATGAATGGCATCACTACGGCCAGCGGGAAATTGTGGCCGCAGGCTTGCTTTTTGCGGCGGTCTTTGCGTTCCAGAGCGGTCCCCTGTTCCACGCCGGGCCGGAAAACTATTACGGCAATGCGCACACCGATCAGGTCAATTATGTCCTCATCGCGGAGTTTCTGGTCGAAAAACCCTATTCGACATCGGTGGCGGACGTGGGTTTCCAGCCGTGGCTCGCCAGGCCGATTAGCTTGAAGGACATGCGCATAGGGGAGTGCGTGGCAAACGGCTACCTGGCAGTGATTACTCTCACGGACGCCAAATCAGCTTATGGCACCCTGAGCATCTTCATGGTCGGCATGGGAGCCGTGGCCGTATTCGTTCTTTCCAGGATGCTTTCCGTTCCCCGCGTGCTAGCGGCATCCGCTGGCTTGTGGTGGGGGGTATTGCCAGCGGTGACCAAGATACACCTCGATGGGTTTCTCTCCCAGACGTGTGTCCTCTTCGTTTTTCCCACGATGGCGGCTGTCTTCTACCTTCGGCGTGGGAAGCTTGAACGCACGACGTTGTTTTTGATGACGTTGTATCTAGCTTACTTGTTGTGTAATTACGCGGAAGTCTACATCCTTTGCGTGGGCCTCGTGGTCAGTCTGATCATCTTCTCCGCGCGACAGGGAACCCCGCTGAAGTTGCGGGTGGCGGCAGTGCTCATCATTCTCTTGGGCTCCGCCTTACTTTGTGGCCGGTACGCGTTCATATTTCTTGAGTACCTTGCCGGGCAGTACAAGTCGGCTGGAAACGCATCAATGTTAGCCGTGTTGGCACCGATGAGTGGTACCTGGGTTGGCTGGAAGCAAATCTTCTTCGGTTATGAAACCTTCGCAGACGCGAAGTTAGAACGCTTGTCAGTCTTCGTTGGGTTAGCACTGATTTTTGTTGGTTGCTGCGCTTTCCAAGGACGTGCCTTGCCAAAGCGGCGCTTTCTCCTGGCGCTGATCGCACCATCGCTCGGAGTGTTGGCTGTGTTGCTATCAGCACCGGAGCTTCCGAAATACGTGTTTTCCAAGTTGGTGGATACCTACACCACGTTCTGGATTGTCTTGGCGGCCGTCGGGCTCTTGCATGTCGGCAGTTTCCTGACGCGGGTACGCGTTCTGCATCGCATCTTGGCGTGGGCGATCACCGGAGCGCTGGTCCTACTGGCATTCCACGGCAGTTGGTCTGAATGGGTTGCCGTGTGTGAAGACCAGGGACTGATCGCCGCCGTCGATTCGACCGACGCACGCCACTGCTACGCGGCGGCACAGAAAAATCCTTCCGCGGTCTATCTTGTGGACGAGCCTCACAACCTCCTTTGCGCCTGGCTGGCCTATGCGGCCAGGCACTCGAAGGTTTATGTCGATGCAGATTTGATTACCGACCTCCCTGTTCCTCCCACGATCTACGCTTTTCGCCAAATCCCGCCCTCCTCCGATAAAATGGTGGTGCTCGACGCCAAAGGGCCGCGTCCGCTGGCCGGTCACCGCGGGCCGCCAGACCTCATCGTTCGCAATCCACAGGGCGTGGAAGGCATTGGCAACGACCGTTGGTACTGGATCGGCTCGGAGATCACGTTGGAACTCGTCGATTATAGTACGACCGGAAACTCCGTTCGGCGCTTTGCTTTGGCTTTTGATGCGATGGCCGGTCCTGCTAATCCCAGTCCCTCACGTCAATTGGTGCTCATTGGTCCTGACGGCAGTGAGCAGAAGATCGATTTTGTCAACAATACCAGTGTCCGCTTTGAAGTCAGTGCAGGTCTCGGCAAAACTTTGTACCGGCTAAAAGTGGCTTACCCCACTGAACAGACTGTAAAGCTTCCCTCCGATTCGCGTGACCTGATGGTACGCGTCCAACGATTTGTCCTCGTCGACTTACCAGACACTGAGCACGAGGTATCGGGCGGTCCAAAGGCGGCAACTAATTAACCCTATCGTGGGTAGTGGTTTTTGACTGAATGACAGCAATGAGGTCATCGGCGAGGATGATCGATGGCAAAAACATCCTCCTTGGCAGCGAAAGCCGCGCCGCGCTGCACCCGCTGCGGCAGCGAGCGCATCGTCAAGAGCGGCAAGAACACCTGTGGGCGCCAACAGTTTCGCTGCCGGGCGTGCGGCGCGTGCCGGGTGTTGCAGCCCAAGAACCGCCAAGCGACGCCCGAGCGCCAGGCCGAGGTGCTGCGCGCCGTGGCCACCGAACGCTTGAGTCTGCGGGCGGCGGGGCGCGTTTTTGGCATCGGACGCAACACCCCATCGGGCTGGCTCGAAAAAAAGCCGAAAGCCTCCCGCCGCTGCGCGAGACGCTCCTGCCTGCCGAACTGGGCGACGTGCTGGAACTGGACGAACTTTGGAGCTTCGTGGGTTCCAAGTCGAACGCCCGCTGGGTGTGGATCGCCCTTTGCCGCCAGACCCGCCAGGTGGTCGCTTACTTCGTGGGAGATCGCTCGGCTGACGCAGCCCGGGCGTTGCGCGAGCGCATCCCACCCGCGTACCGCCGCCGGGCCACGCGCAGCGACTTCTGGTTGGCCTACGACGAGGTGTTCCCCCGGTGCACCCACCTCTGCACCGGCAAAGGCGCGGGCGAGACCTGCCACGTCGAACGCTGGAACTGCACCTTGCGCCAGCGGTTGGGCCGCTTCGTGCGCAAAACGCTCTCTTTTTCCAAATGCGACCGGATGCATGAACTCGCCCTGCGCTTGTTTATTCATCAATATAACCAGCAGCCAATCAGTTGGTCAAAAGCCACTACCCTATCGTGCATAGACCTCTTTCCATGTTTGTGAAAAGATGGAAGCCGTGCTGCCTTCTTTGTCTCAGGAGCTTTTGGGCTCGTATGGCTATCGATGGTGAGATGCTAGGATAGAAAGCAGTCAGCGAGATTCGCGCGTGGGCAGCGGTGGTAGGCGTTGGTGACAATCAGAGTCGGGCGCGGACTCAACGGATGCTTGGTGCCTTGGCAGGTGGGCAAGGGAGCTGCTTCATCAGCCCCTGTTGAGGTGCTTGTCAAGGGGAGGTGCGTCGGCGATCAAAGCTGTGACAATCATCTTCAAGTGCAATAAATTCTCCTCCCTGCTAGCGGGGCGGACCAGAGAATGAGCCCTGTCCAACCCTGAACTCTACCACCGGACCTCCCTCGCTTGGGACATAAATTTCCCAACGACACCATCCCCATTTGCATGGATTTCGACTGCCTAGTCGTCGGTGCTGGGTTCGCGGGGGCCGTCATGGCCGAGCGCCTCGCCAGCCAGCTCGGCAAACGGGTCTTGGTCGTCGACCGGCGCGACCACCTCGCGGGCAATGCCTTCGACTCGCCCGACCGCCAGAGCGGCGTGCTCGTCCACCGGTATGGGCCGCACTATTTCCGCACCAATAGCCCCCGCATCCGGGAGTACCTCTCGCTGTTTACCGAGTGGCGGCCGACGGAGTATGAGATCCGCGCCTGGACGGATGGCCGCTTCTGGCCGTTCCCGATCAACCTGAACACCTTCGAGCAGTTCGTCGGCCGGCCCTCGACCAGCGAGGAAATGACCGCCACCCTGGCGCGCTGGCGGGTGGCGTTACCGGGGGGACGCGCCCCGGCCAACAGCGAAGAGGTCATCGTCAGCCAGATCGGCAGGGCGTTGTACGAGAAGTTTTTCCAGGGCTACACCCGCAAGCAGTGGCGGCGCGACCCCAGCGAACTGGACCCGGGCGTCTGCGGGCGCATCCCCATCCGCACCAACCGTGACAACCGCTACCTGAGCGAGAACTTCCAGGCGCTGCCGCGTGACGGCTACACACGGCTATTTGAGCGCCTGCTCGCGCACCCCCGCATCGAAGTGCGCCTGCGAACCGATTTCCACGATGCACGCGCGCAGGTATCCTACAACCACCTGATCTACACCGGCCCAATCGACGAATACTTTGACCACTGCCTCGGGCGGCTGCCGTACCGCTCGTTGCGTTTCGAACCGGAAACCCGGGACCAAGCCTGGTTCCAGCCCGCCGTGCAGGTGAACTATCCGAACGATTTCGAGTTCACGCGCATCGTGGAAACCAAGCACATCACCGGCCAGGCGGAACTGCCCACGACGACGATCATGCGCGAATATCCGGCGGCTTACGTGCTGGGCAGCGAGCCCTATTATCCACTGCCAACCGCCGAGGCCCGCGCGCTCTACGCGAAGTACGAGGCCCGCGCCGCCGCCGAAACGAACGTGAGCTTCGTGGGACGCCAAGCAACCTATCGATATTACAATATGGATCAGGTCGTTGGCATGGCACTCAGCGAATTTGAGAAACTCCGGACACTCCTGGAACCGGTTCGCTGAACGCCAGTCATGCCTCCCCTGCTCTCCCCTCCGCCGGAACTCATGGTTGTCATGCCTGTTTTCAACGAGCAGGCCTCCGTCCGCAAAGTGGCCTGCGAGTTCTTTGAGGAGGTGCGGAACTGGACCGAGCGCTTTGTTTTCCTGGCCATCGACGACGGTTCGTCCGACGGCACCCTGCCGATCTTGGAACGCTTGCAGGCGCAGTTCGGTGAACGCTTCGAGATCTACAGCCGACCCAACCGGGGCCACGGCCAGAGCTGCGTCGAGGGCTACGGGATCGCCGCCGCGCGCGGCATCCCCTGGGTGTTGCAAATCGATTCGGACGGGCAATGCGACCCGCAATACTTCTTCCGCTTCTGGCACCTGCGCGAAAAGGCTGATGTCATCTACGGGCTGCGGACCCGGCGGGATGACGGCTGGCGGCGCGTCGTCGCCAGCATGGTGTTGCGCGCCTATATCCTCGTGCTTTTCCGGACCGTTTGTCTCGATTCCAACGTGCCTTACCGGTTGATGCGCACCGCTGCCATCGCGCCTCACCTCACGAGAATCCCGGCCGATTTCTCGCTCGCCAACATCGGCCTGGCGATCCTGCTCAAGCACGATCCGGCCTTGCGCCCCGCCTACGTGCCCTTTCACTTCCGGGAACGCTACGGCGGCGAACCGAGCGTCAAGTTCTCGTTTTTCGGCCGCAAGGCGGTCGAGCTTTACAGAGATATTCGGCGGATGCTCGGGCGCTAAGAGGGTGGGTCAGCCACCCTCAGCAAATTTCCTTCCTTTCTTCTTCTTTCCCCGGTATCTTCTCCCATGCCAGCCCTTGCTATTCCCCCCGGCACGGACCATCCCCTCCCCGCCGTCCTATCTCTCATCGGCAATACGCCGCTCGTCGAAATCACCCGCCTGGACACCGGTGCCTGCCAGCTTTTCGTCAAGTTGGAGAACCAGAACCCCACCGGCTCCATCAAAGACCGCGTGGCGCTTGCCATGATCGAGGCTGCCGAGGCGGCAGGCCGCCTGCGCCCCGGGGGCACGGTGATCGAAGCCACGGCGGGCAATACCGGTCTGGGCCTTGCCCTGGTCGCCGCCGCAAAGGGTTATCGCGCGCTGCTGGTCATCCCCGACAAGATGAGCCAGGAGAAGATCAACCACGTCCGCGCACTCGGCGCGGACGTGCGCCTGACGCGCTCGGACGTGGGCCGCGGCCACCCCGAATATTACCAGGACGTGGCAGCCCGGCTGGCGCGGGACATCCCGGGCGCCTTCTATGTCAACCAGTTCTCGAATCTGGCTAACCCTTTGGCGCACGAAACCAGCACGGGCCCCGAAATCTGGGACCAGACGGGCCACGACGTGGACGCCGTGGTCTGCGGGGTCGGCAGCGGCGGCACCCTGACGGGCCTGAGCCGCTTCTTCGCCCACGTACAGCCGGACCTGGAGATGGTGCTGGCCGACCCGGAGGGCTCCATCCTCACGCCGTACCTGCAAAGCGGCGTGCTCGGGCAGGCCGGGAGTTGGGCCGTCGAGGGTATCGGCGAGGATTTCATCCCCGACATCGCCGACCTTTCGCACGTGAAGGCGGCGTATTCCATCGCGGATGAGGAGTCGTTTGCCGTGGCGCGCGAGTTGTTGCGCCAGGAAGGCATCCTCGGAGGATCGTCCACGGGCACGCTCATGGCCGCCGCGCTGCGCTACTGCCGGGAACAGACC
>CAXTVY010000168.1:0-9780 GCA_964247665.1 uncultured Chthoniobacterales bacterium | reverse complement strand
AGTGCGCTCGTCGAGGTTGGCACGCAGGCGCGCGATGTCCGCGTCGGTGAGGTCGGCACGCTCGCAGCAGTGGGCCAGCATCGGACCGGCAGCCCCACCGAAAACGCGTTGCAGGAAGGTCTCGCCCTCGCGGCGGACACACTGCTCGCGGGTGCAGAGCGGCGTGTACACGTTGGCCTTGCCGTCGCGCTGGACGCGGAGGACCCCCTTCTTCACCAGCCGGGCCAGGAAGGTATTGACGGTCTTGAGGTGCCAGCCGGGGTGGGTGCCGAGGGCCGCGTAGATCTCGGCTGCGGTGGCCGGGGCGCGGTCCCAGAGGGGGGCAAGGACCTGCCATTCGGCGGCGGAGATGCGCGGAGACATGGAGCGAGGTTATCCTACGGTTGTAGGAGATTTATCCTACATTTGTAGGAACACCGCAAGGTTTTTCTTTGGGATTGTGGGCAGCGGCCCCATGAAAAAAGACACCCGGGGGAAAAGCGCGCCTGCCGGGGCGAGCAACTTCCGCTCGCGTTCCGCCCGGGTTCCGGTAAGACTTCCCGGCTCCTATGTCCGACCCCCTGGCCACCCCGCCGCCGTCCAACGCGGAAGCCTTTGCCTTCGCCCATGCCGCCCCGCCCGCCGGGGCGGAACCACTGGCCTCCGGGTGGTCGCCCGCCGGGGGCAAACCGCCCGGGGCGTTCCGCGTCCTGCACACGGCGGATTGGCACCTGGGCAAGTGCCTGCACGACCGTGCGCGCACGGACGAACACGCGCGCTTCCTGGCCTTCCTGCTCCAGGCCATCGCGGAGCACCAGGTAGACGCGCTGATCGTCGCGGGCGACGTGTTCGACTCGGCCGCCCCGCCGCAGAGCGCGGTCAAGCAATACTACGATTTTCTCTCCCGCCTGCGCGGGGCGGGCGCGTGCGCCGCCGTCATCGTGGCGGGCAACCACGATTCGCCCGGCCACCTGGAGGCTCCCCGCGAGGTCCTGCGCTCCCTGTCCTTCCACGTCGTCGGCACGCTGGCCGAGCAACCGGCGGACTGGCTCGTGCCGCTGCCCGCCGCCGGGGCGCCCCGGCTGCTGGTGGCCGCCCTGCCCTTCCTGCGCGACGCCGACCTGCGCGAGGGTCTGTCCGGCCAGGGTGCCGCCGAAATCCAGGCGGCCCTCGTGGCGGGCATCGCCCGGCGCTACCAGGAGGCCGCGCGGGCGGTGGAGGGGTGGCGGCAGCAGGGCGTGCCCGTGCTGGCCACCGGCCACCTGACGGTCGTCGGCGCGACGAACAGCGAGAGCGAGCGCGAGATCCACATCGGCGGCCTGGGGGCCGTGGGCGCGGACTGCTTCCCGGCGGCGTTCGACTACGTCGCCCTGGGGCACCTGCACCGGCCGCAGGCCGCCAAGGGGACGGACCATGTGCGCTACGCCGGGTCGCCCCTGGCGTTGAGCTTCAGCGAGGCGGATGACGTGAAGGAGGTACGGCTGCTCGATTTCGAGGGCGGCACGCTGACCGCCCAGTGGTCGCTGGCCGTCCCGCCCGCCCGCCGCCTGACCCGCGTGCGCGCCCGGTACGACGACCTCCCCCTCCAGCTCGCCGCCGCCGCGCTGGCGAGCCCCCTGCCCTGCTGGGTTGAGGTGACCGTGGAGGCGGCCCCGCCCTGCGACAACCTCTTCGCCCTGCTCCTGCCGCTGGTCACCGAGCACGGCCTGGAACTCGTCCGCGCCCGCGTGGGCGGCGCGGCCGGCCCGGCGGCCCTGAGAGAGGACGGCGAGGAAGCCGCCGGGGAGGACAGCGGCGATTGGCTGACGCTTCTCGACGATCCCGCTGCCGTGTTCACCCGCCGCCTGGCGGCCGAGGGCGACGGCCTCTCGGACGAAGACCGCGCCGCCCTGACGGACGCCTTCCGCGAACTGCGCGACGCCCACGCCGAGCGTCGGCGCAACCCGGGCAACCCCGGGGCCCCGGCCCCGGCCCTCTCGCCGCTGCCATGAAGATTCTGCGCGTCCAGTTCAAGAATCTCAATTCCCTGCGCGGCGAACAGCCGCACGAGGTGGATTTCGAGCGAGCTCCCCTGCGCGGGGCGAGCCTCTTCGCCATCACCGGGCCGACCGGCGCGGGCAAATCGACGCTGCTCGACGCCATCACGCTCGCGCTCTACGGCCGCGCCGCGCGCTACGGCGACGCATCCAACCCCGAGGACATGATGAGCCGCCACTGCGGCGAGTGCTTCGCGGCGGTGGAGTTCGAGGTGACCGCCGGGCGCTACCGGGCGGAGTGGCACCTGCGGCGCGCACACCGCAAGCCCGACGGCGACCTGCAAAGACCGCAACGCTACATTTACGACGCCGAGAAGAAGCCGCTGACGCAGAACATCCGCGAGGCCGACAAACTCATCGAGCAGATCATCGGGCTGGACTACGGGCGCTTCCTGCGCTCGGTCATGCTGGCGCAGGGCGAGTTCACGCGGTTCCTGAAGGCCGGGGCCAACGAGCGCGCCGAGTTGCTGGAATGTCTCACGGGCACGGAAATCTACTCGGAACTGGGTGCGCTGGCGCACGAGGAAGCCGGGCGGCGGCAGGCCGGTCTCGACCGGCGTGAGCAGACGCTCGGGGCGATCCGCCTGCTCACGGAGGAGGAGCGGCGGGAATGGGCCGAAGCGCTCACGGCCCGGCAGGCGGCGGCCGAGGGCGCGCAGCGGGAGCGCGACCGCCTGCTCGCACGGCTCAACCGTACCCGGGAACTCTCGAAAACCCTGGCGGCCGAGCGGGAACTGGCGGGTCAACAGGCCGCGCTGGCCACGCAGCGGCAGGGGGCGCAGCCGGACCTCGACCGCCTGCGGACGCACCGCCGCACGCTGCCCTTCGCCGACGCCCTGAGCCGGTTGGACGCGGCCGGCGAACTGGCGCGTTCCCGGGGCGGCCGGCTCGCGGCGGCGGCGGCGGCGCACGCCCGGGCCGACCGGGAACACCGGCAGACGCTGGCGGCGGCGGCGGCGTTCGGCGCGGGGCTCGTCGAGGACGGGCGGCAGCGCCTCGACCAGCACCGGCAACGGGCGGCAGGGCACGCCGCCCGCTGCCAGGGTCTCGCGGACTGGCTGGGGGCGCATCCCCACGATGGCGCGGCGTTGGACGCGGCGCTGCCGGAGTTGATCCAGGGGCTCGACGCCCTGGCGCACGGTCGCGGGGAGTTGGCTGCCAGCGACAAAAAGGCGGGCCAGCTTGCCGCCGACCTCACGGCGCAGGCGGAGGCGGTCCAGAGCGCGCGGCGGACCCTGGAGGCCGCGCGGGCCGATCTCGCCACGCGCACCGCCGCGGAGGAGTCGGCGCAGGCCGGGGTGCAAACCCTCCTGGCGGGCGGCACGGCCGGGGGCCGCGCGATTGAGCTGGAAGCTCTCCGCGCCCGGCTCGAAACATTGCGCGGGCTCGCCACGCAGGCCGCGCAACGTGTGGAGCGGGCCAGCCAGCTCGCGGCCGACCGCGGCAAGCTGGTGGCGGAAGAAATCGCCCTGGCGGCGGCCGTGGAAACCGTGGCCGAACTGGAAGGGAAACAGCAGGCCGCCGAGCACGAGCGCGCCTGGCAGGACGATCACCTCCAGCAGTCGAAAATCTTGCAGAGCTACGAGGAGCAGCGCGCCCGGCTCCGGCCCGGCGCGGAATGCCCGTTGTGCGGCTCCCGGGAGCATCCGTTCGCCCACGGCTACCAGCCGAAGTTCAGCCAAACGCAGATCGAGGCGGCGCTCGCGGAGACGGTCATGCGGATCAAGGAACTGAACGCCGCCCTGCGTACCGCCCGGGCGGCGCAAACGGGTGCCGACGCGCGCCGGACCCTGCTGGCCGAGGGTATCCGCCGGGCCGACTCCGAGCTGGCCGCCACCGTGGGCGGGATCGCCCGGCTGGCCAGGGACCTGAACCTGCCGGACGACGCCCCCGGCACCCTCCAGGCCGCCGCCGCCGACGCCGCTGCCCGGCAGAAATGCCTCCAGGCGGAACTGATCCGGCTCCAGGCCGCCGAAAAGACGGTGCAGGACCAGGAAATCGCACGCCTGAAGGCGGATCACGCCGCGCAGGCCGCCGCCACCGCCGAAGGGGCGGCGGCGCGGCGGGAGCAGGACCTGCACGCCGCCGCCGCCCGCGAAACGGCCAGCCTCCGCGCCACGGCGCAGGCGCTGGACGCCGCCGCCGCATCCATGACGGACCGGCTGGCCCCGTTCGGCCACTCCTTGCCAGGGGCAGGCCAGGAACCCGCCGTGATCCGTGCGCTTGGCGAGCAACAGCGGTTCCACCGCGCGCAGACCCTCGCGCGGAGCGAGGCGGAAAACGAACTCGCCGCCGCCGGACGCGACGTGGCAACCTGCGGCGAAGCCCTGGCGGAACTGACGCGCCGGGCAGACGAACTCCGCGCGGCGGTGGCTCCCGGCGACCCCGCTGACGGGCAGGTGCCACCCGGCGGCTGGCGGGAACTCGAAGAGGCCGCGAACGCCGTGCGGTCCAGCGAGACCGGCACCCGGTTGGCCCACGCCGCCGTTTCCCGGCAGCGGCAGGAAGCGGCGGAAGCGCAGGCGCAGGCGCAGGCGCTCGAAGACGCTCTGGCCGCCGCGTTGGCCGCCTCGGATTTCCCCGCCCTGGCCGACCTGCGCGCCGGACGGCTCGATGACGCCACGGCGGCACGGCTCGACGCCCGCGAACGGGAGTTGGACCAGAGGGGCAGCGAGTTGCAAGGCAGCCTGGAGACCACCCGGGGCCGCGTCGCCGCCCTGCGCGCCGACGGCACGACCGGAGACGAGGCCGCCGCACTAGAACCGCAACACGCCGCCGCCGAACAACTCTGCCGCGACCTCCTGACCGACATCGGCCAGCGGCAGGCGGAACTCACCCGGGACGACGACAGCCGCCAGCAACACGCGGCCGGCGCGGCGGCCCTGGCGCTCGAACGGGAGCGGCTGACCGTCTGGAGCCGCCTCCAGGGCCTCATCGGCTCTTTTGACGGCGCGAAGTTCCGCCGGTACGCCCAGGGCATTTCCCTCGACCTGCTCGTGCGCCGCGCCAACCGGCACCTGGCCCGGCTCAACGAGCGTTACGAACTGCGCCGCCGTCCGGGCGAGGAACTGGACCTGGACATCGTGGACCATTACCAGGCGGGCGTCACGCGCCCCCTGGCCAGCCTGTCGGGTGGGGAGAGTTTCCTGTCGAGCCTGGCCCTGGCGCTGGGGCTGGCGGACCTCGCCGGACGCAACGTGCGCATCGAATCGCTGTTCATCGACGAGGGCTTCGGCACCCTGGACGCGGACAGCCTCGACCTGGCCATCTCCGCCCTGGACAACCTGCGGCGCGACCGCAAGACCGTGGGCGTCATCTCCCACGTCGAACTGCTCAAGGAGCGCATCCCGACGCAGATCGTGGTGGAGAAAGGGGCGGGCGGCATCAGCCGCTTCGTCGTGCGATCCTGAAGATGCCGACTCCCACTACCGCGGCCGACCCCGCCGACCGCAACTGGCGGCGTTTCGTGTGGTTCCGCGTGCTCTTCAACGCGCGATTCTACTATCCCGTGCTGGCCGTGCTGTTCCTGGACCTGGGCCTGAGCGCCACCCAGTACACGCTGCTGAACTTCGCCTGGGCGCTGGCCATCGTCGCCGTGGACCTGCCCGCCGGGGTGCTCGCGGACCGCGTCGGCCGCCGTCCGCTGGTCGTCGCGGCGGCGGGGTCGATGGTCGTGGAGATGGTGTTGCTCGGCGTGGCGCCACGGCACGGCGGCACGGCGCTGTTCCTGTGCTGCCTGGCCAACCGGCTCCTCTCGGGCGCGGCGGAAGGCATGGCCAGCGGGGCCGACGAGGCGCTGGTCTTCGACTCCCTGGCCGAGCGCGGACGCGAGCAGGAATGGCCGCGGGTGCTCGACCAGGTGACCCGCTGGCAGTCGCTGGGTTTCGTCGTGGCGATGCTGGTGGGCGGCGCGGTGTACGACCCGGCGTTCCTGAACCGTTTCCTCGGCACGCACTTCGGCCAGGGTACGACGCTGCGCTTCCCCATCTACCTGAACTTCCTTTCCGCCGTGGCCGCGCTGGTGGTCGCGCTTGGTCTGCGCGAGCCCGGGCCGCGGGCGGCCCCTGCCACCCCGGCCGCAGACGGGGCCGGGGCCCGGGGAGCCCTGTCGCACCTGCTCGCCGCGGGCGGCTGGATCGCGCGCACCCCGCTGGCGCTGTTCGCCATTTTGGCGGGATTGACCCTGGATAGCATTGTCCGCCTGTTCCTGACGTTCGGGAGTTCGTACTACCGGCTGATCGGCCTGCCTGCCGCCAGCTACGGCCTGATCGGTGCGGCCCTGGGCTGGCGGGGGCTGGCAGTGTCGCCGGTGGGCCGCCGGGTGGTCACGCGGGGGGGCGCGGCGGGGAACTTCGCGCTCCTGGCCGCCGTGATCCTGGCCTCGCTGGCGGGCGTGGCCTTGCGGTGGCCGGTCTGGGGCGTGGTGTTCGCCGTGCCGCTGGGCATGGCAATGTCGGCGCTGGGTTATCTCGTGTCGTACTATCTCAACGCCGCCGTGGAATCCCGCCACCGCGCGACGGTGCTCTCGTTCAAGGGGCTGGCGTTCAACCTCGGCTACGGATTGGTCAGCCTGGCGTTCGCGGGGGCGTTGCGCGCCCTGCGCGACGGCGGCAGCCCGGAGCAGACGTTCGGGCGCACGCTGCCGTGGCTGCCGGTGTGGCTGGGGCTGACGCTCGTCGTGTTGACCATCGGCTTCTGGCGCAGCCGCAAGGCGTTGAAAGGATGAAGGCAGAAGGCGGACCATCGGGTAACGGCAAACAGGGCTCAAACGCAGAGACACGCAGGCCGAAAGAGAAGAGGCAAAGGACTGGTCATAGGAAATAACGTGTGCCTGTTGATGTCCGTCCTTCATCCTTCTGCCTTCTGCCTTCTGCCTTCGCCCCAGGCGGCCGGGGCGCGCCAACCCTGCGATTGATGCGGTGTATGCCGCATGATCGTCCCTCTCGCCGCTATCCCATCGGAGCCGAACTGATCGCTCCAGGCCGGACACACTTCCGCGTCTGGGCCCCCAGCGCCAGGACCCTCGAAGCCGCCGTCCAGCCCGACGGCAACCGCGATTCCGCGCCCGTCGTCGTCCCGCTGGAGCCGGAGGCAGGCGGGTACTTCTCCGGCCACGCCGAGGCGGGCGCGGGCGCGCTGTACCGCTTCCGCATCGACGGCGGCGTGCAGCTCTACCCCGACCCGGCATCCCGCTCCCAGCCGCTCGACCCGCACAACCAGTCGTGCGTCGTCGATCCGGCGGCGTTCCGCTGGACCGACGCCGCGTGGAAAGGCCGCCCGTTGCGCGGGCAGGTCATGTACGAGCTGCACGTCGGCACGTTCACCCCCGAGGGCACCTGGGCCGCCGCCGCCCGCGAACTGCCCGAATTGGCGCGCCTGGGCGTGACGGTCATCGAGATGATGCCCGTCAACGAGTTCGCCGGGCAGCACAACTGGGGCTACGACGGCGTGGATTTTTTCGCCCCGGCACACGTCTACGGCACCCCGGACGACCTGCGCGCGTTCGTCGATGCCGCGCACGCCGCGGGCGTGGCCGTCATCCTCGACGTGGTCTACAACCACTTCGGGCCGGACGGCAACTACCTGCGCGCCTTCGCGGAGCATTATTTCACCGACCGCCACCCGTGCGAATGGGGCGAGGCGCTCAACTTCGACGACGCCGACGCCGGGCCCGTGCGCGAGTTCTTCATCACCAACGCACGCTACTGGATCGAGGAGTTCCACTTCGACGGCTTCCGCTTCGACGCGACGCAGAGCATCATCGACTCGTCGCCCGAATACATCCTCGCCGCCATCGTGCGGGAAGCGCGCGCGGCGGCCAGCGGGCGCGAGTTGATCATGATCGCCGAGAACGAGCCGCAGGCGACCCGGCTAGTGCGCCCGCCCGAGGAAGGCGGCGACGGGCTCGACGGCCTGTGGAACGACGATTTCCACCACAGCGCCACCGTCGCGCTGACCGGCCGCAACGAATCGTACTTCTGCGATTACCACGGCACGCCGCAGGAGTTCATCTCGTCGGCGAAATACGGCTACCTCTACCAGGGGCAGCGGTACGTTTTCCACCAGAAACGGCGCGGAATGCCCGGCTTCGGCGTGCCGCCGGCGGCGTTCGTGGCGTTCATCGAGAACCACGACCAGATCGCCAACACGGGCGACGGCAAGCGGCTGCGCTTCCAGACCTCGCCCGCGAAGTACCGCGCCATGACGGCGCTGCTGCTGCTCGGGCCGTGGACGCCCATGCTCTTCCAGGGGCAGGAATTCGGCGCGTCGGCGGATTTTCTCTACTTCAACGACATGGGCCAGGACCTGCACGGCCCCATCCGCAAAGGCCGGGCGGAGGGCCTGAAAATCTTCCCGTCGTTCGCCAGCGACGAAACGCAGGCGCTCCTGGCCGACCCGTTCGGGGCCGACACGTTCGCGCGCTGCAAGCTGGATTTCTCCGAGCGCGAGACCCACGCCGCGATCTATGCGCTGCACCGCGACCTGCTGCGCCTGCGGCGCGAGGACCCGGCGTTCACCGGGCAGCGCATCGGCGGGGTGGACGGCGCGGTGCTCGGGTCCGAGGCGTTCGTGCTGCGCTTTTTCGGCGAGAAGATGGGCGGCGACGACGACCGCCTGTTGGTGGTCAACTTCGGCCGCCTCCTGAATTTGGAGCCCGCACCCGAGCCCTTGCTCGCCCCGCCCTGGGGCCGCCGCTGGGAGACGCTCTGGACGAGCGAACGCCCGCTCTACGGCGGTTACGGTCCCGCCGCCGTGGAAACGGATGGCGGCTGGCGGTTCCCGGCCGAGGCGGCGGTGGTGTTACGGCCCGTGCCCGACCCGGACACCGCCGTGTCGCCGGATGGCACGGAGGAATAACAATTTCCGGCCGCCGCGCAGCGGCTGCCCGGCGTTATGGCTTGTCGAGGTGCGCGTGGAAGAACTGCGCGATCCGCTCCTCCAGCCGCGTGCGGACCACCGGGTCGGGCACCATGTGCGTGAAGGAGCTCAAGGGCAGGAACTCCGCCTGCCTGCCCGCGCAGAACAGTGCCTCCTCCAGCTTCAGGCTGTGGCGGAAGTACACGTTATCGTCCGCCGTGCCGTGGATGAGCAGCAGCGGGCGGCTGAGCTGGTCCGCGTAGGTGAGCAGCGAGCCTTCCTTGTACGCGTCCGGGTAACGACCGTCGCCGGGCACGCCGAGGTAACGCTCGGTGTAGCAGGTGTCGTAGTCCATCCAGTCGGTCACGGGCGCGCCTGCCACGGCCGCCTTGAATACGTCCGGCCGCCGCAGCACGGCCAGCGCCGACATGTACCCGCCGAAGCTCCAGCCCGTGATGCCGACCCGTTCCAGGTCCATCTCGGGATGCTGCGCTCCGAGCAATTTCAACGCCTCGACCTGATCGTCCAGCGGCACGCTGCCGAAGTGCCCGGCGATGGCGCGCTCCCAGTCGCGCCCGCGCCCCGGCGTGCCGCGCCCGTCGATGGCCACGACGATGAACCCCTGGTCGGCCAGCCACTGGTCGAGCAGGTAGGAGCGCATGGATGCGACGACTTGTTGGTGGCTGGGGCCGCCGTACACGTCCACGATCACGGGATATTTGCGCGTGGCAGTGGGATCGAAGTCCCGGGGCCGGACGAGCGTGGAAAAATAGTTGGCGTGTCGCGCCTCGGGGCCGGGTTGGAGCGTGTCAACCACGTCGCACTCTGCCTTTGGTACAAACGGAGGCGCAATCGCCACGGACGGTAATTCTCCGACGATAGCGTTGTAATTGACCCGCCGTACCAC
>CAXTVY010000167.1:0-9785 GCA_964247665.1 uncultured Chthoniobacterales bacterium | reverse complement strand
GCACACGGCATTACGCGCTGTATGGCATCGGGCGGTACTACCCGGACGTGGCCTTGCAGATGTTGCCCGACTGGGCGCGCGCCAGCCAGATGACCCCGCTGATGCGGACCTCGGCGATCCAGGCGATGGCCGAGAAGCACAAGCCGGAGGCGATCAGCGTGTTGCAGGAGCTGGTCAGCGAATTCGGCGGGGCCACGGAACTGGGTCAATCAGCGCGCAAGGCCATCGCCTACCTGGAAAATCAGCGCCTGACGCCCGTGGCAGCGGCTCCCGTGGAGTTCCGGCTTTCGCAGGCGGACGTGCGGTGAGCCCGCCGGGCTCGAATGCCCAAGGCCCAAAAGGGAAGGAAATAACGGCTGGCAGTGGCCCGGCCCGGGGACATGGTGACGGGATGAAGGATAACCCCCGGCCATCCATCCGGACCCGGCTCCGACAGGGGCTCTGGAGCACGTTGCGGATCGTGCTCGGCGTGATCGTGCTGGGCACCCTGATCCTGTTTCTCTTTCAGGACCGCCTGCTCTGGCACCCGCGGGCATACGCGCGCGGCGAGGTGGAAAATTTCTCGCGCCCGCTCGTGGCGCTCACGTTTGGCACCGCGCAGGGCAGCCAGACCGCGTTCTACGCCCCGCCGCACGACGGCCGCGCGTTGCCTTCGTCGCTGTGGGTTTTGTTCGCGGGCAACGGTTCGCTGGCGTTAGATTGGGACGACATAGTCCGCGACCAGGCCGACCCGGGCGGAGCGTACCTCCTGATTGATTACCCCGGCTACGGCCGCTGCCAGGGACACCCGTCGCCGAACTCCATCCGCGAGAACGTGGATGGCGCGCTGGGCGCGCTGGCGCAACGGTCGGGCCAGCCGGACGGCCCGGCGCTGACCCGCGCGCTGGCGGCGGACGGCCGGCGGCTGGGCGTGCTGGCGCATTCGATGGGGACGGGCGTGGCGCTGGAGTTCGCGGCGCGGTGCCCGGCGGGAAGCCGGGTGGTTCTCGTGTCGCGGTACAGCAGCGTGCGCGAGGCGTCGCGCGGTACGGTGGGCTGGCCGCTGTGCTGGCTGTTACTGGGCAATTTTGACAACCTCGCGCGCCTGGACGAACTGGCCGCGCGACCGGTGCCGCCGCCCGTGCTGATCTTCCACGGCGACGAGGACGACCTCGTGCCGCCCGCCATGGGCCGCGCGCTGGCGGCGGCACACCCGGGGTTCGTGCGCTTCGTGTCTGTCGCCGGGGCGGAGCACAGCGACGCGGCGTCCATGGCGCGCGAGGAGATCCGCGCGGCGCTGGATGCCCGCTGATCCGTGCGCCCCCCTGCCAGGCTGGTCCATTAGACACTCGGGCTTCGGGCATTCTCCTGGGCATTTCCGCCGTGGCGGCGGTCAGGCTTTACAAGCGAATGGGGCTGCGCGAGATTGGCCGCCTTTTCCCAGAGTTATGAACCTCCTGATCAACTTTCTGCTGACGATCTTTCTCTTCGTCTCCTTCCTGCTCCTCGTGGTCGTGCTGTTGCAGCGGCCCGGGACCGAGGTCCGGGGCACCGCATTTGCCTCCGACACCATCTCAAGCACGTTCGGCGGAGCGGCCAGCGGCGTGCTGGTGAAGTTCACGACCTGGATGGGCGGTGTCTTCTTCGTGCTGACGATCCTGCTGGCCTACCTGTATTCGCACCGCTACGACAACAAGACGGTCATCGGCCAGGAACTGCGCCAGAGCCCCGCCGAGCACCGGGTGCCCGCCAGCAACCCGGCCAACAAGGTCGCCGCGCCCCTGGCCGAGCCCAACGTCGCCGCCCCGGCCATCGCCAACGGCGATGCCCCCGTGGCCACCCCGCCGGTCGCCGCGCCTGTCCTTCCTGCTGCCCCGTTGATCGTGCCCGCCGTGCCTGCCGCCCCAATGGTCGTACCCGCCGCGCCCGTCACGGCGATGCCGAGCCCGGTTGTCCTGCCGACGCCCGGCGCGGCCCCCACCGCAGCGGCCGTTCCGGCTCCCGTTCCTTCGATCACACCGGCTTCCTTGCTTGGTGACGCGCCCACGGCAGCTCCCGCGCCGACCCCGGCTGCGGTCATCGCCCCCGCGCCTTCGGCTGCCCCGAGCGCCGCACCCGCGGTCGAACCTGTCGTCCCGCCAAGCACGCAAGCGGTCTCCGCCCCGGTCATCGCCGAGCCGACCCCCATGCCGACCCCGGCCGACGTGCCGACCACTCCGGCACAGTAACTTTCTCCCGTTTACGCGATGGCGCACTGGCGGTACGCGGGCGCGCTGCTGGCCGGGGCCGCGCTGACCCTGCTCGCCGCTGGTTGTGAAGGTAAAAAGGCTCCGCGCGCGGACCTCGTGTTCATCAACGGCGCGGAGCCGGAAACGCTCGACCCGGCGCTGATGTCCGGCCAGAGCGACATGCGCCTGGCGTATGCGTTGTTCGAGGGTCTGACGAGCTTCGACGCCGACGGCCAGCCCCGGCCCGGCGTGGCCGCACGCTGGGACGTTTCGCCTGACGGCACGCAGTACACCTTCCACCTGCGCCCCGACGCCCGCTGGAGCGACGGCCAGCCCGTGACCGCGCCCGACTTCGTGCGCTCCTGGCAACGGGTGCTCACGCCCGCGAACGCCGCGCAGTATGCCGGGCAGCTCTACTGCCTCAAAAATGGGCAACGTTTCAACGATCCCGACGCCCACCTGACCGATTTCAACGAGGTCGGCGTCCACGCCCTCGACGACGCGACGCTGCGGGTCGAGTTGGAACACGCCACGCCGTATTTCCTGGACCTGTGCTGCCTGCCCGCGTTCGCGCCCGTGCCCCGGGAAGCAGTGGCGCGCTGGGGCGACGCCTGGACGCGCCCCGAGCACATCGTCACGGACGGGCCGTTCCTGCTGGAAACATGGCGGCTCAACGAGCGCATCCGCCTGCGCCGCAACCCGGGGTACTGGGACCGCGCCGCCGTGCACCTGGAAACCGTCGATGCCCTGCCGATCAACCAGGCCAACGTGGCGCTGAACTTCTTTAGCAGCGGGCTGGCAGACCTCATCATGGACAAGGGGCTCGTGCCGCCGCACCTCGTCGGTGAACTGCGCCGGAAAGCGTATTTTCATTCCGCCCCGTTCCTGGGCGACCTGTTCCTGCGCTTCAACTGCACGCGCCCGCCGTTCAACGATTCGCGCGTGCGGCAGGCGCTCGCGCTGGTGATCGACAAACGGCTCATCACGGAAAAGATCACGAAGGCGGGCGAGGTGCCCGCGGACGGCTTCGTGCCGCCCGGCACGGCGGGCTACCGGCCGCCCGGCACGTTCCTGGGTTACAATCCCGCCCGCGCGCGGACGCTCCTGGCGGCGGCGGGGTACCCGGGCGGGAAAGGCTTCCCTCCGTTCGCGTTCCTGTACAACGAGGGCGAGCAGAACAAGTACATCGGCATCGAGCTAAAGAGCATGTTCGAGCGGGAACTGGGCATTGTCATGGGCCTGCGTCCGCTGGAAAACAAGGTGTACCTGAGCAGCATGGGTCACCTGGATTACGATCTCGCGCGGTCGAGTTGGGTGGGTGACTACGATGATCCGAATACGTTCCTGGAGATGTGGGTGACGGGCAGCGGCAACAACCGCTGCGGCTGGTCGGACGCGGGGTACGACGCGTTGATCACGCAAGCCGCCAGCGAGACGGACCACGCGCGGCGGCTGGAGATTTTCCAGCGGGCGGAGACGATTCTGGTCCGCGACCAGACGCCGATTTGCCCGTTGTACTACTATGTGGGCATCCAGCTCTACGACGACCACAAGCTCGGCGGCCTGCGGCCCAACCTGTTGGACGTGCATCCGGTGCGGGACATGTATTTGCGGAAGAAATGACCAAGGCCCAATGACCAATGACCAATGGGAGATTTTCCGGGTAGCCGCGAAGCGGCGGTCGTCCCGGGGTGGGGATGAGGGTCCGAGCCAATCCCAGACCGTCTGCCTTCCGGCGAATGAAAACGTCACGTGGGCGGCATGGTCGTCCCCGACAGTTTGGAAGTGGCTCCGGGAGCCATCCCTCCCCTGGTTCACGACCGGCAGCTTCGCTGCCTGACCGATGGATTACGCCGTTTACCTCCTCTATCGCGGGTTCACGCTGCTGATCGCGGCGCTGCCGCTTGTTGTGGTGTTCCGGCTGGGGCAAGCCCTGGGATGGGTCGGGTACGTTTTCGCAGTCCCGTACCGGCGGCTGGCGGTCCATAATCTGACCATTGCCTACGGTGGGCAGAGATCGCCGCGCGAAATCCGGGTGCTCGCCCGCCAGCACTTCCTCACGCTCGGCGCGAACCTGCTGTGCAGCATCAAGACCGAGAAGTTCGACGCCGCCCGGCTGCGCGAGGTCGCGGACGTGGACGGCCTGGAAAACATCCTGGCATCGTTCGCCCGGCGCAAGGGCATCGTGCTCGTCATCAGCCACATCGGCAACTGGGAGCTGTTCGCCCAGTTGTGCCAGTACCTGCCCGACGAGAAATGGGGCACAGTGTACCAGCCGCTCGGCAACCGCTACATCGAGGCGCACATCCAGCGGGCCCGGCGCAAGGTCCAGCTCTTCAACCGGCACAAGGGCTTCAGCGCGCCGACGGCGTTCCTGCGCGCGGGCGGCGCGCTGGGCGTGCTGGTGGATCAACACGCGGGCGACGGCGGCGTGTGGACGCCGTTCTTCGGGCGGCTGGCGTCCACGTCCACCCTGGCGGCGCTGCTGGCGCTGCGCACGGAGGCCGACCTGCTGCCCATGGCCGTGCAGACCGGCGGCGTGGGGCGCTGGCGGGTGGTCATCTCGCCGCCCGTGTCCACGCAAGGCGCGGACGGCGCGACGCTCGGGGCCGACGCGCTGACGGCGCGGCTCAACGGCGTGCTCGCCGCACAGATCGACCGCGCGCCCGCCGACTGGTTCTGGGTCCACAACCGCTGGAAGACGCCCCGGCCAAAATTTTTGCTCGCCACCTACCGGCGGGGCATCATGCTGCCCCCGCCCTTGCCCACCGACACGCTCAAGCCGTTCCGCATTCTCGTCCGCTCCACGAACTGGCTCGGCGACGCCGTGCTGACGATCCCGGCGGTCCAGGCCATCGCGCGCGGACGGCCCGACGCGCGGGTGACGATCCTCTGCCCGGCCAAGCTGGCGGACCTATGGCGCGCGGTGCCGGGCGTGGCGGAGGTGCTGCCCATCGAAAAAGGTGCGGGCGTGTTCGGCGTGGCACGAACGATCAAGGCGGCGGGTCCGTTCGACGTGGCGGTGCTGTTTCCCAACTCCCTGCGCGCGGCGTTGGAGGCGTGGCTGGCCGGGGTGCCGCGGCGGGTGGGCTACGCCGGGCACCGGCGCCGGAAGTTGCTCAACCAGGTGGTCAAGGAGCCGCGTGACGACGGGGAAAAGCAGGGTGGCGAACCGCGTCCGGAAACCGTCCGGCGGCACCAGGGCCGGGAGCACCAGTCCCGCCGGTACGCACACATCGCCACGTCGATTGGCGCGGAGGACGTACCGCTTTACGGCGAACCTCCCGCGCGCGACCCGGCGGCCGCACCACCGGAGCGCGGCGGGTGGCTGCGGCTGGGGATCTGTCCGGGCGCGGAGTACGGCCCGACAAAACGCTGGCTGCCGGAGCGCTTCGCGGAAGCCGCGCGGCTGGTGGCGACGGAGCGCGCGTGCGAGTGGGTGCTTTTCGGCGTGGAAAAAGACCGGGAGATCGGCGCGGAGATCGCCGCGGCGCTCGGCGAGGGCCAGCCCTGCGAGAACCTGATCGGCCGGACGACGCTGGCCGAGTTGATGACGGCCATCCAAAGTTGCGACGCGCTGTTGACCAACGACACGGGCACGATGCATCTCGCGGCCTATCTGGGCGTGCCGGTCGTGGCGGTGTTCGGGTCCACGGACCCCGGGTTGACGGGGCCGCTCGCACCGCCGGAGCGCGTGCGGATTCTGCGGCATCAGGTGGAGTGCAGCCCGTGCTTCCTCAAGGAGTGCCCGCTGGACCTGCGGTGCATGAAGATCGTGACGGCCGGAGAAGCGGCGGCGGCGGTGCTCGACGTGGTGCTTTGAAGCGGCGGCGTCCCCCTACTTCAATCCGGCGTGACGTGGCGAGTATGCCTGAGCAGTAAATTGGGCAGGCGCTCCATGATCTGCGTCTTGGTCAGGAACCAAGTCGCACCCGCCGCCAGTGCTTCAGACTCCACCTCGGGCTTGACGGAGACCATGACGATGGGCAGCCCGGGCGTTTCCTGGCGCACCAGCCGGATGAGTTCCGCACCGTCGAGATGCGGCATACTGTGGTTGGTGATCAGGAAATCGCAACGCCCGCTCCGGTATGCCTTCAGCGCCGCCAAGCCATCCTCGGTTTCGACCACCTCGGCGGCGGGTAACGTCTGCTGGACGACCTGCACGAGGATCTGACGGATCCACTCGTGGTCGTCCGTCACGATGATGCGTACCGGAGGGGGGGTAGGTTTAGATAGCATGTTGGTGAAATGTAGGCACCACCACTACGTTTTAGGCTCTGAATCGCAGCATTTTGCGTTCGAGGCTGTTTTGTTGCCGCTTTATCCGCTCGGGGATATAATGGGTGATCGCGTAGTTTTACCACCACGAGCTAGCAGCAGGTCATTCTACCCGGGCTCAACGCGGCGGCAGGATGCGCCGGGGGCTGCACAACCACTTGCGCGCGCCCCGTCCGAAGCCTCCCCCGCCCCCCGCCGCCCACGGCGAGAAGGCGGGCAGCACCCACTTCCCGTCCATCTGCACGAGGGCGGGCAGCTTGATCGCCAGGCCCGCGCCGTCGCGCAACGTCGCCGCCGGATGATGGTGGCCGATGATCGCCGTCCGGCCGCCGAGTGCTTCCGCCGCCGGTGCGGGGCCGTCGCCGTGGTGGAAGTAGAAGCGGTCCGTGACGAACTCGCGCCGCAACTCGCCGGCCGTGAATGCCGGGCGGTCGTGGTTGCCCGCGACCAGCACGACCTCGCACCCGCCGCCTGCCGCGCGCAACCGTTCCAAGAGCGCGAGCGCGGGCAGCCGTGCCGTGCGGTCGTGCACGAAGTCGCCCGCCACGATCAGGCGCGCCGGGCGGTAATCCTCCAACAGCGCACGCAGCCGCGCCTCGATGCTTTCCATCCCCCACATCGGGAACAGCCCCCCGGCGGCGCGCTGGCTGAGTTCATAGCCAAAGTGCACGTCCGCCACGGCGAGCCAGCGTTCCGTGCGGTGAAACAGCGCGAGCCGGGCGTCGAGGACCGCGTCCTGCCCATCGACGAGCACGCGCGCCGGGCCCAGCGCCAGGTCGCGGGAGTCCGCCGTCATGCCTGCGAATCCACGCGCAACACGCCCGCGCTCACGATCTCCGCCCGCAGGCCGCCGTGCCCTCGCAGGGCCGCCTCCGCGCCGGGACCAAACGATTGGTCCATCCAGTAGCAAGGGCGGCACTCCTCCCGGCCCCGGAACACGACGCCCTGCACCTCGAAATCCTGGCCGTAGAGCGTCTTCAGGTCCACGCCCGCGCACAGGACGTTGCGGCGGAAAGCGGCGGGAGTTTTGTCGTGCACGGCCAGCTCCTCGCAGAGCCGCCGGTACACGTCGTCCTCGAAGAACGTGATCTGCCCCTTATAGTTCTCCTTGAAGCCAAAGAAACGGTCGCCCTCGATGCCCCGGCCCGGCACGCAGCGGACCTCGGGCACCTCCAGCGTGGGACTCTCGCCCGGCGATTTGCCGTGGCGGCCAAAATAATTGTGGCCGGGCGAGATGTAGAGGTGCAGAACTCGCAATGGAAGCTGGAGCATCGCGGCGGGGGAAACAGGTTCGGAGCCGTGCGGACGGTGGTCCAGCGCGGCTGCCGACAATGTAATGGACAACGCCTCGCGCGCAATCCTCGCCGGGCGCACCGGATCGTTCGTCCGTGGATGGCGCGGGTTTCCGCAGATTGAAAAAGCAGGACTGGCGCGAAGATTTCTGGCTGGATTTCGTGCCCTTCCGCAACCGGCAAAATCTGCGGAGATTTGCCTTTCTGTCCGCAAGCGCGGCGAACAACCACTTGCGCCAGCCGGGCAATTAATTTAAGATTGAAGCGACCCGCCGCCCGGCTCCCCCCCGGCTGCTTCTCCCTTCCGTGTGGCGTGGCTCATCCCTGCCGCCATGTCCACGGAGCGAAGCATCATCCGCAGCCTGATCGTGCGCGTCGAGGGCGACCACGCCACGGATCCGCGCGAGGACCTGCTCGCCGTCGAGGAACCGCTGGAAATCCAGTTGGGCTACGAGCGCAAGGGCTGGCGCGTACACAAGAGCGTGTCCATCACGATGCGCACGCCCGGCGCGGACCAGGAACTCGCCGCCGGCTTCCTGTTCACGGAGGGTATCGTCGCGGATGCCGCACAGATCGACGCCATCCGCACCGAGGATGAGAACGTCGTGCGGGTGGAACTCAAGGGCGGCGTGCCCGTGGACCTCGGGCGGCTGGAGCGGCATTTCTACACCACGTCGAGCTGCGGGGTGTGCGGCAAATCGTCCATCGCCGCGCTGAACATCGGCGGGCAGGCGCGGGTCGCCACTGCCGGGCCGGTGTTCGCCGCCGCCACGATCCACGGGCTCCCGGCCACGCTGCGCGAGACCCAGGCCGTGTTCGACCAGACCGGCGGGCTGCACGCGGCGGCCCTGTTCGACCCGGCCGGGCGGCTCGTGGCCCGGCGCGAGGACGTGGGCCGCCACAACGCCGTGGACAAACTCGTCGGCTCACAACTGCTCGGCGGGGCCACGCTGCCCATCAGCGACCGGCTGCTCTTCGTCAGCGGGCGCGCCAGCTTCGAGCTGGTGCAGAAGGCGCTCGCCGCCGGGTTGCCCATCCTGGCGGCCGTGGGCGCACCCTCAAGCCTGGCCGTTGAACTGGCCGCCGCGCACGGCATGACGCTGCTGGGCTTCGTGCGCGGCGGCAGGTTTAACATCTACTCCGGCGAACGACGCATCCAACCGGCAGCGGACGGCGATTCCGCCGTGGCGACCACGGCGGACGCCGACCGCACGGGCCCGGTCCTCGCTTCCCGTTCTCTCTGACCTGGCTTTCCCCCCCCATATGGACACGCACACCACCCACGCTCCCGATCCCGCCAAAGACGTTGACCCGGCTCACGACCAGCAACTCGACACCGTGGCGCAGAAGCCCAGCCACATCGGCACGGGCACACCCAAGACGGCACCCGCCGCGGACGCCCACCTCGCGGACGTACCCGGTGCCGAGCCGGTCGAAGAAACCGAGGGGGCCCGCCTCGGCCACGTCCACCACGTCGCGGCCGGGATGCCCGCCGTTTACCAGAGCTTGCGTTTCACCCTGCGCGAGATGGGGGCCGTGCGCGGCCTGAAGACTTGGCTGGAAGTCAACAAGAAGAACGGTTTCGACTGCCAGAGCTGCGCGTGGCCCAGCCCGGACGAGGGTAGGAAAATCTTCGAATTCTGCGAAAACGGCGTCAAGGCCGTGGCCGACGAGGCGACCAGGCACAGCATCGCGGGTGACTTCTTCGCGAAGTATTCCATCGCGGAACTCCAGGCCAAGAGCGACCTGTGGCTCGGCCAGCAGGGGCGGCTCACCACCCCGATGCTCAAGCGTAAGGGCGGCACGCACTACGAGGAAACCACCTGGGAAGAGGCGTTCAAGCTGTTGGCCAGCGAGTTGAACGCGCTGCCCTCACCCGACGCCGCCGCCTTCTACACCAGCGGACGCACGAACAACGAGGCGGCGTTCCTGTACCAGCTCTTCGTCCGCCAGTTCGGCACCAACAACTTCCCCGACTGCTCGAACATGTGCCACGAGGCCAGCGGCG
>CAXTVY010000166.1:0-9799 GCA_964247665.1 uncultured Chthoniobacterales bacterium | reverse complement strand
GTTGAACATCGAATCGACGATGTGGATGAACGCTTCGTAGCAATTAAACAACCCGTGCCGCCCGGTGAGCAGATAGCCCTCCAGCCAACCCTCGCACTGGTGCTCGCTGAGCATCTCCATCACGCGGCCGGTCGGGGCGAGAAACTCATCTCCCGGCACGGTGTCGGCGTCCCACTGGCGCGGGGTCACTTCAAAGAGGGATTCCAAGCCGTTGGAAATCGTCTCGTCGGGGCCGAAGACCCGGAAATTCTTTTGCTCATCGTTGAACTTCGTCACGTCGCGCAGGAACTTTCCGAGCACATGCGTATCGCCCGGTCCGCCGGTACCCGGCATTGGCACGTCCACCGCGTAATCGCGGAAATCGGGCATGTGCAAATCGTGCAGCAAGAGGCCGCCGTTCGCGTGGGGATTCGAGCCCATGCGACGTTCGCCTTTGGGCGCAAGTTCGGCCAATTCCGGGATCAGGCGGCCCTGCTCGTCAAAAAGTTCCTGGGGACGGTAGCTCCGCAGCCAGTCTTCCAGCATCTGGAGATGTTCAGGACTCTTCGCCGGATCGGAGAGCGGCACCTGGTGCGCGCGGAACGTGCCTTCCACCGGCAAGCCATCAACCACCTTCGGCCCGGTCCAACCCTTCGGAGATCGGAGGACGATCATCGGCCAACGGGGCCGCGTCGTGTTGCCATGGACGCGCGCGTCCCGCTGAAATTCTTCGATCCGTTCGACCGCCGTATCGAGCGCCGCCGCCATCGCCTCGTGCATGAGCGCCGGTTCGTGGCCTTCGACGAAAATGGGCGTCCAGCCATATCCGCGCAGGAGTTGTTCGAGTTCCTCGTGGGTGATGCGGGCGAGCACGGTCGGGTTGGATATCTTGAACCCGTTGAGATGCAGGATCGGCAACACCGCGCCGTCGGTCACGGGATCGAGGAATTTGTTGGAATGCCACGCCGTTGCCAGCGGCCCGGTCTCGGCCTCGCCATCACCCACGACACACGCCACGATCAGGCCGGGATTATCGAACACCGCACCGAACGAGTGGCTGATGGAATAACCCAACTCGCCGCCCTCGTGGATCGAGCCGGGGGTTTCGGGCGACGCATGGCTGGGGATGCCACCGGGAAACGAGAATTGCGTGAACAGTTTCCTCAAGCCCGCTTCGTCCTGGCTGATGTTGGGATAAACCTCGCTGTAGGTCCCTTCGAGGTAGGTGTTGCCCACGACCGCCGGGCCGCCGTGCCCGGGACCGGACACGTAGATCATGTCGAGATCGTACTTCTTGATGACGCGGTTGAGATGCGCGTAGATAAAATTCTGCCCCGGCGTCGTCCCCCAATGCCCGAGCAGCATGTGCTTCACGTCGCCGAGCGTGAGCGGACGCTTGAGCAGCGGATTATTATAAAGGTAAATCTGCCCGACCGACAGATAGTTGGCCGCACGCCAATACGCATCCATTTTACGGAGCATCTCCGGCGCGAGGGTCGTCGTGACCGTGTGCATTTCTTGCAACTCATTCATAGGCTCGATTCATTATCCACCGCGGGTGTAGCTCCCGGCGGACGCGGCACACGGTCTGAGCACGACAGCGGCAACACCCCCTGGTTGGGCCAGCGACCCACGGCGAACATCGGTCGTCTCTTCGAGCCTGTATATAAGGTGATCTACTAACTAACCGTTGGTCATCCTTCCATGGGTGGAACACCTAATGGCAGCGTTTCGGTTCGCATCCTAGCTTCTCCCCGGTGATCGATTCCACGATCCCGTCTGACCAAGGTTACTCCGTATGAACAAAAACAATTCCGTCGTCGCCATCTACCCCACGCACACCGCCGCCGAAGCGGCCGTCAAGGAACTCCAGCAATCCGGCTTCGATATGAAACAGCTCTCGATTGCCGGGCGGGACTTCCACACCGAAGAACACGTCGTCGGCTACTACAACACCGGCGACCGCATGGCGTCATGGGGCAAGACCGGTGCCTTCTGGGGCTGGATCTGGGGATGCCTGTTTGGGGGAGCGTTCTTCATGATTCCCGGCATCGGGCCGCTGATGATCGCGGGGCCTATCGTCGGCTGGCTTGTCGCGGCGCTGGAAGGAGCGGTGGTGGTCGGCGGTCTGAGCGCGGTCGGTGCCGGCCTGTACAGTTTGGGCATTCCCAAGGACAGCATCCTGGAATACGAGACGGCACTGAAGACCGACAAGTTCGTCCTGATTGCTCACGGCACCTTGGCCGAGACGACCCGCGCCAAGGAGATCCTCGGCGACACCAACGCGGATTCTCTGGAAGAACACGAGGTTGCCGCCGCCAGCTCAGAGCCGGTCCTCGCCGGAGTTTGATTTTTCGCCGCAGGCCGCCGAACCCTCGATTTTTCCTCCAAGCCGTGGGCCCAGCTGGCCTGCGGCGAAAAAGACTCAACCGGCAAGAGGTCGCTCCACCGCGATCAGACGGCGTCACTCATCGGTCAGCTTCTTACGAACTGCCTGGAGTTCGCTCCGCCGTGCAGGCGTCGACTCGGGGTAACCCAGGTCGAGGCTCTTCAATGCTTCGATAACGATCCGCGCAATGATAAGCCGGGCGTTGTACTTGTCATCGGCAGGCACGACGTGCCACGGCGCGACCCTCGTGCTCGTGGCGCTCAGACACTCCTCGTAGAGTTTCACGTATTGGTCCCAGAAGGCCCGCTCCGTCACGTCGGCCTCGCTGAATTTCCAATTTTTGTCGGGTTCGTCGATGCGCGCGAGGAAGCGTTTGCGTTGTTCCTCCTTCGAAAGATGGAGGTAAAACTTCACGATCCGCGTGCCGTTGCGATGGAGGTGTGCCTCCAGGTCTACGATGGAACGGTATCGTCCCTTCCAGACAGATTTATCATGACCCTTTTCGTTCGGGATCTTCTCGCTGAGCAGCATGGCATGGTGTTCCCGCACGACCAACACTTCCTCGTAATAAGAGCGGTTGAACACCCCGATCATCCCACGCGCCGGTAACTGGCGCGTGGTGCGCCACAGGAAATCGTGCGTCAGTTCTTCCGCGCTCGGATGCTTGAAATCGTGGACGACGCAGCCCTGCGGATGGACGCCGCTCAGCACGTGGCTAATCGCACCGTCTTTTCCGGCGGCATCCGTCGCCTGGAAAATGAGGAGCACCGCGTAGCGCCCAGATGCAAAGAGAATGCGCTGCAAATCTCCTAACTCCTTGGCGTCTTTGGCGAGATGCTTCTCGTAGTGCCTTTCCGACTCGTAAAGCGGGCCGATATTCGTTGGCCACTTCGTAAGATCGATCTGGTTGCGCTCCGCGACGCGGTAATCTTTCAGACGAATTTTCATATTGGATTGTGCTGCGAACGCCACAGAAAATTCGGCTGGCTCACGATGGAGGTCATCACCGCATTCAACTCATGTGCCGCGTAGAAATCGGACTTCGTTTCGCAACCGTTCGACCTCTCGCCACAGCTCGCAGAGCAGTCTCAGCGTCTTCCGGTTTAGCCCGTGGTGTTGGCGATAGTGCTCGAACCGCCGCAGTTCGTAGATCGCGTCGTCATCAAAGATCAGTTCGGCATCAGCCTTCGCACGCACTTGTCCGAGGATTCCCATTTGACAATAATACCGAAGCATTTCTGGATGCACGTCGGCCAGACCGGCGGCGGCTTCGAGCGAATAAGACGCGGGACGATTTACTTCGTCCACACGAATCAGGGTCAGCGAATATTCTTTGGCAGGAAGTGGCTCGCTCATGATTCGCTCCTTGGGTTGAACGTTGAAATACGGGCCAATTGCTCCCACAGGACGCGTTCCTCCTCCGACACCGCGCCCGGCGATTGAATCCGCACGGTGGCATAGAGGTCGCCGCGCGTGTGGTCCGCGCGCGTCAAGCCGAGGCCGCGCAAACGAAGCTGGCTGCCGGCGGCGGTGCCTGGAGGCACCCGCAGCGAGGTGGCACCATCCAGCGTCGATACCTTCGCCCGCACCCCGAGCACCGCTTCCCAAGGCGCGAGGTTTAGTTCGTGGTAGAGATCGGCTCCCTGCACGCTGAAGTCGGGATGGCGCGCGAGGCGCACCCGTAGATAAAGGTCTCCCGCCGAGCCGCCCCCATGACCCGCGCCACCCTGCCCGGCGAGTCGGATGCGCTGGCCATCGTGCACGCCGGGCGGGATGCGCGCTTGATAGGTGTCGACGCGCTCGGCATCGCCGTTGCTGCTTGGTCTGCGTAAGGTCACTTTGCGCTGCGAACCCCGCAATGCCTCCTCCAGGGTCACGAGTAAATCAGCTTCGATGTCCTGGCCTGGCTGCGCAAAGGACGCCTCTCCGTTCGTGCGGCCCGCTGACTGTCGGCTTGAGCCAAAACCGTCGCGCCCGCCACCGAAAAAAGCTTCGAAGAAGTCGCTGAAACCGGTGCCATCGAACTCGAAATCGGCCTCAGCTCCGGGCGAATGGGTCCGGGCGTGGGGACGCACGCCGGGAGCCGTTTGGCGACGGCCGCCCGCCTGCCAATCCGCCCCCAGTTCATCATACTGACGCCGTTTTTCAGGGTCGCTCAGTACCTCGTACGCTTCGTTGATCTCCTTGAATTTCGCCTCCCCGGCGACCTTGTCCTTGGCGACATCGGGGTGATGGATGCGTGCCAGCTTGCGGAAGGCTTTCTTGACCTCCTCCGCCGACGCGGTACGGACCAAACCCAAGGTTTCGTAGTAGTCCTGAAAGGTTACGGCCATGACATGCGGCGACGTGGGTCCACTTCAGGGCTCGATCACCCGCAGCACGATTTTGCCTCGGGTGTGACCGCGTTCGCTGAGTTCCTGACCGCGGGTCGCATCGGAGAGCGGCAAGATGGTTTCCACGATGGCCTTGAGTTTTTCGGCGGCGACTAATTTGGCAATCTCCGTCAACTGCGCGCCGTTAGCCTCGCTCATGACAAAGGCCTGCCGCACGCCGCGCTCCGCCGCGGTTTCCGCCGATGGCGGACTGACGATGGAAACCAGGATGCCGCTGCGCTTGAGCACCGGCCATGAGAGTTCCTGCGTTTCACCGCCCACCGTGTCGAGGATCACGTCTACCGGTTGCACCCAATCCTCAAGACGTTCCTGCGGGTATTCGACCACCTGATCGACTCCGAGCGCGCGCAGAAAATCATGGTTGCGTTGCGACGCCGTGCCGATGACGTGCGCGCCCTTCCACTTCGCCAGTTGCACTGCGAGGTGCCCCACCCCGCCGGCGGCCCCGTGGATCAGCACCCGCTGCCCGGCGGAAACTTGGCCCGCTTCCACGAGCGCCTGCCACGCCGTCAACCCTGCGAAGGGCAGCGCGGCGGCGTGCACGTGGTCGATGGATTTCGGCTTCAGGGCCACTTCGGATTCCCGGATGACGATGTACTCGGCATACGCCCCGTCGCGGGAAAGGTCGGGCCGGCTGAACACTTCATCGCCCACCGCGAACCGGCTCACGCCTCGGCCAAGGGATTCGACGACGCCCGACACGTCCCAGCCGAGCACGAGCGGCAGCGTGGTCGGGATCATGTCGTTGTAGCGCCCCTCGCGGATTTTCCAGTCGATGGGATTGATCCCGGCGGCATGGACGCGGACGAGCACCTCGCCGTCGCGCGGACGCGGGCACGGCGCGTCTTCGTAGACGAGCACCTCCGGCCCGCCGTACCCATAGATGCACACTGCCCGCATCGTCTTCATACGGCAGCCACCTGCGCGCTCGCGCAGAATTCCCGAGCCTTCGCGAGCATCTGGTCTGCGGTCAGATGATGCTCGTCTATGGTCAACGTACCGATGATCCGTTGCGCCAATGCCGGGTGATGTTTTTTCGACCACGCCACGAACTGCTCCATCTCGCTGCTCGTGCCCGTGCCGGTGCCGAAGATGAGAATCTGGCCGGCGGCTTGCAGTGCTTTGGCCACCGGCTCAAAGAAGCTGTTCGGGTCGGGTTTTTCCTTGCCCCGAGAAATTTCTTGCGAGTGTGCCGCATGGCGAAAATAGTCTTCCGGGGCGGGCGGCAAAATCTGCTGCGGGACCGCGCCATGCATCTCTGAGCGGAAGATGCGGGCTTCATGGTGGTCGATCACGAGCAGCCAATGCGCGTCGTCCCCGGTCGTTGCAGGCGTCGCCGCCTCCGAACGCTGGAGGAAGTGCCGCAGTTCCATGACCGAATCCGCATCGGCGACATCCTTGGTGCGCGGCGGATGCAGGACGAGAGATTGCCCGTTGCGAGTGACCCTCAGGTTGCCGTTGGCTTCCTCCTCGACCTGGCCGAGGTGGCGGAACATCGCGTGAACGTCCTGCCAACCCAGGTTGTGGGAGATCGGGTGTTGGAAGATCGTTTCGTAGGTGCGCAGGTGCGCGCCGGTGAGGGGCGAGGTCGGATTCATAGGGAGTGAGGAGTTTTCGAATCGGCGGATCGATGGAGCCGCCCGCACCCCCGTTGTGAAGTGTCGTTACTCGAACGCGTGAATATCCGCCCGGCGCGGCGCGCAAGCTATAAGGTGAAACCCTAACCAAGCCAGGCGAAGCCATCGGTATCGCTCGGCCCGGAGAGACCCGGGTCAGACACCGTGAGTTTTGCGCAGTTCGTAAACGCCATACACCAGAGAAGTCATGGCGGTGAGTCCACCCGGGATGAAAAGCGCGGCGTAGCCGAAACTCCGAAAAGCAACGGCCCCGGCGATTCCGCCGCAGAGGAAGCCAGAAATGATGAGGTAGCAAAGCCGCAGGCGTCGGGAATCCACCGGCAGGCCGCGCAGCGCATGGCCCAGAAAGATGCCCAGGTCGGTGAACATCCCGGAGATGTGGGTAGTCCGAACCGCAGCGCCACTGTAAGTGCTTACCATGGCGTTCTGGAGGCCGCAGGCGCAGGCAGCGGCATACACGCCGCAGACGTTCTGGTGCTCGAACAGGGGGACGGAAACACAGAGCAGGACGGATTCCAGGAGCAGCGCAACCCCATAGCGGCGTCCGAGTTGGAGGGTGCTATCTTGAATGACAAAGCCGCTGAGCACGGTGCCCGCCAGGAAAGAGCCGATGACGGCGGCGAAACGGCCCGCCGCAGAGAAGTCGCGTGCGGCCAGCGCCGCGGCCAGCATGGACGTGGTGCCAGTCAGGTGAGTGACCGCCTGATGCTCGAAGCCCAGCAACCCGACGACGTTGACGATGCCCGCCACGAACGCGAGCGCCCATCCACCCGCCAGGACCCACGGAGGCAGTTTGGAAATCACAGCTTCGCGTGCCGCAAGCGCAGGGCGTTGGTGATGACCGACACGGAACTCAGGCTCATCGCGGCCCCGGCGATGATCGGGCTGAGCAGCAGCCCGAAGAACGGGTAGAGCAGCCCCGCCGCCACCGGGATGCTCAAGGCGTTGTAGAGAAACGCAAAGAACAGGTTCTGCCGGATGTTGCGTATGGTGGCACGGCTGAGGCGGATCGCCTTGGCAATGCCGCGCAGGTCGCCTTTCACGAGGGTAACCCCCTCACTCTGCATCGCCACGTCGGTGCCGGTGCCCATGGCGATGCCGACTTCCGCCTCGCTCAAGGCCGGGGCGTCGTTGATGCCATCGCCAGCCATGACGACGTGTTTGCCCTCCGCACGCAGCCTCGTGATGTAGGCCGCTTTCCCGGCAGGATCGATCTCGGCTTCGACCGCGTCGAGGCCCAGTTGCCCGGCCACCACCGCAGCCGTCCGGCGGTTGTCGCCGGTGAGCATGATGATTTGTAATCCCAACGCGTGGAGACCGCGGACGGCTTCGGGCGTGGAGGATTTGATCGGGTCGGCGACGGCGAGGATGCCCGCGGGCTTTCCGTCGACCGCGACGAACACCACGGTTTTGCCCGCTTCCTGGAGCTTCCCGGCAGCGGCTTCGAGCGGTTCGAGGCCGATGATTTTTTCGTTTCGCAGAAAGTCCGGTTTGCCGATCATCGCCGCCCGGCTACCGACGGCCCCGAGAACGCCACCTGCCGTCACCGAACGAAAATCCTTTGCGCTCTCAAGCCCGCACCCGCGTGCCTTCGCGCCTTCCACGATGGCGGCGGCGAGTGGATGTTCGCTGTTTTGTTCGAGGGAGGCGGCGAGACCGAGAAGCGTGTCCGCGTCGAAACCACTGGCGGGCAGGACATCGACGAGCTTGGGCTTGCCCTCCGTGAGGGTGCCCGTTTTGTCAACGACGAGCGTGGTGGCTTTCTGCAGTCGTTCGAGCGCCTCGGCATTTTTCATGAGCACGCCCTCGTTCGCGCCGCGTCCGACGCCGACCATGATGGCCATCGGCGTGGCGAGGCCGAGCGCGCACGGACAGGCGATGATCAGGACCGCCACGGCGTTGATGACGGCGTGCGCGAGCCTTGGCTCCGGCCCGAGCCACAGCCAGAGGACGAAGGTGGCTGCCGAAACCACTAGCACCGCCGGCACAAAGATCTCGGCGACCCGGTCGGCGAGACCCTGGATAGGCGCGCGGCTGCGTTGCGCCTCTGCCACCATGGCGACGATTTGCCCGAGCAAGGTGTCGCTGCCGATGCGCTCGGCGCGCATGACGAAACCGCCAGCGCCGTTGACCGTGCCGCCCGTGACTTTGTCGCCGACGATCTTTGACACCGGCAGTGGCTCCCCGGTCACCATGGACTCTTCCACGCTGGAGCGGCCTTCGACCACGACTCCATCGACGGGCACCTTGTCACCGGGAACAACCCGCAGCAGGTCGCCGACTTGCACCCGGTCGAGCGTCACGTCCTCGTCGCCCCCGGCTGCGACCCGCCGGGCCGTGGGTGGCGCGAGATTGAGCAACGCTTTGATCGCGCTGCCCGTGCGGCTGCGGGCCCGGAGTTCGAGCACCTGTCCGAGGAGTACCAGCACGGTGACCATCCCCGCGCTCTCGAAGTAAATGGGTACGATGCCCGCGTGGCGCATCGTGACCGGGAACAGACCGGGCCCGAGCATGGCGATCACGCTAAACCCGAACGCCGCGCCCACGCCGATGGCGATCAGCGTGAACATGTTCAGATGGCGCGTGACGACGGATCGCCAGCCGCGCAGAAAGAAAGGCCATCCCGCCCAGCAGACCACGGGGATGGTGAGCACGCATTGCGTCCAGCGCGAGCCTTGGCCTTCTACCCAAGGCTGCCTGCCCAGCGCGGGGATCAAGTGTGCCATCGCCAGGATGAATACCGGCAACGTCAGCGCGGCACCGGTCCAGAACCGCTTCGTCATGTCGCGCAACTCGGCGTTTTCCCGCTCGTCCGTACCCGTTCCCCCCGCCATCGCTTCCAGCGCCATGCCGCACTTTGGGCAATTCCCGGGATGAGCCTGCTGCACTTCCGGGTGCATCGGGCAGGTATAGATGACTTCGCCGTGCCCGCGCGAAATGGTCGCCGTGCTTTCCGGGTAGGCCGTCGCCTTGGACGGAAGTTCAGCCGTGGCAGCGTCCGTTTCGCTTCTCATCGGTAATCCTCTGTGTCCGGGTCCAAGAATCGGAATAGCGAACCCCTCTTCGCATCCACTGCTACGGTACGGCTACTTGGCAATCAACTCGTTGGCCCAATAGGTTTCCCGACCGTAATGCCGGTGGAGCCCCGTTTCGTAGTCCCGGTTGAGCAGTCCCTCCTTCGTATATTCCGGCGATTGCTTGATGGCTTCACGGGAAAGGTTGACGAACACTTTCGACTCGCTCCAACTCACGCGCTCGATCCATGGCGGTGCGATGAGAACCTTCTTTCCCGGCCACCAGTTTTGCGTATCAACGACCAGGTAGCGGATGGCCCAGGTTTCGTCATCAATGATAAAATCCTCGACGTGGCCGATCTCGCCATCGCTCGCTTGGATGCGATG
>CAXTVY010000165.1:0-9809 GCA_964247665.1 uncultured Chthoniobacterales bacterium | reverse complement strand
GCTTTACCTACAACTCTCAGCCCTCGAGCAGGTGCCGCAGATGACGAAGGAGCATCCGCGCGAGGCATGGTCCGGCCCGCTGGCTGCGCGGCCCGTGCGGTCCACCGCGCAACGTGAACTGGCGACTCTGCTGCTCGCGGTGAACTACGAATTACTCGGCTACCCACCGGCAGAGGCCTGGATGTTCGCGGACCGGGAGATGCGCACCACACCGGGTCAGCTCGATGGTTGACGGCGCGGTGACGCCCCAACTGAAGATGCACTTGCCCAACGAGCGCAGGGTGTCCGCGATGAGAAAGAGCACCAAGGGCAGCCCACCAGGAACCCGGTGGAGTAGAACAGGCTGCCCACCAGCGCCAAGCCGCTCTGCCAGCCGGTGATGCTACGCCCGGCGACGCAGAGATCACTCGTGTTTTCGGGTGCGTCCCGCGGCCCGGGAGGGCCCCGGGTAGACCGCAGCCATGCTGGCCGGAAGAACAAAAGAAAGGGGCGTGCCGACCACGCATATCCACAGGAATGGAAGGGGGGCTGTCCATCGGCAGGCAATGCGGGAGGCTTGTTCCGGCAAAAGAGAAGCGCACTCATGCCGTGCCCCCGGATCACGCGCCGGGCTTCCTGCCTCGCCATCACCTCCTCGGTTTTATCGGCGTCCGGGCCCTTTGAAAATCCTGATCATTCCTCATCCGCCTGGCGGCGTCTGCCATGTCGTGGTTTCCCTGAATCTGAAACAAACCGCTCTTTCTTTGCCGCCTGTGCATGGAACCGGCTTCAGTTCCCATTGCTTAGTATGAACATCACAGCTTCCCGGGCCAACCTGTATTCTCTGACCTATGTCAGTACCGCCAACAGCTTGTTTTCGACTCCCGACCTGATTGCCCTGCTGAACACCAGCCGACGCAACAACGAGGTGCGAGCAGTCACAGGCATGTTGCTCTACAGAAACGGCAACTTCATGCAGGTCCTTGAGGGCACTGCCGACGCCGTCGAGCAGGCCCATGCCAAGATCGGCCGCGATCCCCGGCACACGGGCTTGATCACTTTGCTCCATCGTCCGATTTCCGAGCGGCAATTCGGCGGGTGGTCCATGGGCTTTCGGGACCTATCCGATCCCGCACTGTCTGCCGTGCACGGCTACAGCGATTTTCTCAACACGGAGTTAACCAGCGCGGAATTTACCTCCAATCCATCGCGGGCCCAGAAACTCCTGCTGATGTTCAAGGAGAAGATGTGATCGTTGCGCCGGGAGCTGGAAAGTAAGCGCCGTCATGTTTCACCTTGTCTATTCGAGCACCGCCTTGGAGCCGGTCTGTGAGACGGCGCTGCTGGCACGGCTCCCGCGCTACCGCGCCAAAAACCTTCGCCTGGCCATCACGGGTCTATTGCTCTATAAACAAGGCGAGTTCATGCAGGTGCTCGAAGGTGAAGAGACCGATGTGCGCAGTCTCTTCGCCACGATCCAAGCAGACCCACACCACAACCGGGTGCAACTGCTCGTGAGCCTGGATGTGCCCAAACGGCACTTCGCAAGGTGGTCGATGGGGTTCAAGAACCTCGACAACATCGATGCCGGTACGGTGCCTGGTTATACTCCCTACCCGGATTTTCCGGCGTACCATGAAAGAAGCGGTTGGAAAGGTTCGATTGCGACGAGTTTGCTCGCTTCGTTCATGCACGAATACTGACCGCGCAGTCCTTCGACGGCTCTGGAATGAAATCAGCCACGATCACGTTCTCCCCTCTCCCTGAGCGTAGAATTGCTGGTACAGCCGCTCGATGGCCTCGTCCGGGTCCTCGAACATCATGCTCTCCTTCATGTTGCTCGCGTAGAGGCTGAACCCGAAGGGACTCACGGCGGGCGTCTGCACCAGCTCCCAGCGCCAATCGGCTCCGGCGGCTTTCTCCATCCAGGCGCAGGCTCCGGGCAGATCGAGGAAAAGCGTGGTCGCCTGCCGGTACGCCTCGGCTAGCAGTGGATGATCCGGCTCGTGCTGCTCCAGCACGCGGAAGAGGATCTCCGCGCTAAACCGCAACTGCCGCAGAGCACGCTCCTTGCCCGGCAACTGGCGCGGCACCATCAGGCCCGTCTGCGCCACCGAGCGGAACTGCCAGCGCACCAGCTCGCTTTCCTGGAGCGCCAGCCGCAGTTCTTCCTCGGCCCCCGCGCGGGCGAAGCACTCGCGCCATTGGGTCAACGAAAGTTCCTGGAAGCGTTGCAGCGTCAGCAGGAAGCCGTAGTCGTCCACCGTCACCATGGCGTTGCCGCCTGCCAGCGCCGCCACCCGCCGCGCCACGATCCGGGACAGCGCATCGTTGACGCCGCGACCAGCGAGGCTGTGGAAAAAATAATGACTCAGGCGCTGCTTGCCGCCGGATACGCGGAAGTGTTCCACCACGACGAGACCCTCGCGCGGGACCCGCGAATACCGTCGCTGCAACTCGAACTGCGCGACCACCGCCTGCGCGTTGGCCAGCGACATTTCCCACTCTTCCACCAACAAATCCGCTGCCACCCCCGCCCCACCGGTGGCCAGCGCGTCATCGAGCGTCCCGCGCAACTGCCCGATTTCCATGGCCAAGCCGGTCGTCAGCGGCATCCGGCCCGAGAACCACTTCGGCACGTTGGGCCGCTCACCGTCGGCGGCCTCTACCTGGGCGGTTTTGTACCCGGCTTCCAGCAGCCGCACCACCCGCCCGCCAAGCACGAACACGTCGCCCACCTTGAGACTCTTGATGAAACTTTCCTCCACGGTCCCCAAACGCCGCCGCCGCAGGGTCACGTCCACCAATCCCTCTGAGGCGATGGTGCCCACGTTGACGAGGTAGTCCCGCGCCGCGCGCGGCGACGCCACGAACAGCGCACCGTCCACGCGCTGGATTTTGCCCAGCGTGTCGGAGTACGCCTTGGCCAGCGAGCGCCCACCGCCTTCCAGGTATTCCACGACGCGGTCGAAATCCGCGCGCTCCAGCCGTCGGTAAGGCCACGCGCGGCGCACGATCTCCCACGCGGCGTCCTCCTGGATGCCCGGTTCCTCCAGCGTTAGCCCCAGCAGGTGCTGCGCCAGCACGTCGGCGGAATTCTCTGGCACGCGCACGGGGTCTAGCCGACCCTGGCGCGCCAGCCGCGCTGTGACCGTGCATTCGAGCAAATCAGACACGTTCGTGGCCACGAGGATGCCGTGGCTGGTGCGGTCGAGCGCGTGGCCCGAGCGGCCAATACGCTGGAGCGTGCGCGAAATGCCTTTGGGAGCGGAAATCATCACGACCAGGTCGATGGACCCGATGTCCACGCCCATCTCCAAACTGGACGAGCACACCACCGCGCGTAGTTCGCCCTTCTTGAGTCGATCCTCTACCTCCAGCCGTAAGTCACGGTCCAACGAGGAATGATGCACTTCAATCTGCCCCGCCAGTTTTGGCAGCGCGTCCTTGAGCCGCAGGCCGAGGTTTTCCGCGCCCGCACGCGTATTGGCGAAGATCAGCGTCGCGCGCCGTGCCTGCACCAGGGAGGCCAGCTCACCGAGCACACGACCCGCGTTCTGGCCCACGGGCGGATAGGGATTCCGCCGCACGGGCGAGAACACTTCGATCATCGTGCGCCGTTCGATCTGTGCCTCCGCCAGCACGCACGGCCGCCCGACGCCCACGAGGTAAGCCGCCATCGTCGCCAGCGGACTGATCGTCGCCGAAAGGCCGATGCGGCAGAGCCCGGGCGAGTCCGGGCGGGCCGTCAGGCGCTCCAGGCGTTCGAGCGACACGCTCAGGTGCGTGCCGCGCTTGTTCTCGGCGATGGCGTGAAGTTCGTCCACGACGACGAACCGGCACGCGGCCAGTGCCGGGTGCCACGAGGGTTGGGCGAGCAGGATGGCCAGGCTCTCGGGCGTCGTGAGCAAGATGTGCGGCGGGCGCGCCTTGAGCCGCGCGCGGTCTTTGGCGGGCGTGTCGCCCGTGCGCATCCCGACGCGGATTTGCTCCGCCAGCCCCATCTCGTCCAGGGGCCCGGTAAGGTTCTTCTGGATGTCGTAGGTCAACGACCGCAACGGGGAGATGTAAATCGCGTGGATTCTCCCGGGCGGCGGCTCGTGGCGCACGAGCCAGTCGATGATCGCCAGGAACCCGGCGAGTGTCTTGCCGCTGCCCGTGGGCGACGACAGAAGGACGGATCTTTCCGTCAGGATAGCCGGCAGGCAGAGCCGTTGCGCCGGGGTAAAATCTTTGTACGCGCGCCGGAACCACTTTGCCACGCGCGGGTGTAGCCGCGCAAGCAGGCCGGGGTCTGCTTCGGCAGGCGGGTAGAGAGCGCTCGGTGTCAGGGGTCAAAGGAACCCTGCGGAAGCTGCGTCGTCAATGTGGAGCCTCTTCACATCCGGCGTCCGACTTCCACCTTTCCTAGACCGCCCGCTCGCCCGTTTCCTCGGTGCGGATGCGGATGGCGTCCTCGATGGAATACACGAACACTTTGCCGTCACCAATTTTGCCCGTCTTGGCTGCCTTGATGATGGCAGCGGTGGCGTCTTCGAGCAGGCCATCGGCCAGCACAACCTCAATCTTGATCTTGGGCAGGAAATCAACGGTGTACTCGCTGCCACGGTAGATTTCCGTGTGGCCTTTCTGGCGGCCGAAACCTTTGACCTCACTGACGGTCATTCCTTCAATGCCGAGTTCGGCTAGGGCGTCTTTGACCTCTTCGAGCTTGAACGGCTTGATGATGGCTTCGATTTTTTTCATCAGGGAGGTCTCGGTGGGCTTGGGTACGGCTTGGTTACTTCTCAGGAAAGAGGTGATTGTTCAACGATAATCCACGGATACCTGATCCCGTGCGCGCGTTGCCTATAGCAAAGCCCATGCCCCGGGCGTTTTATGGACTTTTCGACCCAAAAAACGTGTTCCCCGGACAACTTTCCGCGAAACCGCTGTCGCAAAAAGTCCAATCGGACAAAATAAAGGCAGAAGGCAGAAGGCGGAAAGATGCAGGATGCAGGATGCAGAGAAGCGCGTGCCTCTTATCAATTGCCACAAGGCGTGCTCGCCGACTCGCTCCGCTCAGGGAGGACTAGCCAAGGAGAAGCCGCTGGATGCGTTCGCTTCAAGAAAACCAAGAGCAAGCACAAGGAGAAACCATGACAACCTGCCTCCTGCCTCCTGCCTCCTGCCTCCGTCTTCCACCTTCTGCCTCCGCCTTCCACCTTCTGCCTTCTGCCTTCGCTACGCTCTCGGATGCGCCTGCTCGTAGGCGGCCTTTAACCGCTCAACCGTCACCTTGGTGTAAATTTGTGTGGTCGAAAGACTCGCGTGGCCGAGCAGTTCCTGCACGCTGCGGAGGTCCGCCCCGTTATCAAGTAAGTGCGTCGCGAAGGAATGCCGCAGCTTGTGCGGACTGAGCGAAATGGGAATGCTCGTGTGCCGCAGATATCGCTTCATTAATAGCCAGATCGAACGGGTCGAGAGCCGCTTACGCAGCTTGCTGATGAATAACGGACCCGACTTCACGCCAGCTTCCTGCCGATAACGTGACACGGCTTCCAGCGCGGGTAGCCCCACCGGGCAAACCCGTTCTTTGCGCCCCTTGCCAAAGACGCGGACGGTCTCCGTGTAAGGGTCCATATCTTCCACGTTGAGCGCGGCAAGTTCCGCCAAGCGAACCCCGCTGCTGTAGAATAGCTCCAGGATCGCCACGTCTCGCGCGGGCATCCACGGCGGGGCTTGGTCCTCGCGCTCGACTTTCAGCGGTGCGGCAAGCAATTCGTCGATCTGCGCGGCGGTCAGCGGCTGGGGCAGCTTCTTCTCGGCCTTGGGCAGGTGCAGCGCTTTGAGCGGGTTCAGTTCCAACCCCTTGCGTTGGCAGAGATACTTATAGAAAGAGCGTAGCGCCGCGAACTGTAGCCGCACGTAAGCCCGGGCCATGCCGCGCTTCATGCACTCGAAGAGATATTCGCGGAAATGCTCGGGCTGGCACTCGGTCCACCCGGGCGCGGTGGGCTGCGACGCCCGGAACCCGGCGAGCGCGCGGGTGTATGCTTCGACGGTGTGTCCCGAGGCGTTGCGCTCGTTTTCCAGGTAATCGACGAATGCTTCCAGCAACCGGTCCTTCACGGCGCGCGGTGGCTGACGACGGAGTTTATGCAACGGCGACGGCATGAAAGGGAGGTGCGTCCAAAGTATGAAGCCGCGTCCCCAGCGGGAAGCACAATCCCGTGCGCCGGGAAAAATAGGCCGCGGGTCGCTGCCTCAGCGTCCACCCGACCCGCTGCTCAGGTCGCTGAACAATCCCCCGAGCATTCCCAACTGGTGTTCAAGCGCCTTCAGGAGCCTCTCCACGCGCTCGTGGGCGTCCGCGTTGCCGCCGCCGCCGAAACCGCCGCCGCTGCTGCTGCTCCCGCCAGCGGCGAGATGCCACGCCTCGCTGCCCGCACCGAACGAGGAGAGCGATTCGCTGCTCAAACCCGCCGCAAACGCTTCCAAAGTTTCGCGGCCACCCGGGCCGCCAAAGAATGAACCGGAGGAAAAACCGCCGCTCGAAAGGTTCTCGCCGCCGCCGATCCCGGCCGTAAACGCTCCCGAGGAAAACGCACCGCTGGAAAGCGTCTCGCTGCCGCCGCCAAATCCCCGGCCGCTACTCAAATCCACCGAGGAAAGCCCCTCGCTGGCAAATGCGCTGGCCGCCAGCACATCGTGCCGGTCGCGGTGCAGCGACGGGGTTTCGCCACCCGTCGGAGAGGAGGCATTCCCGGCCGAACTGACCTCAAACTTCTGGCCAAGCAGGGTTTCGAGCGTGTGCAACGGTTCAGGTCCGAGCTGCGAGAGCGTCCCGGCAATCGCGGACAACCCCGGCTGGTCACCGTGCTGGAGCCGGACCAACGCCGCGGTCAGGTCCTCGTCGTGGCCCATCGCGTCGTGGATCAACTCCATCAGCCGCTGGAAACTCAGGTGGAAGGGCAGTGTGGCGAACTGCGGCTCGATGTCGCCCGCCAGCCCGGTGGGTGGCATCGTGACCGGGGTGGAGGTGGCGACCACCTGCCAGCGGCCGTCCCGGCCGTACTTGCCCAGTTCCACGAAATACGTCCCGCCAGCCGTCCGTGCAGGCAGATACCTGCCTGCTTCAGCGGCCACGATCTCCACCTGCTGCTCCAGGCTGCCATCCCCCCGGCAGACGTGCAGCGCGGGGGGCGTGTTGGGTCCGGCGGTCCAATCCACGTCCCAATAGACGAAAAGCTGCTTCGGATCGTAGGCCACCAGATACACGCTCTGCGTGCCGTAGGTAGCGGGCAGTTCGCCCAAGTGTTCGTAAGCCGGAGCGGGCGGCACAGATGCGCCCGGCTTGCCTTCGCCCTCGGGCGTCACGGGGTCCTGCGAGATCTCGAACGGCACCGCTTCTCCAGACATTGGCTCCAAGGCGGCATCCTTCGCCGGGGAGGCGTCAGAATTCATGGCAGGCACGTCAAAAGGTTGACCGGACGGACTTTCACTCATACATGGAACGGAAAAAACGGCTCGCGCGTCGGCCCGAGCAAAATCGCAGCAGGCCGGATGCTAGGTCGTGTCTTTTCAAACGCAAACATATTCCTACATTCCAGCCAAAAACCAGTGAACAACCGCCCATGCTGACCAAACGAGTGATCCCTTGCCTGGATGTGACCGGCGGCCGGGTCGTCAAGGGCACCCGCTTCCTGCAACTGCGCGACGCGGGCGATCCGGTCGAATCCGCCCTGGCCTACAATGACCAGGGGGCGGATGAACTCGTGTTCCTGGACATCACGGCCTCTTCCGACGACCGGCGCACCATGATCGACGTGGTCGCCCGCACGGCTGACCAATGCTTCATGCCATTGACCGTCGGCGGCGGTGTGCGGACGGCCGAGGACGTGCGTGCCCTGCTCAACGCGGGAGCCGATAAGGTCAGCGTCAACACGGCGGCGCTCGCCCGGCCCGGGCTCATCGACGAGTGTGCGCGGGCCTTCGGCTCGCAGTGCGTTGTGCTGGCCGTAGATGCCAAGCGCGAATTGCCGCCTGGGGACGGCGAGTTCGATCCTGACGCCAGCGCGCGCGCCGGCCGCTGGAGTGTTTACACCCACGGCGGCCGGAAGCCCGCCGGGCGCGATGTGCTCGACTGGACGCGCGAAGCCGTCAACCGGGGAGCAGGCGAAATTTTACTTACCAGCATGGATACCGACGGCACGAAGGCCGGGTACGACATCGAACTGACGGCGGCCGTGGGCGCGGCGGTGGGTGTGCCGGTCATCGCCAGCGGCGGCGCGGGCACGCTGGCGCACATGGCCGACGTGCTGACGCGCGGTGGCGCGGACGCCGTGCTCGCAGCGAGCATCTTCCATTTCGGAGAGTACGACGTTGCCGCGGTGAAGCGCTATCTCGCTGGTCAAGGCATCCCGGTACGCCCGGCGCTGGAAAGCAAAAACCGCTGACCAACCCGAACAGGGTCAGCCAGCGGTTTTACAGGAGTTGACAGCGTTGCTGTTTAAATCCTAGAGGAAGACGCGCACGCTGTGGTAACGACGGCGGCCATGATAGTAATACGGGCGGCGCACGTAGCGGTAGCGGCGACGGCGGCCCTCGACGATGACGACCGGGGCTTCGAGCGCCACGCCGGGCAACACGGTGGGACCGGACTGGGCCACCGGGGTGACGGGCGCACTGGCGCTGGCATCGGGGAGGATGGAGGCGAGGCTGGCGGCAGCCAAGACAAAGGTGAGGAGTTTTTTCATGGTGATTGTGCTGAACTTTCGTAACTTGCTGTCGGTTCGGACGCCGCCGCTCGGACGAATATTCAAGTTTTTGCGGCGGATGCGCTCCAAACCAGCGTTTCGCGTGCCATCCGCTCAGAGTGCGTGCATCCGCCGCTTCCGCCCCGTGAAACGCGCTGTTTCCGTGTAGCCCGCCGCCTGCACTGCCTCAACGGCGCGCGCGAAATCCTGACCCACCTCCGCGGGCGCGTGGGCATCCGAGCTGATGACCACCGTTACGCCCGCGTCGCGCGCCAGAGAGAGGAAGTCGGCAGCCGGATAAAGTTCGCCCACGGGCTTGCGCAGCCCGGCCGTGCTGACCTCCACCGTCACACCCGCCGCCGCCGCAGCAGCAATGGACGCTTCGTAATAACGGCGCAGGTCGCCGGACGGGCGGTGGCCGAACTTCTTGACGAGGTCGGGATGTGCCACGAAGTCGAACAGCCCGCTGGCGATGCAACGTTCGTACTCCCGCCAGTACCGGGTCCAGATTTCCTCGATTGCCCCCGTGTCGGCAGTATAGCGCCCGACTTGCGACGGATCATCGACGGCCCACCCTGGCTCGACGTAGTGGACGCTGCCGATGAGGTAATCCCAGGGCACGGCGGCGGCAAGTTTTTCGATCCACGCCTCGCGGCCCGCGAGATAGTCGCACTCCAGCCCGAGGCGCACGGGGAACGGCGCGGCGGCCTCTCGCGTGGCGAGGATCATGTCCACGTACCGCGGCAGGTCCGCCTGCAACATTCGCCAGTTGTCGAAGGGCTCCGGGTCATGCATGGGCGAGTGGTCGGAAAAACCGATTTCGTCCAGGCCGCGCGTCCGGGCCGCAGCGACATATTCCAGTGGTTCACCGACGGCGTGGCCGCAGAGCGGGGTGTGCAGGTGGTAATCGGCGAGCATGATCAGAAGGCAGAAGGCAGAAGGCAGAAGGATGCGGGTGGCCGACCAGAGAGCACATGCTCTTCAAAAATGTCTGTCATCCTGAGCGGAGTGCAACGCAGCCGAAGGAAGACAGCACTACTAAGAACCTGTGTGGTTAACATGAAAGCCGACGTACGAGCAAGCGCATCATCG
>CAXTVY010000164.1:1653-9821 GCA_964247665.1 uncultured Chthoniobacterales bacterium | reverse complement strand
CTTCCTCATCATCGCGGTGGTCATCGCCGCTCTCGTCGTGGCCTACAAGATGTTCAGCGCCACGGCCGGTGGGAAAATCGCCATCGACCGGCTGATGCTCCGCCTACCCCTGTTCGGCGACCTCGTGCGTAAAAGCGCCATCTCTCGTTTCAGCCGCACGCTCGGCACGCTGGTGACCAGCGGCGTACCGATTCTCCAGGCGCTGAACATCACCCGGGAAACGGCGGGTAACCATGTTGTCAGCGAGGCCATCGGCAAGGTGCACGACAGCGTCAAGGAGGGTGAATCCATCGTGCAGCCGCTGGAAGCCAGCGGCATTTTTCCGCCCATGGTCATCAGCATGATCGATGTCGGTGAGGAAACCGGTCAACTCCCCGAGATGTTGCTCAAGGTCGCCGAGGTCTACGACGACGAGGTTGATAACGCGGTAGCCGGTTTGACCTCGCTGCTGGAGCCGATCATGATCGTGTTCTTGGCCGTCGTCGTCGGCACCATCGTCATCGCGCTGTTCCTGCCGCTGATCACCATCATCCAGACGATGCAGAGCGGCTAGAAGAACGGGTCGGCCGCCGAGCCGTGTTGGTTTCGCTCGGCCTCCCTCGGTGTCAATTTAGTTGCCTCGCAGGACTCCCCATGATCCGCCCATACCATTTCTCCCATCGGTGCCGCGTGCGCGTGCAGACATCGCACCATGCTTTCACGCTGATCGAACTGCTTACGGTCATGGCGATTATCCTGGTACTCGCCGGGTTGATTCTCAACATCGCGGGGAGCGCGAATTACAACGCTTCGAAGGCCCGTGCGCAAGCAGAGGTCAAGCAGATGGAAACCGCCATGGAGAGCTACAAAGCGGACAATGGAGCCTATCCGCGTAATGGCGACACGGACACTCTGAACGCGAACGGCACCACTGACACCGATCCTGGTGCCACGACCAACAATTATACGAAAGCGGGTCAGTACCTGTTTGAGCAGTTGAGCGGGCTGCAACCTTCAGGCGCCGCGTCTACCAAGACTTACATCGCATTTAAACCTAGTCAGTTATATCTGGGTGGTGCGAGCGCGCCAGCCGCCGGAACGAGCTATATCATCGATCCATTTGGATTTCCTTACGGGTATTCGACGGCGTATCAGAAGGAGCAGGATAGAGTTAACTCGACCGTCCCACCAGGCACCGTCGATGCAACGAAGGGTTATAACCCGACGTTCGATCTGTGGTCCACCGCGGGCTACGCGACGGGCGGCAAGGGAAACCCCAACGGGATCACCTCAACCACGGTGAACACGCTCTGGGTTAAAAACTGGTGAGTCGCCGCGCTGGTTCTTCGCGGTGATCGCATAGATCGAAAGCCGCAGGTTCGTCATGGGCTGCGATTCAGGTTGCAACCATGAAAACGATTTCGCTTGGTAAGACAGGGCTCCAAGTGTCCCGGCTGTGTTTAGGTTGTATGAGCTATGGCAGTTCGCTGTGGCGTGATTGGGTGCTTGACGACGAAGCGGCCCGGCCGTTCTTCCGGCAGGCGCTGGATGCTGGGATCAACTTCTTTGACACGGCGGACATGTATTCCGACGGCGCGAGCGAGGAAGTGCTCGGCCGGGCGCTGAAGGAACTGGCGGTCCCGCGCGAGCAGGTGGTCATCGCCACGAAGCTCTTCAATCCCACGGGTAAAAGTCCGAACGAGCGGGGTACCGGACGCAAACACGTCCGGCACGCCATCGAGAGCAGCCTGCGCCGCCTCGGCACGGATTACGTGGACCTGTACCAGATTCACCGTTACGACCGCACGACACCGATGGAGGAAACGCTCGACGCCTTGAGCAGCCTCGTGGATGAGGGCAAGGTCTTGTATCTGGGTGCTTCCAGCATGGCGGCATGGGAATTCACGCGCTTTCTATACCTCGCTGACCGCTTCAACCTGCCGCGCTTCGTGTCGATGCAGAACCACTACAACCTCGTCTACCGGGAGGAGGAACGGGAGATGATCCCGCTCTGCCAGGAGGAGGGCATTGGCCTGATTCCTTGGAGTCCGCTCGCGCGCGGTTTCCTGGCGGGCAACCGCAAGTCTCCGGGCGAGGGCGAAACGACGCGGGCAAAGTCCGATGATTTTGCGCACAACATGTACTACCAGGAAAGCGATTTCCGTGTGGCCGACCGGGTGGGGGAGGTGGCCAAGGAACTGGACGTCAACCCGGCGCAGGTCGCGCTGGCCTGGATGCTCGGCAAGGAAGGCATCACCGCGCCGATCATCGGTGCGACCAAACCGCACCACCTCGAAGACGCGGTCAAGGCGTTGGACATCCAGCTTTCCGCCGCGCAGGTCAGACGGTTGGAGGAACCGTATCAGCCGCACCCGGTCCTGGGGTTTTCCTAGCAAGCACGGTCGTACAAGTGAAAGAACCGCTGGCAGCGCCGGGCAGCGCGGTGATATTGCCAACATGACGACGCCGGTTTTCTCCCGACATTTCGCCAGCGACAACAACGCGGGAATCTGCCCGGAGGTGTTCGCCGCCATGGCCGAGGCCAATCAACACCACCTGCCCGGGTACGGCGACGATCCCTGGACCCGCCGGGCGAGCGAATTGTTCCGGGATATGTTCGAGACGGACTGCGAGGTGTTCTTCGTGTTCAACGGCACGGCGTCGAACTGCCTGGCGCTGTCGAGCCTCTGTGAATCATTCCATGGGGTCATCTGCCACCGGCACTCGCACATTGAGACGGACGAGTGCGGCGCACCGGGCTTTTTCCTGCACGGCGTGACGCTGCTGCCTGCGGACACGCCCGACGGCAAGCTCGACGAAGCGTCCGTTAGGCAGGCGCACACCCTGCGCCACGATTTCCACGCGCCACAGCCCCGCGCGCTCAGTCTGACCCAGGCGACCGAACTCGGCACGGTGTACTCGCCCCGGGAAATTGGCACACTCTCCGCGCTAGCCCGCGAGTTGAAGTTGTTCGTCCACATGGACGGCGCGCGTTTTGCCAACGCCGTGGCGGGCTTGGACGCGTCTCCGGCCGATGTCACCTGGCGGGCCGGGGTGGACGTGCTCAGCCTCGGCGGGACGAAAAACGGCGCGATGATCGGCGAGGCAGTCGTGTTTTTCGACCGGGCGAAAGCGGACAATTTCCGCCGCCGCTGCAAGCAGAGCGGTCAGCTTGCCTCCAAGATGCGCTTTCTCTCGTCGCAGTGGGTTGGCCTGCTGGAAGGCGGCGCGTGGCTGCGGCATGCCTCGCACGCGAACACCGTGGCCGCGTACCTGGAGGGAAAGTTGCGCGGACTGCCGGGGGTAGCGGTGGCATTTCCGCGGCAGGCCAACGCGGTATTCGCGCTGTTCCCCAAAGTGGCAGCGGATGCTGTGGCAGCCCGGGGCTGGCGGTTCTACAACGACGTGGGACCCGGCGGCGCGGCGCGGCTGATGTGCTCGTGGGATTCGACGGAGGCCGACGTGGACGCGTTTGTCGGTGATCTGCAAGCTGCGCTGCCCTCGATTTGAAGCTGCAGAAAAGCTCGCGCCACCAACCGCCGAACGAGCGGTCAGGCGAGATTATTCTATCGATGTCCCGTCTTCCTATCGTCACCTATTCCCTGGACGAACTGGTCGCGCTTGCGCGGCAGAACGCTCCTTTCTATCAGCAAGCCTATGCGGCCGTGCCCGAACGGCCCGTGTTGACCGACCTGCCGGTGCTTGATCCGGCCAAGTTCTGGGAGGCGCACGCCCGCAGCCCGCGCGAGATCATCACCGGGAAACTGGAAGGAGGGATCGTGCTTAACAGCGGCGGTAGTACCGGCGCACCGAAGTTCTCGTATTTTCTTGATGAGGAGGCGGATACCGCGGTAGCTCTCTCGGCGCAGGGGCTGGAAACCACCGGGTTGCGGGACGGGGACAAAGTGGCAAATCTGTTCGCGGCGGGCTACCTTTACGCGTCATTCGTGCTTGTCATGGAGGCGCTCAAGCAGACGCCTGCCAAAGTATTGCAGTTCCCAATCGGCTACTTCGTGCCGATCCCTGATGCCATTCGCATTATTCGCGGCTTCAAGATCAACGTGTGGGCCGGGTTCCCGACCCATCTCATGAACATTGTCAATCACTTGGAAAAGGAGGAGATGGATGACGTCCTGGTCAGCCGCATCCTCTTCGGTGGCGAACCCTTCACTCCGGATCAGCGTAGCCAGTTGGCAGCACGCTTTCCCGGCGTCGAAATCCGTTCGATCAACTACGCGAGCGTGGACGGCGGCGTGATTGCCTTCGCATCTGCCGACTGCGGTCCTGACGAGCATCGGGTGGTCGATGCAGCCGCGCTGATGGAAATCCATGACGAGGAGACCGGCGAAGTCATTGAAGAAACCGGCCGACCGGGAAAGATTATCTTCACGAACCTCACACGCCGCCTGATGCCGATGCTCCGTTATCCGACCGGAGACCGCGGGCAATGGTTGGAGCCCGCTGGAACCGCCACTCGCAAGTTCGTGCTGCTCGGCCGGGCGGAGGAATCGGTGCGGCTCGCAATTTTCAACGTCACTTTCGCTGAAGTGGCGGCCATGCTGGAGCCCTTCCGTGCACCGCTTGATATTCGGCAATTTCAACTTGTCGTCACGCAAGTCAACGGGCAGGACGGTCTCATCATCCGCCTGGCGAGCACGGCTGCTGCGGAGGCACAGGAGGCCGGCGCAAAGCAAATTCTGGATACCATTCTGAAACAGAAGCCCATCCTGGCGGAAGTGATCAGCAAGGGGGTTGTGCGGCCCATCGCCATCGAATGGTTTGGACTGTCGGGGCTGGAGGCTAACGCACGGACGGGTAAAACCCTCGCTGTGATCGACCGCCGCGCGGGCTGATCGGATGGTCGCAGAACGATCTAACCAAGCAGTGCAAGGGAGCGTGCCGGGAGCCGGATCGTAAACGTAGCGCCTGCGCCCGGCTTGCTCTCCGCAGTCAGCGTTCCATTGTGTTCCTCGACGATGCGCTTTGAAATGGCGAGCCCGAGGCCTGTACCGTCCTCTTTGGTCGTGTAGTAGGGTTCGAAGATCATGGACAACTGGGTCTGGTTCATGCCCACGCCGTTGTCAGTGAGCACCATTTCCATCCACTCACCAGTGGTGACCGCGCTGAGGCTCACCTTGCCACCCGGCTGCTGACTGGCCTGGATGGCATTGTTGATCAGGTTGTGCAAGACCCGGCGCATCTGTGTCGTGTCGATATCGATCAACACGTCGGGGCCGACCCCGCTGAAATCCGTTTCGAAGTCGATGTTAGAGGTGGCGATCATCGGCTGCACGGACTCCAGGGATTGTTCAAAAAATTCGGCTGCTGTCACCCTTTCGCGGTTCTCGGCAATGTCGTCGCGCAGTTGCCTCCAGGCGTCCGCGAGGCTGCAACAGTGCTGGACACTTTTTTTGATCATCTGGATGTAGCCGAGCGCCTCCATCCACTGCTCGCCTTCCTCCAGTTTCATCTCATCGACCTTGCTCTGGAGCAGCTCCACGCAACAGGTCAGGATCGTCAGGGGGTTGCCCAGATCATGAATGATCTCGTCTGACCGCTGGCCGAGCCGGGCGAAAGGACGTGTCTGCGTGAGTTCGGAGGTCAGGCTGAGGTTCAGCTCCGAGAGTTCCTTCGAGAGGGTGGCGCGGGCACGTTTGGCTTTTGAAACTGACACGTTCTTGGCGACGGCTTCGAGCATCGCGTCCGTGTCCGGCGGCTTGGTCATGAAGTCGGTCGCCTGGTTGCGGAACGCCTCGCAGGCAGTTTCAAGCGTGCCGTAGCCTGTCAGCATGATGATTGACACGTACTCATCGAGCCGGCGGATATCGATGATGCCTTCCAGGCCGGTGCGGCCGGGCATGCGGTTGTCGAGAATGATCGCGTCAACGACGTTCGCCTTGAGCAGCGTGAGTCCTTCGTCCACCGAACTGGCCACCATGACTTCATAGTCATACTTGAGCAGGATGCGCAGGCTCTCCCGAGGTCCATAGTCATCATCGATGACGAGAACTCTTGCTTTCGACGCCGGCGCTTTGGTGGGCGGAGACTGGTCAAGCAAAATGGGCATAAAGCGAGAGGTGAGCAAGTTGCGTGCGCGCGGGCGCGAGGGTTGACACGATGCAGAAAGGAGGGGTAGGTCAGGCCAAGCGAGTGAGCACGGGAGTTTTGGCTGTTGTCGGCTGGTCGTTCGTGGCATGGATTCTGGTTGTATCAACCTAATCAACACCCCTAAATCTTCCCGAACCAGTATTCGCTTAAGCGGTTGTCTCCGAGTCGTCAGCTTTTATCAACCTTAATGAATTACCCATACCGGAGTCATTATCAGTACGAGGCTGTCCCGAACCGCCGCCGGGTGGTTGTCACAGGAGTGGGTGCCGTGTCCGCCGCCGGGGTGGGGGCGAAGGCGTTGTGGGATGCCCTGATAGAAGGTCGTACTTGCATTGATGTCTTCGAATGCGCTGGCCCTGCCGTGGCGGAGCTTGGCGTGGCCGGGGCCGTCAAGAACTGGGATGCCCAGCGACACATCAGTCCGAAGCAGCGTCCGCAACGAATGGCGCGGCTCACACAATTTGCCGTGGTGGCAGCCCAGGAGGCTCTCAAAGACGCGGGGTACTCGCCCGAGAGTGTCGCCGAAAAGCGGGTAGCAGTGGTTCTGGGTTCGGCGTTGGGTACGACGCGTGAGGTGGAATTGCTCGTGCGCGAATTTTACGATACGAACCCCAACAGCGTGACGCCGAGGACGATGGCCACCCAGAATTTCCAGGCGGCGTCGATTGCCGTGGCGGAACTGCTAGGCGTCCCCGCAGCCAGCGTCACCAGCCTGACGAACAACTGCGCTTCCGGAGTGGATGCCATCAGCCAAGGGGTTGATCTGATCCGGTTCGGCCGCTATGACCTGGTGGTTTGCGGCGGCTCGGAAGCCCCGTTGACTGCCGCCCTCAGCACGGTGATGAAAGCGGCGGGAATGGCCATCAAATGGCTCTCCCCGCACGACGCGAGCCGACCGTTCGACCGCGAGCGCGCCTGCGGGATCCTCGGCGAGGGAGCCGGCGTCGTGGTGCTGGAAGCCGCGACATCCGCTGCGGATCGCGGTGCGAGTCCGTACATTGAGATTTGTGGCTTCTCCAGCTTCCCCGACGAACAGCGTGACCGGCCGTCTTCCGGCTTGGAGGTAACAATGAAGGGCGCGTTGGACAACGCGGGTTGCAGCGTGCGCGACATAGATTTCATCTCGGCCTGGGGTTGTGGTCATCCGCTGCTGGATCGTTGTGAAACGGAGGCCATCAAAAACGTTTTCGGAGAGGAGGCTTATCGCTTGGCAGTTGGCTCCATCAAAGGAGTCATCGGCATCCCGCTGGGTGCGGCAGGCGCGCTGCAACTGGTGGCCTTGGCGCTCTCGCATCGGCACCAACTGCTGCCGCCCACCGCCAACTGGCAGCACGGCGACATTGATTGTGACCTGGATTACATCCGTGGACAGCCCCGGCGGGTGCGGTTGCGCAAAACCCTGCTCAACGCCCATGGCATGAGCGGAGCCAACATTAGTCTCGTCGCCTCTGGTCCGGTCTAGCCTGCGCTGTCAACTCGCGCCCACCCATCCGGCCGTGTTTAATAATCCCTACTTCGGAGTGGTGGCGCTGGTTTGCCACGTGCTGCTGGGTATGCTCGTTTTTGCGACAAACCCTCGTCGGCCGATCAACCGCAGCTTCCTGTGCATGACGGCTGTGGTCGGTGGCTGGGTGCTGGCGATCCAACTGACCTACTTCTCCCGCGACCCGTCGCAAGCGGCGTTCTGGCTCCGCGTGTGTTCCGCTTGTGGCACGCTGATCACGCCGGTGTTCGGGTTGCTGCGCACCTCGTTGCGCTACCCGGAAAAGCGCTGGAAGCAGCATCTCTGGCACGTGCGCTGGTGGTTGTTCGCCGGGTTGTTGGGAGTTGGCTTTTGCATCAGCCCACAGCTTTATCTGCGCAGCGTCAGCTTCGTGCGGCAGGTGGGGAACGAAAACCAGTTGTCCCTCAAGCCTCAGTTCGCGCCGACGGTGGTCTGCTATTACGTCTACCTGCTGGTGACGGCCAGTTGGATGCTCTCGATGATGATCGACGACCAGCTCAGACCGCGGACCACAGGAGCTAACCGGGTTGAACTCCAGTTTACCTTACTCGGCTGCGTGGTGCTGGGGTTCAGCGTG
>CAXTVY010000164.1:0-1643 GCA_964247665.1 uncultured Chthoniobacterales bacterium | reverse complement strand
AGCTACATCATGCAAGCCTTCCTGCACGGTGGGCAGTTTGTCGGCTACCTCGCGCAACTTCGCATCATTATTTTCGACATCATCATCGCCTACGGCATCACCTCGCGGGGAATCTTGCAAGTCGATGCCGTCCTGCGGTTAGGACTGTCCTACGGTCTGCTCGCGGTTTATTCCGGGCTGGTTTTCACGTTGACATGGCTCGGCTTGCGTTGGTGTTTCGTCCGGATCGGCTTGGAGGACGATGTCTGGCCAACGATCATGGCAGGCATGTTGGCAGCGGTACTCATCAACTCCGCTGCCACCCCGTTGCGCCGCGTGGCGCGGACGATCCTGCCTCCAAACGATCTCGACGTTGAGCTGATCGTTGACAAAGTGGGCAATCTTTTGCGTTCCGTTGCCACGCTCAACGAGCTGCTCGAAGAATTCAGTCTGGTCATCGGCACGGTGGTCGGTGCGCGGGAAGTGCGCATCCTGCTGCCGGGCATCCATGGGTTCGGTTGCCACCGTGCGCACACCAGCCGCAGCCTCGGGGCGGTTGATCCCCGGCAATCCGGGCTGTGTCTGGACGAGGAAGACCCGGTGGTGTCCAGCCTGCGGGCGGGCACCCCGGACATCGCAATGGAAGAACTGGTGCGCCACGCCTCCACGCCCCAGCAACGTGCCCTGCTCGGGCGTTTACGCGCGCTCCAGGCGGATCTCATTGTGCCGGCGCACTACCGCGGACAGCTCAGCGCCATCGTCCTGTTCTCGCCGCGCAACGGCGGACGCATCTACGGTGGCGACGGACGAAAAACCTTGCGGCTCATCTCCGAACAACTCGGTGTGGCCATCGTCAACGCACACCTGTACACAGAGGCACAGCGCAGCCAGGCGTACAACCGCCTGCTCGTCGAGCACCTGCCCTGCGGGGTCATCACGATGGACCGTGACGGCACCGTCAACGTCATCAACCCCGAGGCGCGCCGCCTCCTCCAGGTGGACGAGGCACTTGACGCGAGCGAGGTGGAGTTGCCGCAGGAACTCGCCGAACTCGTACTCACCATGAAGCGCAGTGAGCACGATCCGGTCGGCGACGAGATCGTCCTGCGTCCGACGGCGCGTGATCAGACACACCTGCGGGCTTACTGCCTGCCGTTCACCGGCGAGGAGGGGGAACGGCTCGGCACGGTGCTTGTGCTTAACGATTACACGACGCTCGAACGTCTCCAGCGCCAGGTACGGCAGGCAGACCGTCTCGCCAGCATCGGCACGCTCGCTTCCGGTATGGCGCACGAGATCAAGAACCCGCTGACGGCACTCAAGACCTTCACCCAACTCCTGCCCAAGCGCTACGACGACGCGGAATTTCGCAACGATTTCAGCGGTTTGGCGGGCAGCGAGATCGCGCGCATCGAGCGGATCGTCAACCAACTCCTGGCCTTCGCACGGCCCGCGCCCCTGATGATCGAGCAGGTCAACCTGCACGAGGTCATCGACAACGCCGTGCGTCTGGTCGGCCCGCAGGCCGAGCGGCAGCAAGTCTCCATTCGAAAGGCCCTTCACGCGGAACAGGATTTCATCGCTGCCGACAAGGACCGGCTCCAGCAGGTGCTGCTCAACCTGATCCTCAACGCCCTTCAGGCAAGCAGCGAACACGGTTGGAT
>CAXTVY010000163.1:0-9848 GCA_964247665.1 uncultured Chthoniobacterales bacterium | reverse complement strand
CATGGTGATTCGCAAAGCGCGCGAGCACATTCCCAACCGAAGCAATCTGAGTTGGGGCAAATACGTGCAAACCGCGGCCGCCGGTCAGCCGTTGGTCTAGCGCATCCCCGGCAAATCACAGAGGCAAGCATCATGAACTTCAAGGATCATCGCTTCACGTTGGGAATCGAGGAGGAATTCCAGATCATCGACCCGCAGACGCGTGAGTTGCGCTCCCATGTGCAGCAGATTCTCGAAGAAGGGAAGATGACGCTCAAGGAGAACGTCAAGGCGGAGATGCACCAGTCCGTGATCGAACTCGGCACGGACATTTGCGCCTCGGCGGCCGACGCGCGCGAACAGGTCGTCCGCCTACGCAGTGATCTCGCTGCGCTGGCCGAGAAACGCGGGATGAAAATCGCTTCGGCGGGCACCCACCCGTTTTCCCACTGGAACGACCAGCGGATCACCGAAGGTGAGCGCTACGAGACAATTGTCAAAGATCTGCAACAGGTGGCTCGTGCGAACCTCATCTTCGGGCTGCACGTCCACGTCGGGATCCCCGACCGGAACACAGCTATCCACGTGATGAACCAGGCGCGGTATTTTTTACCGCATCTGTTTGCGCTCTCCGCCAATTCGCCATTCTGGCTCGGCCGCGACACGGGTTTCAAAGGCTATCGGCTAAAGGTGTTCGAGCGGTTTCCGCGCACGGGCATCCCGGACGCCTTCGACGGGCTCTCCGAATACGAGGAATACCTCAAGTTGCTCGTCAAAACGAACTGCGTGGACAACGCCAAGAAAATCTGGTGGGACATCCGGCTGCATCCGTTCTTCGACACGCTGGAAGTTCGCATCTGCGATGCTCAGTCCCGCGTGGAAGACACCATCGCCATCGCCGCGTTGATCCAGGCGATCATCTTCAAGCTGCACAAGCTCCAGCGGCAGAACTTGAGTTTCCGCATCTACCGCCGCCGCGTGATCGACGAGAACCGCTGGCGGGCCTGCCGCTACGGGTTGGACAGTAAATTGATCGACTTCGGCAAGGAGAACGAAGTGGATGAACGCGAGTTGCTGCACGAAATGCTGGACTTCGTGGCGACCGAGGTGGACGAACTTGGCAGCGCCAAAGAAGTCGCTCACGTCGAGAACATCCTTCGTGACGGTTCCGGCGCGGACCGGCAACTCGAAACCTGGGCGCGCACGCGGGATATGCGGGCAGTGGTGGATCAAATCACGGCGGAAACGTATGCCGGACTGACGGTGGCAGAGCCTCATCGGGCAATGGCTGTCTGAATGGCTGAACCCGCCATTTTCGTTGTGATCGCACCGCCCATGATGCTTTGCTCTTTCTTCATCCTGCCTCATGCCAGACCGTCTCTCTCCTGTCGTCATTGACCCGGAACTCCAGCCCGGCGCCCGCAACGCCATCCGCGATTGCCTGCGCCTGCAACCGGACGAACGGGTCACGATCATCACCGACGAGGCGACCCGGGACATTGCCGTCTCGTTGCAGCAAGAAGTCGATGAGGTCGGCTCCGAATGCAGCGTGTTCATCCTGGAGCGCTACGCCGTGCGGCCTCTGCGGGGAATGCCCGAGATCATCCTCGCAGATCTTGCCAAGTCACAGGTGAGCATCTTTTGCGCGCAGACGCAGACCGGCGAACTCGGTTCGCGCATCGAGATGACCACCGTGGTCAACAAGCATCGCATCCGCCACGGGCACATGGTGAACATCAACCGCCAGATCATGCGGGAGGGGATGCGCGCGGATTTTCTCGCGGTGGATGCGCTCAGCCAGCGGCTCGTCGAACGCGTGCGGCAGGCGGAAAAAGTGACGTGCCGCACCGCCCATGGCACGGATTTCGAGGCAGACTTGTCGCCTTACCTGCGCTGGGTCAAGACGAGCGGCATCATCTCGCCCGAGAAGTGGGGCAACCTGCCGGGGGGCGAGATTTTTACTTCTCCTTTCAACACGAACGGTGTTTTCGTGGTGGACGGCGTGGTCGGCGACTACCTGTGCCAAAAGTACGGCGACATCAAAGCGACCCCGCTGACAATCAAAGTGGATAACAACCGGATTCGTTCACTGAACTGCGACAACGAAGAACTGCTCAACGAGTTCCGGGCCTATACGTCCACGGACGAAAATAGCAACCGAGTGGGAGAGTTCGCCATCGGCACCAACACCGCTTGCACGCATGTGATCGGGCACATCTTGCAGGACGAGAAAATTCCGGGCATCCACATCGCCTTTGGTCATCCCTACGCCGAGCACACTGGCCAGACGTGGCTCTCCAAGACGCACATCGACTGTGTGGGCCGGGATTTCGACATCTGGTTCGACTCGGAAAAGATCATGGAAAACGGTCACTTCCTGATCTGATCCTTCCAGCCACCGCGCGATGTACCCACCACTCCGCCGGCAGTTTAACGACGCGTTCACCGCGGCGGGCTACGCTTCGCTCACGCACTGCGTAAACGAGACTGAGCGCTGGCCGACCGATTTCCGCGTTGCGGAGACGCCGATTTTCCTGACGGAGGATTTTGCGGCCGAGCTGACTCGGGCAGGGCACCAGATTTTGGCGCAACTTCGTACCCCGGCCTTCACCCGCCACGCACAAGCCGCCATCCCTGCGGGACTGGAAGTGCCGAACGAAACGGCGCATCCACTTTTCATCCAGATCGATTTCGCCATCTGCGAGGACCCGGCCGATTCATCCCGCCTGACCCCTCGGCTGATCGAGTTGCAGGGATTTCCGAGCCTGTATGCGTTCCAGCCTTTTGTCATGCGTTGTATGCGCGAGGCGTTTCCCGCCGTGCCAGCAGACTGGACGCCGTACTTTTCGGGTCTGGACGAAGAATCCTACTTCGATTTGCTCCGCAAGGCCGTGCTGGGCAACCATGCTCCCGAGGATGTCGTTCTCATGGAGATCGATCCGGCGCGTCAGAAAACCCGGATCGACTTTGCCTGTACGGAGCGGGCGCTGGAGATTGGACCCGTTCCCGTGGACGCGATCCAGTGTGTGGGCGGACAATTGTTTTACCAGCGAAACGGGCAGACGGTTCGCATCCGCCGCATCTATAACCGGCTCATCTTCGACGAACTGCTGCGCCGGCCCGACCTGAAATTGAATTTCCGTTTGCAGGCCGACGTGGATGTTGAATGGGCGGGGCACCCCAACTGGTACTTCCGCATCAGCAAGCATTCGCTGCCTTTTCTGCGCACCGCACACACTTCTGCCGCCTACTTCGCGGACGAGTTCCCGGCGGGTGAACCGCTGGAGAACTACGTGCTCAAACCGCTCTACTCGTTTGCTGGCCTGGGTGTGGACATCGATCCGACTCGGGCCAAGGTGGTGGCACTGGACGATCCACACGCCTGGATTTTACAGGAAAAGGTCAAATACGCGGAGTTTGTTCCAACCGTGGACGGGAATCAGTCCAAGGCGGAAATCCGGCTGATGTTCATCTGGCCAGACGACGGCGAGCCAATCCTGGCGAACAACCTCGTCCGGATGAGTCAGGGAAAGATGATGGGCGTTGATTTTAACAAGGAGAAGACGTGGGTTGGCTCCAGCATCGCCCTCTTGCCGCCCGGATCATCGGAACGTTGATGTTTGTCGGATGACCCGGTCGTCGCACGCCTGGAACCGGCGGTCCCCAAGGCGGACTGACGCCAGGGTCTCGCCGCCCGCGCGGTGGCAGCAATCCAGTAGAAGCTTTTCATCACTGCTAGCAGGTTCAGGGATGATTGCCGGGTGACAACATAGTGGGCCCAGTTCAGCGCAACTATCGAACCGGGCATCGCTTTTTCAACGCCGGAACCAGAGGAGCAGTCAGGCGCTTACCGGTGATCGGAACTCCTGTCCGGCAAAGAAACCCCTTTTCGACCGGCGGGTTTTCTGCTTCCATCTCCGTCGCAGAACCCTACTGAATACCCGAGCATGAAGCACCGTTTCGTCACTCCTTGCGCCCTGGCCCTCGCGGCCTGTGCATTGCATTTCCTCACCGGCTGTACTAACACCACCGGAGTCGGCGGCAGCAGCACGACCTACAATCCCGTCGCCTACAAACCGCATAATCCCAACGCCGTGCGCGTGAAGGTTTCCCTGAGCAAGCAGGTGGTCTACGTCATGGAGGGCAATAAGCCCCTGCTCATTGCGGCAACGACCATCGGCATCCCCGCCAAGCCTACGCCGACCGGGACTTACACGATCACCCGAAAGGAAAAGGATAAACGCAGCGGCTCCTACGGGTTCTACCGCAACGGCGACTCCGTGGTGCCCGCCGAGGCTGGCCACGGCAACGGCCAGTACGTCGGCTATCCGATGGCTTTCTGGTGCGAGTTCAAGCCGGAATACGGCTTCCACCAGGGCTATGTCTGGCCAGTGCCGCGCTCGCATGGCTGCCTGCGGCTGCACCACAACGTCGCGCCGAAGTTCTTCGCGCTCGTCCACGTCGGCACGCCGGTCAGCATCGCCTACACGCAGCCGGAAGACGCGACCATCGGTGCCAACGTGGAGCGGCCCAAGGATTACAACGATCCTGATCCGGCACCGTCCTACATGGCGTCGTCCAAGGTGTTCGACTCACCTCCCGGCGGTGGTCTGGTCGCGTACTGATTGCGATGATTGGTTCGCAGCGGGCGGCATCCCTCTTGCAAGACGTGGGGTGCTGACTCGTTACACGCTCGAATCCCGCGCTAATCGTGGTATTCTTAGCTTGCTCGTCCTTCTGCCATGAACAGCCTTTCCACTCCGCCCGAGCTTTCCACCGCCCCGGAGCCGCGCAAGCGGATCAACCTGCGCACGCCCGACATCATGGCGGCGGTGCAGGCGCAGGTGGAAACCCACTATCGCAGCGAACTGGTCGAACGCATCCGGGCGCGGGGCGGGGTGGTGTCGGCGGGGGGGGTGACGCTTCGGTTGGCGAAGCAATTCGGCTTTTGCTACGGGGTCGAACGCGCCATCGACTTGGCTTACGCCGCTCGTCACAGCAAGGAGTTCGAGGGCAAGCGGTTGTTCATCCTTGGGGAGATCATCCACAACCCGGAGGTCAACGCGCAGATTGCCGCGTTGGGGATCAAAAACCTGATTGGGCCCAAGCGCGAGGCTGAGGTGGATGATCTGACCTCGGACGACGTTGTGATCGTGCCCGCCTTCGGAGCCGAGGTTTCCACGGTCGAGAAGATCAAGGACAAGGGCTGCTACATCGTGGACACAACTTGCGGTGACGTGATGAGCGTCTGGCGCCGGGTGCGGTCATACGCCGCCGACGAGGTGACGAGCATCATCCACGGTAAATCGGAGCACGAAGAAACCAAGGCTACGGCTTCGCAAGCGCGCAGCAAGGCGGGTCGCGGGCACTATCTGGTCGTGCTAACCCTGGATGAAACGGATTACGTTTGTGACTACATTCGGCAAGGCGGCGACCGGGAGGCATTCCTGCAAAAGTTCGCTGGTGCCCATTCGGAAGGTTTCGACCCCGACATTCACCTCAAGACGGTTGGCGTGGCCAACCAGACCACCATGCTGCGCGGCGAAACCGAGGAGGTGCAGCATCGTATCCGTCAAGCCATCATCGACCGCGATGGGCCGGAGAACGGCCTGAAGCACTTTCGCTTTTTCGACACGATCTGCGGCGCGACACAGGAGCGCCAGGACGCGCTCAAGGAAATGCTCGTCTTGCCGATGAATCTGCTCTTGGTGGTCGGCGGTTACAACAGCTCGAATACTTCTCACCTCGCTGAGATGGGAGCCGCTAAGTTGCCCACTTATTTCATTCGCGACGCCAGCCGGTTGATGTCCCAGCAGCAGATCATCCACTTCGATTTGCACGCCGGAAGGGAGGTCACGGTCGAAAACTGGCTGCCGGGCGGCGACGTGGTCGTTGGCGTCACGGCCGGAGCCTCGTGCCCGAACCACCTCATCGAGGAGACCATCAAGCGGCTCTTCTCCTTCCGCGGCATCGAGGCTTCCAGTCTCGCCTAAGCTTCGCTGCTGTGACACGCCGAAGCGAACCGGTTCAGCGTAGCAGAGGCCGCAGGTAGGCGGCTCCCCGGCGGACGGCTTCCACGGCGTGGTCGTTCTCGTACTCCAAAATGACCTGCCAGCCGTTCGCGGAACTGAGGGACATCAGCGTCGGGAAATCCACGTCCCCAACTCCGGCGGGCACGTCCTCACGGTCCCGCTTGCGCAAGTCCTTGGCGTGAACAAAAAACACGCGGGCGGCGTGCTGGCGGATGAAATCTACCGCGTTGTGTCCCGAGTATTCCAGCCAGAAGGTATCAAACTCGAAGTGGACAAGCCCAGGATCGGTATCCATCAATAGGATATCCATCCCGCACAATGGGTTGGAACGCTCCAGGCGGTCGAATTCAAAGGCGTGGTTGTGGTAACCCAAGGTGAAACCTTCGTTTGCCAGCCTTTGACCAAGGGTGTTTAGACGGCAGGCCGCTTCGTGGTACCCCGCCGTAGTCTGGAGCGATTTGCTCAATGCAGGCACGATGAGTGTGTTCGTGCCGATTGCGCGGGCAAACTTGATGCGGGTTGGCAAATCCGCTTCCAGGGCCTCCAGCCCGGAGTGCGCGGAAACCACCATTAACTCCGCCTCCCCGAGCACGGTTTGCCAACGGCTGGCGGGCCAGCCGTAGTCACCGGCCAATTCGACCCCGTCGAACCCGAGCCCGGCCACCCGGCGGATCGTTCCCTCGGGATCGGCGGCAATCTCGTGCCGCAGGCTGTACATCTGGAGAAAGAGGCGGGGCATTGCCATGGAAGGACGCCATTGTTGCCGGAACAAAAAGTGTCCGGCAAGAAAAGAGACACCCCTTTTCTTGGAACGGACAAGGCGATCGCTGTTCAGCGAATTTCGACCACCGTCCCACGCGGCACAATCTCGTAGAGTTTGCGCGCCACCTCCGAAGGCAACCGCACACAGCCGTGCGAGGCCGGGTAGTCCGGCACCACCCCCGCGTGCAGTCCGACCGGTGAGCAGGACAACCGCAGAAAGAACGGCATCGAAGCGTTGTGATACAACGTCGAGCGCCACTCGGTGTACTTCTGCGTCACGACGTACTTGCCGGGCGGGGTGGGTTTTTCCTTTTTACCGCTGGAAACTTTGGTCACGAGCACAGCCTGACCGTCCCGGGAAAGCGTGGCGCGTTGCGAGGTGAGATCAACCACGATGGACATCCGGGCGGCGTCGCTTTGTGGGGTGACTCCTAGGAGGAGCTGCATCATCGCGGTGTCGTTGCGCTCGGCCGCAATGTCCAGCGGGCGGATGCCCGAACGGGTGCGCGCTTCCCGGTTCGCTTTGTCCGCAATCAGTTCGGCCGCCACATCGTTCCGGCCGTTGGCAGCGGCTAGCATGAGCGCGGTCGCACCGGGGTCATTGAGCAACAGGGCGATGCGCGTGCGGGGATTAAACAGACTGACCAACTGCGGGGGCACCGGGCGCGGCACCTGCGCATCCACGAAGACACCTTCCTGGATGGCCTGCTTGATCGCGGACAGATCACCCGTGGCTGCCGCCGCAAAGAATTCCGGCGAAGGATTGGCGTAGTGCGGCGGCTGCTCCATCTCCAAAACCGTGACATCGGCCCGCAACGGGGCCGCCACAACGATCCCGCACAACGAGCCAATGAGCGTGAGAAACGCGGTGAACCGCAGGGTGGGAGATTTCCGGCTCATAGGTGCGACCAGCACATCGTTGTAGCAGGAAAGAAGCCGCTTGGTCAACAACTTATGAAGAAAACTCACCGGTTGGCCAGCGCTTCAGTCCCGGGGGCCGTAGCCTCCACGAGAGCGGCACTTTCCTTTGCCAGAGCCAAGTCCTTACACGCCTTGAGGTCCAGCTTGCCCGACCCGAGCACCGGCAGCGCTTCGATCCGCCGGATCGTGCGGGGAACCCACAAGTTCGGCACGCCCAGGTCGGAAAGTTTGCTCCGCAGGTCCGACTGCACCACGTCCACGGTGGACAAAAGGACGAGTGCTTCGCCCTTGGTCTCGTCGGGGACTCCGACGATCATCAGGAGACGCTCGCCCGTCGAGGGCAGACCCAGCGCTTCGTGAATTTTGTTTTCCACGGTTTCGTGGGGCACCATCTCGCCGCCGATCTTCGAGAACCGCGACAATCGGCCTTCGATGAAAAGGAATCCATCCTCGTCGAAGCGGCCTAGGTCACCGGTGCGGAACCAGCCATCGTGCAACACGTCGGCCGTCTGGCCGGGTTCGTCGAGGTAGCCCTCGAAAATGTTGGCTCCGCGCAGCCAGAGCATCCCGGTATCGTTCAGGGAAAGGTGCGCGCCCGTGTCGGGGTCACGAATCTGCGCCGCGATGCCCGGCGCAAGCTTGCCCACGGAACCCGGGCGGTAAGCCTGTTGCACCGTCCTGCCCACGTCGTTCAGGGTCACGTCCGGCAGGTTGCAGCTCACGACCGGTGCGGTCTCGGTCAGGCCGTAACCTTCCATGACCTGCTTACCGAATTTCTCCTCGAAGGCTTCGGCGATCTGCCGGGGCAGCTTCTCGGCCCCCGTGATGACCAGGCGCACGCTGGCGAGTTGTTCCTTCTCGGCCTTGCGCAGGTAAGCGCGCAGGAACGTCGGCGTGGCGAGGAACAACGTGCAGCCATAACGCTGGACGATCTCCGCGTTCTTGGCGACATCGAGCGGGTTGGGGTAGGTAACGGCGCGCAGGCCCTCGATGATCGGGAACCACAGCGTCACCGTGCAGCCGAAGCTGTGGAAGAACGGCAGCGATGCCAGCACGCCCTCGCCTTGGCGAAGGTTCACCATCACGCGGAACTGCGAGATGTTTGCCAGGATGTTGCGGTGGCTGAGCACGACACCTTTCGGCTCGCCGGAGCTGCCGCTGGTAAAAAGGAGCACCGCCTCGTCGTGGCCACCTTTTTTCGGCAGCTTCAGCATCCGTGTCAGGATGCGCCACGGTGTGACCGCCACCACGGCACGCCACAGGCCGATCTTCTTCTTGAGCGGCGGCAGGATTTCGTCCAGCCGGAGAACGTTCGCCGGCCAGGGGAACTGGTCCATCTTCTTCTGGACGACCGTCGCGGTGAGCACCGTGTCGATCTCGGCGCGGCGCATGGCGGATTCCAACGCGGAACGTCCGGCCGTGAAGTTGAGGCTGACCGGCACCTTGCCTGCGAGCAGCACGGCGACGTTCGCCAGGACCCCTCCCTTGCTCGGGGGCAACACCACGCCGACGCGCTTGCCGGGAACCGTCGCGCGGAGATGGCGGGCGAGCACGATGGCCGCGGCCAGGAGCATCCCGCGGGTCAGCGTCGAATGGTCCATGCCATCGACGACAGCGAGTTCTGAGGGCCGCTTCTTGAGGCTGCGCACCACCGCTTCCCCTAGGTGCCGCTGGAGCATCGGACGATGTTCGTAGGAAAGTTCGCCCAGCGTGAGCAGGCGTTCGCGCACGGTGGTCACGTTTGCATCGGCGGTCGGGATCGCCTCTCCGAACGCGACTGTCACCGGATAGGGGATACGCCGGGGCAGCTTGCGGAAGTAACGGCCGCCCTCGAACGAGAAGATGGAGCCCCAGAGTTGGTCGAGCCACACTGGGACGACGGGCACCTCAGCCTGCCGGGCGATGACCTCAAACCCTTTGCGCAGACGCAGCAGCGTGCCGGTGCGCGTCATGGCCCCTTCCGGGAACAGGCAGACCACCTCGCCCGCCCGCAGGCGTTCCACGGCCAGGCGCATACCGTCGCGCGACCGGCCGGAGGAGATCGGGATCGCGCCGAAAAGACGGAGGATCGGGTTGAGCAGGGGGTTGCGGTAGATGGTGTCGTAAACCAGAAAACAGATCGGCCGTTGACAGGCGAGCTGGAGGACCACGGCG
>CAXTVY010000162.1:3541-9894 GCA_964247665.1 uncultured Chthoniobacterales bacterium | reverse complement strand
CCGTTCCGCGACCGGGTGGACTGGCCCCGGTTCCTGGGCGACGCGGAACTCAACGCCGCGTGCCGCCGGGCGTCGGTGTTCGTGTATCCCTCCGTGGCGGAAAAGGGTGAGTCGTTCGGCGTCGCGCCGTTGGAGGCGATGGCGCAGGGATGCCCCGCCGTGGTGTCGGATCTGGCGTGCTTCCGCGATTTTTTGGAGGACGGCCGCACGGGACTGGTGTTCGATCATCGCGGGGCTGATCCGGCGGGGGCGCTGGCGGCTCAGCTCGGACGACTGGCGGATGACCCGGAGTTGCATCGGCGGATCGCCCGCGCGGGTTACGCCAAGGCGCGGGAGTTTACCAGGGAGCGCATCGCGCGGATGTACCTGGAGGATTTCGCCGAACTGGCCGGAAAGAATTAGCCGCGAAAAGACGCAAGAAACACAAAAAGAAGCATTCATCCTACGCCTACGCGACCCGCAACCCGCCTCCTTCTGCCTTCTGCCTTTCCAACATGCCCGCTCCGCTCCACACCCACCGACAAGCCAGCGCGTTTGACTCCCCGTGGACCCACCAGGAACAGGTGCGTCTTCTCCTGTGGGAATACGCCTGGCGATTGTTCTGCGAGTGGACACCGAAGCCGCTCAATCCGTGGCGGTTGTTCGTGCTACGCACATTTGGTGCGACGCTGCACGGCGACCCGTTCGTACATCAACGGGCGCGGGTGCAGATTCCCTGGAAGTTGACCATGCACGACCGCGCCGCACTCGGCGATGGCGCGTGCGCGTACAGTCTGGGCGAGATCGAAATTGGCGCGCGCGCCACCGTCGCGCAGGAAGCCTATCTTTGCACCGGGACGCACGATTTCGCCAGCCCCCGGCTGCCGCTGCAAACCGCGCCGATCCGCGTCGGCGAAGATGCGTTCGTGGGCGCGCGGGCGTTCGTGCTGCCCGGCGTGAGCATCGGCGCGCGGGCCATCGTCGGCGCGATGTCGGTCGTCACGCGCGACGTGCCGCCGGACGCGGTGGTGGCCGGGAACCCGGCGCGCGTCGTCAAGCAACGGCCCAGCGTCACCAAGCCATGAACGCGAGCCAACCCGTTCCTGTCTCCATCCTGGTGCCGATCAAGAACGAGGCGGCGAACCTGGAACGCTGCCTGCGCTCGGTCGCTTGGGCGGACGAGGTGTTCGTCGTCGATTCGCAGAGCACGGACGGCTCGGCCGAACTGGCCGAGCGGTTGGGGGCCAAGGTGGTGCAGTTCCAGTTCGGCGGGACGTGGCCGAAGAAGAAAAACTGGGCGCTGGAGAACCTCCCCTTCCGCCACGAGTGGGTGTTCATCCTCGACGCCGACGAGGTGCTGCCACCGGGCACGGAGGAGGAGTTCCGCGGGATCGTCACGGGCGCGGCGACTGACCCGGAAGTGACCGGGTACTGGATCAACCGGCGTTTCATGTTCATGGACCGCTGGCTGGAGCACGCGTACTACCCGAACTGGAATCTGCGCTTGTTCCGGCACCGGCTCGGGCGCTACGAGAAACTGACCGACGCGGACACGCGCAGCGGCGACAACGAGGTGCACGAGCACGTCATCGTGCAGGGAAAAACGGGCCACCTCAGAAGCGAGATGGACCACTACGCGTTTCCGTCCGTGGAAACGTTCGTGGAAAAGCATAACCGGTATTCCAACTGGGAGGCGCGCGTGGCGCTGGACCGCTACCTCCAACAAAGCGGACGCGGCCTCCAGAGCGGGCGGGTCGGAGCGCGGCGCGCGTTGAAAGAATTTTCGGCGCGGCTGCCGTTCCGGCCGTTGCTGCGCTTCCTCTACGTGTACGTCTGGCAGCGGGCGTTTCTCGACGGCCGGGAAGGATATTATTTCGCGCGGTTGCACGGGTTCTACGAGTTCCTGTCGGTGGCGAAAACCTTCGAGCTGACCAAGCGCGCCCGGGCCGCGCGGCAACGGGAGCCCGGCGCGTGAGGGTCCTCGTCTGGGGCATCAATTATGCGCCGGAGGTCACGGGCATCGCGCCGTGCAACGTGGCGTTGTGCGAACACCTGCGCGCCGCCGGGCACGACGCGCACATGCTCACGACGTTCGCGTACTACCCAAGTTGGACCAGGCGGCCCGAAGATGCAGGCAGGTGGTACCGCACCGATGCGATGAACGGTGTGCCGGTGCACCGCTGCTGGCACTACGTACCCAAGAAAGTATCTTCGCTGAAGCGCATCGTGCACGAGGGAAGTTTCGTGGCCACATCGTTTTTGCGTGCGTTGACGTTGGGACGGTTCGACGCGGCGGTGGTCGTGTCGCCGCCGCTGCTGCTGGGCGCGGCGGCCTGGCTGCTAAGGGTATGGCGCGGCGTGCCGTGCGTCTTCCACGTGCAGGATTTGCAGCCGGATGCCGCCGTGGGCCTGGGGATGCTCAAGCCCAATGCGTTCACGCGGTTGCTGTACCGATTGGAAGCCTTCGCGTACGCGAAGGCGGCGCGCGTGTCGGGGATCAGCCAGGGGATGCTGCGGGCGTTCGCGGCCAAGGGCGTGCCGGTGGAAAAGCGCGTGTATTTTCCCAACGGCGCGCGTCTCGCTCCCGTTGACACGCTGCCCCCGGCCGGACGCTGGCGCGCGCGGCACGGCTTCGCGCCGGACGATTTTCTGGCCGTGTACTCCGGGAACCTGGGCATGAAGCAGGGGCTGGAGATCCTGTTGGCGGCAGCCCCGCTGGTGGCGAACCGGCGGGTGAAAATCGTGGTGTGCGGGCAGGGCGCGGCGGGCGAACGTCTGCGGGAAGGCATCGCGCGCGCAAACCTGCCCAACCTGACGCTGCTGCCGCTCCAGGACGACACGGCCTACCGGGAAATGATGGCCGACACGGACGTGGCGCTCATCACGCAGCAGGCGGGCACGGGCCAGTATTTCTTCCCGAGCAAACTGTTGAGCGCGCTGGCCTGCGCACGTCCCGTGCTGGCCGTGGCGGATGCAGACAGCGAACTCGCGCTGGCGTTGGCCGAAGGCCAATTCGGCCTGCTCGCGCCGTGCGGCGAAGCGGCGGCGCTGGCGGGCGCGCTGGATCGCGCGGCGGCGCTGGACGGCACGGCGTTGCGCGCGCTGGGGCAGGCCGGGCGGCAGTACGTGGAGCGGTTCGAGTGGGCCGCCGTGCTGGCGGATTTCGAGCGGACGCTGCGGACGCTGGCGGCTGGCACGAGGTAACTAACCCAATCATGGGCGGCCCCCGGCGGCGGGCTCTTCGAGCAGGTGGGCGATCCGGCGCGTCGAAGCCTGTGCCCACGGCGTGTTGGAAGCCCAACCGAGCGCGCCGATCACCGTGCCGCAGCCGACCATGATCCACCAGACCGGGTGTGTCGCCACCGCGAAGCTGACCCCGTGCGCCCGGCTGGCCCCCGCGACCGTGCCGGCCACCGCCACGCCCAGGGACGCGCCCACCTGGCGGCTCGTGGATGCAATCGCCGCGGCGACTCCCGCCTGCGCCCGGGGCATCCCGGAAACCGCCGTGTTGGTGATGGCCGGGTTGACCATGCCCATGCCCACGCCAAAGATCACGTAGGCCCCCAGCAGCCAGGGCAGCGGAGTGTCAACGGCGAGCTGGGTCAACAACAGGGCGCTGCCAGCGAACGCCGCGCCCGCGAGCAGCAACGAAGGCCGCGTACCGCGCGTGCCCACCAGCCGCCCGGAAAGCGGCGCGCAGACCATCGTCATCAGCGCGAGCGGCAGCGTGCAAAGCCCGGTGTGGAAGGCCGACAGGCCGCGCGCTTCTTGCAGGTACAGCGCGTTCAGGAACAGGAAGCCCGCGAAGATGGCGAAAGCGCAGACGGCGATCACTGTGGCGCTGGTGAAAGGCACGCTGCCGAAGAAGCGCAGGTCCAACAACGGGTCGGCGCGGCGCGGTTCGTAGAACAGGAGGGCGGCCACGGCCAGCCCGGCCAGGGCGAACAGGCCCAGGATGAAAGCCGAGTGCCAGCCCGCGCGGGGACCCTCGATCACCGCGTAGGTCAGGGAGGCGAGCGCCACGAAGACGAGCGCCTGGCCCGGCGGGTCCACGGGCCGCGCCCAGGCCGCCTTCGACTCGGGCACGAAGCGGGCCGCCAGCGCCATCGCCGCCACGCCGATGGGCAGGTTGATCCAGAAGATGGACCGCCAGCCGACGCTCTGTGTCAACGCGCCGCCGATCAGCGGCCCCAACGCCAGCGACAGGCCCGCCACCGACCCCCAGACTCCGAAAGCGCGGGCACGCTCCCGCGGTTCCTCGAAGGTGTTGGTGATGATCGAGAGCGCCACCGGGTTGAGCATCGACGCGCCCAGGCCCTGGAGCGCGCGGAAGGCGACGAGGCCGCCGATGCCCGCCGACAGGCTGCACAGCAGCGAGCCTACGGTGAACAGGGCCATGCCCCACTGGAAAACGCGCCGCCGCCCGAAGCGGTCGGCCACGGAGCCCGCCAGCATCAGGAGGCTCGCGACGACCAGCGTGTAAGCATCCACGACCCATTGCAGGCCCGAGAGCGTGGCGTGGAGGTCGCGCCGGATCGAGGGCAGCGCGACGTTGACGATGGTGATGTCCATGCCGACGACCAGCAGGCTCAGGCAGCAGATGCCGAGGACGAGGTTGGGCCGGATTGGTCGTTCGGAAGGAGGTGGCATCGTGATCGTGCGGGGAGTGTGCAGGCGGGGAGAGCAGCCGGCCCTGCGTCGGTGTCAGTACGCCGTCTTCGGCGGGCGGACCACTTGCAGGAACGTGCTCAGGATGATCGAGATTTCCAGGGCGGGCCGCCAGTTCTCCAGGTACTCGATGTCCGCGGCGATGCGCCGCGAGATGTCCTCCATGTTCCGCGCCTCGCCGCGCAAGCCGCGCACCTGCGCCAGGCCCGTGATGCCCGGCTTGACGAAGGTTCTCACCTGGTAGTTCGCCAACTGGCGGGCAAAGAGCGAATTGTGTTCGATCAGATGCGGCCGGGGGCCGACCACGCTCATGTGCCCCTTGAACACGTTCCAGAACTGCGGCAGCTCGTCGACCGAGAGCTTCCGGAACCATTTTCCCGCCGGATAGATGCGGCTGTCGCCCTGGGTCGCCTGCTGGGCTTCCGCGCCATGATCCACCCGCATCGTGCGGTATTTCAGGATGCTGAACTCCTTGTTTTGCAGCCCGGCGCGCTTCTGCCGGAAAAACAGCGGCCCGGGCGACTGCCGCCGCTGGAACCACCACACGACGAGATTGGTCACCGGCAGCACGCACAGGATGACCGGCAGCGACACGGCGAGGTCGATGGTGCGCTTGATCACCTGGTTGAGCGGGTTTTCCAACGCTTCCTCGCGCAGCCCGATGAAGCGCACCCCGTCATCGTCCACGAACGTCAGCGGGCGGCCCCAGCGCTCGGGCAGGTTGGCCACGACGAGCAGGCGCACGCCGAGCTGGTCGCACGCCTCGACGAAGAAATGCTGCTCGTCCGCCGTGGCGGGCATCTCGGTGCGGATGACCTGCGTGACGCTGAACTTGCGCACGATCTCGACCATCTCGTGCGTGCCGCCCAGGCGTGGGTAAGCGCACTTCTCCAGCTCCCACGGGTCGTCGTCGCACAGGATGCCTACCGTGCGGAAGCCCACGTCCGTCTTGCGCTCCAGCCAGGGGCGCAGCGCCTCCGCCTTGGACACGCGGCCGACCAGGAGGGTGCGTTCCCAGCGGTCCTCGCCGAAGAACCGCTTGCCGAGCAGGCTCGGCAGGTAACGGTTCGTGAGAAAAAGCATCGCGTAGAGCGAGGGCACGAACACCGCCGTGAACACGCGCGAGAGCGTGGCGGAATTCTTGGCCCCGAAGATGTACACGATGAGCAGCCCCACGCTAAAGAGCGTCTGCCGGAAGCTCAGGCGGTGCGCGCCGATGAAGTCGCGGTGGATCGTGCCGGTTTCCAGCCGCTTCTTGCTGAACATCTCGAAGAGCAGCCCGATGAGCAGCACGACGCAAAAGACGCCGTAGGATTGCCAGGACACCACGCCGCCCCCGCCGACGACGAGGACCAGCACGAGTTCCATCCAGAACAGCCAGGCCGTCAGCAGAATCTGGCAGAGCGCCAGCACGGCATTGAGCCCCGAGGTGCGTTGAGAAATCATGGAAAGACAGTCGCGTCGTCAGGCGGCAGGCTGTCGGGCAGGAAGCAACGCCAGAAAAGTGCGCGGGAGGCGGCACGGCGTCAAGGGGAAGGCGGAAGGCGGAAGGCGGAAGGCGGAAGGTTGCGGGTTGCGCGGCGGGGATGAGTTTGCCGGATTTTGCTTTCCTTGCAGGCGCGGAGAGGGTTCCTATCGGAGGGGAGCGTCGTTTTTCCCCCCGATGAAATCGTTTCTCGCCCTGCTGCCGCTGGTCTGCGTCGTCC
>CAXTVY010000162.1:0-3531 GCA_964247665.1 uncultured Chthoniobacterales bacterium | reverse complement strand
GCCTGGCGGGCGGAACGACCCCGTGGAGCGAGGGTGTCATGCTCGTGCTCGTGGGGGCGGTCTTGCTCGTGGCACCGCCGAAATTCTCGCTGGGCTGGCGGCTCAATGGGGTGATGTTCGCCCTGCTGGCGCTGGCGCTGACGGCGTTCCTGCCCGCCCGCTGGTTCGGCGTGCCAGCGTGGCGCGCGGCGCTGACGGACGACTTCCAGACACCGCTGCCCGCGACCCTCAGCCCGCAACCGTGGCTGTCCGTGGACGAGATCGCCATCTTCGTGCTCGGCCTGGGCTGGCTCTACCTGCTCGCCACCGCCAATTGGAAGACCGGGGAACGGCTCCGCGCGGCGCGGATTTACGCCCTGGGCGTGGCGGGTCTCGGCGCGGTGTTCGTGGCGTGCAACCGGCTGAACCTCAACCCATCCTTCTGGCACGCCACGCGGGATTTCGGGCCGTTTCCCAACCGCAACCAGACGGCGGACTTCCTGGCCGTCGGCGCGCTGCCCGCGCTGGCCTGTGCGCGCGTGGCATGGCGGGCGCGGCGGTTCCCGGCCGTGGCGGGCTGGCTGGCCGCGTGGATGGTGACGGCGGTCGGCGTGTTCAACAACTATTCGCGCGCGGGCGTCGGCATCCTCTTCGCGGGCACGGCGGCGTTTCTGGGCTACGAAACGCTGCGGCGCCGCGCGGGCAACGGTGGGCGGGGCGGCCGGGGCGGGGCGGACGAGGGCGGCTTTGGACGGCGCGGGCGGGCCCTGGCGGTGGCGGCGTCGCTCGTGCTGCTGCTCGCCAGCGGGTTTTTCGTCCTGGGCGGCGAGACGATGGAGCGGGTGCGCGGGGAGGTAGCGGGCGCGTCGGTGGGCACGGTGACTTCGGAGTTCCGGCTGCGCATCCAGCGCGACGCGCTGGACCTGATCGCGGCCTCGCCGTGGCCGGGCGTGGGTCTGGGCAACTTCACGGCGGTGTTCGCGGACTTCCGCACGCGCTCGGCGGTCCCGGCGCGGGCGGTCCACCCGGAGAGCGACTGGTTGTGGATGGTGGGGGAGCTGGGCTGGCCTTCGCTGGCGCTGCTGCTGGTGGGTCTGGCGCTGCTCGCGTGGCGGATGTGGCCGCCGCGGCATGGGGTGGACCGGCCGCTACGCGCGGCGGCGGCCGTGGCGCTGGTGTTCTTCGCGCTGCACGGGTTCGTGGACGTGTCGGCGCACCGGTTGGGCACGGTGATGGGCGCGATTTTGCTCGCGGGTCTGGCGCTGCCCGCGCGCGGCGAGCGGTCAGCGGCGGCGGCGGGGCTGGTGCCCGCGCACTGGCCGGGGCCCGTGTTCCGGCTGCTGGGGGCGGGGTGCCTGGTGCTGGGCGTGTGCTGGGTGCAGGCGGCGCGTGGCCGGTGGGACGTGCCCGGCGCGGCGCGGGCCGAATACCTGACGGCGCAGGCCAAGGCACAGGCGCGCGGGGGCGACCTCGCCGCGGCGGAGCCACTGGCCACGGAGGCGCTCGCGTTGGCTCCGTTGGACTGGAGCCTGTACTTCCTGCGCGCCAGCGTGCGCGTGTACCGGCGCGAGGACGCCGCTGCCGTGGCAGATTTCCGACGCGCCCGCTACCTGGAGCCGTTGTCCGGCATGGTGCCGTTCGTGGAAGCGACGCTGTGGGCGCGGTTCGGCCAACCGGACGCTGCCGCCAGCGCGTTGCTGGAAGCCTGCCGCCGCGAGCCGTACAATGATTCCTCCTACGTCGGCAGCGTTTACGAGGCGGCGGGCCGTGATCCGGCCGTGCGCCGCCGCTTCGCCGTCGCGGCGCGCCATGATCCGCGCCTGGAAATCGAGGTGCTGTCGCAGTACCAACCGCCGGAGAGCATCGAGGTCATCGCGGACGCCGTGCGGGCAAATCCCGAATTGGCCGGGTATAGCGACCCGCAAAAGAGGCAGTTGCTGGCGGTGTGGGCGCGGTGGGGCGACCCGCAGGCGTTGAGTGAGGCGATCCGGGCGCGGCCCGCGTGGCAGGCATTCGGCTGGCGGTCGTGGGCGAACGCCGAGCATCGGCTGGACCATTTGCCGGAGGCGTGCGCGATCATGGCAAAGCACGCGCCGCCGCCCGAACTGCCGCCAGCCGCGCCCGGGGAGGCGAAGGTATCCCGGGCAGAATTGGAACAGGGGGCGGCCGGGAACGTGGGCGATCCGTTGTTCGCGTTGCGGCGGTTCCGTGCGCGCCGGTCGGATGGCGACCTGCCGGGAGCGTTGGCGGCGTTGCGGCCGATCACGGCGCGGGCGGATGGACCGTTCTACTTTTCGTATTTAGAAGCCCAAACGGCGGGTGATGCCGGGTTGTGGTCCCAGGCGTGGGAGGCGTGGGTGCGGTACGCCGATGCGCGGGGCGCGCAGGGGTAGGGGGATGCGGGTTACGGGTGGCGGGTGGCGGGTGGCGGGTGGCGGGTGGCGGGTTGTGGGTTGCAGGATGGTATGTTTTCCCTTTGTGCTTTTGGTGATCTCGGAGCGAACGTCTCAAGCAGCCTTTCTTTATCTGTCATCCTGAGTGGAGCGAGTCGGCGAGCGCAGCCGAAGGACCTTCCGCCGCCGGAGGCAAATGTCGCCAAGTGGCTGGATGGGTCGAACCAACAGGGTGCGCTTGGCTGCCGCCAGCCGGAAGATCCTTCGGCTACGCTCGCCGACTCGCTCCACTCAGGATGACAAAGCAGTGAAGAGGCGTTCGTCCCACGGGTGATCCCGCCACCCGCCACCTGCATCCTGCCACCTGCCACCTGCCACCTGCCACCTGCATCCTGCTACCCGCCACCCGCCACCCGCCACCCGCTGAAAAAGCTTGTCCACAAGTGGGCTGGCACGGTAATTTCCTTGCCATGACTTTCTCCGCCACCTCCCTTCGCTCCGGCCTGTCTGCATGTTCCCGGCCCCTGCTTTTGGGCGGACTCATCCTCGCGGGCTCCGCTCCCCTGCGCGGACAAGTCCCGGCCATTGCCGCCGCCGCTGCCCCACGACGGCACAACCTGAGCCTGGAGGCTGTCTCCGTCGCTACCGGCGGCAAAACCAAGGTGTCCAACCAAGGGAGCCGGGGCGGCATCTACGGAGGGACCACCGCTGACACCCGCGTCGTGAAAAGCCAGCAGAACGTGCAATTTACCGTCCGGAACTACGACACCCTCCCCGACACCGTGAAGGTGGACTGGTACTTCATCGCCGCGCCGGTCGGCATGAACGGCGTGATCCCGGGCAAGGAATACCTGCTCAACCAGGGGTCGCAACCACTCACCATCGAGGGGACCAAATCGGAAACGCAGACCGTCAGCTCCAAAGAGGTCCAGGTCGTGAGCAAGCGGTCCATCGATAATACGGCCTACGTCACCTATCTCTCGCAGTCACAGGGAGGGGCGTTGGTGCAGGGCTGGATGGTGCGCCTGGTTGCGGACGGCCAGGTCATTGCCACGCGCGGCTCCAGCCAGAAATTCGAGGATATCGCCAAGGACGACGCCAAGCTCAACGCGCTGGTGCCCCCGGCGCCCTCCAATCGGCGGCCGGCGGCCACCGCGCC
>CAXTVY010000161.1:0-9962 GCA_964247665.1 uncultured Chthoniobacterales bacterium | reverse complement strand
GTCCTGATCCTTCACGGTCTTGTAGGGCGGTGGCCCCAACGCACGGAGTTGCGCCACTTCCCGGAGCGCCCCGTGCGCCTCCCCTTGGCGCAACGCCTCGCGGGCTAACCGGCGCTCGGATTCGTCGATGTCCACCAGTTGGCTCAGGCCCACGTAGGCGTAGAAGAGTCGGGGTGCTCGCGCCACCGCCAGGATCGCTGGCAGCGTGCCCCAGGAATGGCCGACGATGTAGAGCCTGGGCTGGTGGAACTCCCGGCACAGCGCCCGCGAGACGATCAGGGTCTCGCGCACGAACTGTTCGACTCGCATCGTCGAGAGCGGGATACCCGGCGGGTCCGAGTAGCCCGCCCCGCGCTGGTCCCAGTGCACCACGGTGAAATCCCGTTCCAGATCGCTGTTGACCGCCTGGAACACCGCCGCTGGAAAGCCGGGACCGCCGTGCACGAAGAGCAGCAGCGGGTTGTGGGCGGGATCACGCCCGCGGATGAGCAGCCGCTCGGGCAGTCCGTCGATGGTGATGGTTTCAATCCGCGCGATGCCCGGCGCGGGCGGGTCCGCCTGCCGGGGATCAAGCGCGCCGCATCCCGTCAGCGCCTCCGTGGCCAGCACGGCTGCCAGCGGCCACCGGAGAAAGCGTTTCGCATGGGACCAGAATGAATGCGCCACGAAGGAGAAGATTGTGCGTCGCGCAGGGTCGGCCGGGGTTCGGGAAAGCTCGTTGACGGCCCGGGAACGACGGCCGGGCAACGGGAGCGGCGCATCGTAGCACGACCTCCGCTCGTCCTCCAGCCGCGCCGTGCACCCCGGGAACCACGTCGAACCGTAGGTGCGGCGTGGCAGAAACGCGGCTCCGTTTACGGCGCGCGTTACAGCCAGCCTTTTTCCCGGAACCAGGCAATTGCGTCCCGGGCGGATGCTTCCACGCCGCGCGAGGTCAGGCCCAGTTCCTGGCGGCTCTGTTCGGCCTCGAAGTGCATGTTGAAGCGTGTCAGCTTGACCCCGGTGACCGTCGCCAGCGGCATCTGTCCGGTGACGTGGTCGGCGACCCACTCGCTGGCATACGCCACTGCCAGCGCGGCCGGGTAGGGGATCTGCCAGCGCGGCGCTTGCCGGCCCACCTGCTGGCCGATGATCCTGAGCCACTCGGTCAACTGGAGGTTGACCCCGCCGAGCAGGTAGCGCACCCCCGGGCTCCCTACCCGCATGGCCGCGCGCATCCCGGTCGCAACGTCGCGCACGTCGATCATGTTGAACTCGCAATCCAGGTAGGCCGGCAGTTTGCCTTGGCAAAAAGCCAGCGTCATGCGCGAGGGCGGCGTGAGATGGTGGTCGCCCGGGCCAATCGGCAGGGTCGGGCAAACCACGATGACCGGGGCCCCCGCATCGGCCAGACGGAACGCTTCCTGTTCGCCCTTGAGTTTACTGCGGCAGTAGGGGCCGACCATCTTTTCACCGTTGAGCCGCAGCCGCTCGACGGTTCGACCTTTGGCTTGCGCGCCGGCGAGGATGCTTTCCGTGCTGGTGTAGAGGACGCGTTCGACCCCGGCGCGGAGCGCCTCGCCGAGCACATTGCAGGTCCCCTGATGGTTCACGGCGTCGAAGTCTCCGGGGACTCGCGTCCACAAGTGGGGATTGGCCGCCAGATGATAGACCAGGCGGCAGCCGCGCACGGCTGCGCGGACATCTCCCAGGCAACGGATGTCGCCGCGAAACAGCTCGATGGCGTCCAGGGGCAGGTGGTCCACCGCGGCCCGCGGCTCCTCCAGCACCCGGACCCGTTCGCCCGTGTCGGCCAGTTGGTTGACGAGGTGGGAACCGATGAAGCCCGCACCGCCGGTGACGAGGATCAATGGACGCCTCCCATTCCAAGGGTATCCCGCAGTTCCACCAGCCGCTCACGGTCGGGAGCCAACTTTCTCTCAAGCATCGCCCCGAGCAGGGCGAGCACGGCGGTGTTGATCGGGCAATCGAGGCCATGAGCCAGCCGGTGCAAATGGCCATTGTAGGCCGTGATCTCGGTTTGCCCGGTGCTCATGTCCGGGGCCATCGAGCAGTAGGTGCCCGCTAATCCGGGGCGGAAGAAACGCGCCAGCATCCGGGCCAGCACCGGCAGGCCGAGGATCAGATCGACCACGCGCGGGTGAAACGGGCCGATGCGCGCCAGCGGGATACCGTTGCGGTGGAGGATGGCGTAGTTCTCCCGCAAGAGAGCAAAGAAAAGCCGTTGCGCCAGTGGATCGTCGAGCAACTGCCCGTTGTCGGTCCCCGCCGCTGCCGCCAGTGGCGAGATCGCGGCGTTGTACATCAACTTCGAGAATTTATAGGGGCCGATCTGATCCACCACGCGCACGGACTCCAGGCCGCCTTGCCGCAACCCTGCGGCCAATTCCTCCAGGACCTGGCGCTCCGCGGCGGCCAGAGGGCGGCGGCCACCCAGGTAAAGTTCCCCCGGCCGCGTGATCCGGGTCGCTGGCCGGTCCCGTTCGCATTGCGAGACGAACGAAGCAATCCCCTCGCAGGGATGGGTGGAGGCCGTCAGGGTAGGGTCGAAGCCGTTCTGGACCGGGATGAGCAAGTGACGGGTGGGTAGCCGCGCCAGAACGGCGGCGTTGTCATACGTCTTCGTACAAAGGAGCACCCGCGCGTGCTCGGAAAGCGTCCAGTCCGCAAAGCTGCTGAAATGGAGGCGGCGCACGCTGGCCCCGTTGACCGAGATGCCATTCTCACGGCCGGCGGCGAGTTTTTTCGCGTTGACATCCACCAGCATGACTTCCCACCCGGCCCGCGCCAGGGCCCACGCCAGCACCACCCCGATCCCTCCCGCACCGATGACGTGAGCCTTTTGCACGCTAGAGGAGTATTGAATCTTGCGGGGATGTCCATGCAGAACGAGACGAACCGGCCACCACGGGGTTTGCCGGGTGGTGGGATTTCTGCTGGATGGTACTTCTCACGACGCCACTTGTACCCGAAGTCACGCGCCGAGAAAAGCGGGGCCGCGCGAAAGGGCCCAAAATCGAAACTCTTCCAGCGCGGCTAATACAAAATTCGACAATCCGGCGCGCGGAAAGGGTGCGTCAGGGCGGAGGAATGGCCAGTTCGGCGTCGTCAACGTCGCCCGCGCTGCCATCGAAGCGCACGGCCAGCCGGTGCGCGCCATGAACCTTGAACGGCGGTGTATTCGCGCTCCACGACGCGCCGACGACGCGGGGATGGAGCTGGTCCGCGTCGGAAAACGCCCAGGTCTGCCCGGGCACCAGCGAAGCGGCCAGCGGACCGCCGACGCCCGTCGCGGCGTTGCCCCAAGGATTGATGGTGCTGCCGCCAGCCAGCGGTACGGACATGTTCATCACGAACGTGCGGGCATCGTTGAGGAAGGCGGCCGTGACGCTGTGTTTGTAGGCCGGAGGAATGAACAGGGGAATCAGTTGCGGCGTGATTGGGACCGTGATGTCCAGATACGACGCCAGGGAGAGCGCCAGACGGCCGTTCCGTGCGGGGTCGAGCATCGGCATCTGTCCGGGGAACAGGGGGCCGGGCAACTGACCGCCGTTGTCGGCGGGATACGCCCCCAGCGCCACGGCAATCTGGTGCATCTGGCTGACGGCAGTGACGCGATCCGCGCGCGACCGGACCTGGCCGAACACCGGAAGCACGAGGCCCGCCAGAACGGCCACGATGGCCAGCACCACCAGCAACTCGATCAGCGTGAACGCGGGCGTTTTTTCCGCGCACAGTCTGCGGGCGGTGGCCGGGCGGGAGAAAAGCGGAAGTCGCAAGCTGCAACGTTCCACGGATTCGGTCCGGTTGCTGCACCAGAATCGCCCAGGTGGAAACCAACCGCTCCCGGGCAGGTGCGGAAAGTGGCGGACCAGCGGGCGGCCGGTGAGGAGGCTGGAAGCATCAAAAATGCAGGGGTAGCCCGGTTGATCCGATCAACGCAATCCAGCGCCGCCCCGCTCCGCCCCGGGGCTGGCTTCGATGCCGAGGTGCTCACGCAGCTTCCGCCGACCCAAAGCTGTCACTGTGACCAGGCGTGGCTGCTCGCCGCACCGCTTCAACCAACCCTGTGCGCACCAGCGCTGGAACAGCCGGATGCCCAGCGGCCCCGCGAGGTGGGGGCGGCGTTCCGTCCAATCCAGACACTGCCTTGCCACGCCCTGGCGGCCGGGACGCAACGACCCGATTTCGACCCCTTGCGCGGCGAACCACTTTCGCGCGGACGGGCCGCCCATTTCGTAGCGGGTGCCTTCCCCGCGGCACAGGTGGCCGCGGGTTTCGAGTGCCTGCGCGATCTCCACGGCCAGTTCACCTGCCAGGTGATTGTAGCAACTCCGGGCATGTCGCAAGACTCGCGCTGTCAGCGACGGCGTCGGCAGAACGAAAGGCCCGGGCAACGCCGTCAGTTGCGCGAGGGCTTCGATGGCGGTGGCGACTTCCGCGCTGGCCAAGCGGTAGTAGCGATGCCGGCCCGAGGGTTCCACCGTCACGAGCTTGCCGTCGGTCAGCTTGCTCAGGTGGCCGCTGGCCGCCGTCGGCGCCACCCCGGCGATCCGCGCGAGTTCACCCGCTGGCAAAGCACGGCCATCCAGCAGCACGGTCAGGATCGCCGCGCGGCTGGGTTCGCCGAACAGGCTGGCGACGGGCGCGATGTTTGGCTCGATGCGCATGGGGTCAGGAGACCGGGCTGGAGGCGGCGCTTCCGCCGATGCACTCGCAGTAAGAGCGATCCTCGAACAGAATACAACCCGAGCGTTCCGCGAACGCCATATTTTCCAGTGCTGCCGGGTCTTGCACCAACTTTTCACGATACCGCTCGTAGGCCGCCAGCGAGGCGAACCCGATCAGTGCCAACGCGATGTTTTCCGCGCCCCCATAACCTTTTTTGGGGAGGAAGTAGCCGAGGGGAGCGCCGCCGAGCCGCTGGATGATCCCGCCATCCATCCACCGGCGTGCGTAGGTGGCGAAGTCGGCGAGCTTGTGTGCGTCGAGGGTGTAGCGGATGCAGTGATAGATCATGCTGGCACGCTAGCCACGCCGGGGCGCAAAACACTTCGGCGTGGGTTGAAGCGTGCGTCGCGGTCGGTCGGTTCCTGCAAATGGTTCAGCCAAAGCTGAATTGACGGACCGTTGGCGGCTCATAACGTCGTGCTCATAACGTCGTGCGGCTGGTCCAGCCACTTCCTGGGCGAGCACGTCCCGGCCAGCCTCCATCCTTTCATCCATGAGCCACCACCGATTCCGTTTCACGCCGTCAGAAAACGTCACGTTTTGGCCCCGCCGCATTTTCGCCCTGGCGCTGGGTGCGGGCGGGCTCGCCCTGGCATCTTGCACGCAGGCAAACCTCGCCGAAAACCGCCCGGGGACGCAGACCCAGGCCCGGCCAGCGGTGGTTCGGCACGGACCGGGATTGGGAGACGACGCGCCGAACCCTGGCGTGCAGATCATGAGTGGCAGCGCGCTCAATGGGTACCAGGGTAAAAAAGGTCCCAACTGAGTTTCGCCATCCTTTCGGGGGTGCTTTGCGCCGGGCGGTCAGAGTTTGCTGTACAAACATTCCCGCAATCCACTGCCGAACAGGCCGTGGATATTGCGGTCGGGATCGAACCCCATGATCTGAAAACAATCGTGCGCCCAGCTCTGGATGATGTGCTGGTGTGCATCCAATCCCTCGCCCACGCCCAGGGTCAGCGTGTACGCCTGCGGCTTGAGCGGCGGCCAGTCGAAAGCCATCGACACATGCCAATCTCCGGGTTCGGACAGGTCGATGTGCAAGCGCTGGCCATCGCCGTTCTGGAGCACGTGCGAGTTTTGTCCGCACACCTGCTGGCCCGTGCCATCGCGCAGCAGGTAGCCGAAAAGTAAATCCTCGCGCGGTCGGACGACCCGCACCACCATGTGCACGACGATGGGTTGGCCCGGGGCGCGGGCCTGCACCGCCTGACCGTCCTCGTCCGTGACCGCGACCTTGAGGATGCGCAGGGCATCACGCCCGCTGACCTGATCTTCCGCCAAGGTGACCCAATCAAAAGTGGATGGCAGCGGCGCGGCCGGATGTTCGGGGGAGGGGGGTGCGGAAGCCGCGCCAGAACGTGTGCCCTCGTTGTGCAGGGATTTCAGGTAGCGCTCGATGCCGGGCCCGATGGGTCCGTCGTAGTTGAGCTTGCCCCGGTCGAGGATCAGCAGGCGTGAGCAGAACGCGCTGAGCTGGCCTGGATCGTGGCTGACGATGATCTTCGTGGCGTCGGCCAGCGCGCCGCGCATGAAGTCGTAGCAGCGTTGCTGAAAGAAGATGTCACCGACCGCCATGGCCTCGTCGATGATCAGAATGTCCGGCTTGACGAGCAGGAACGCCGCGAACGCCAGGCGCATCACCATGCCCGTGGAATAGTGCTTCACCGGCCGGTCCATGTATTCGCCGATCTCGGCGAACGCGGCGATCTCGGCGTGGCGGCGGCGGATTTCTCCGCCGTCGATGCCCAGCATGGCGGCGTAGGTCACGATGTTCTCGCGGCCCGTGAATTCCGGGTTGAAGCCCGTGCCCAGCTCCAGCATCGATTCGATGCGCCCGCGCGTGGTGACCACGCCCATGCTCGGACGCAGCACGCCCACGATGATCTTGAGCAGTGTGCTCTTGCCGCTGCCGTTACGGCCGATCAACCCGACGCACTCGCCACGGCGCACCTCCAGGGAAACGTCGTCCAACGCAGTGACCATCCGCCGGTCGGTGCGGCTACCCCGGCTAATGAGCCGCTGCAGCAGACCCGCGCCTGCCGCGCGCATGGTCAGATGCATCGGCCGATAAACCTTCGATACCCCTTCCAACTGGATTGCCGGGGGAGATGCTGCCTCGATGTGCATGAAAATGGTTGCCGTCCTGACGCGGACCCGGCAGCGGCTCGGGCTGGCGTTTGCTCAACGACCTTGCAGCTTCGCCGCCACTCCGGAGGGTAGCTGGGCGAGGAAACCTTTCTTCCAGAAAGAATGCTCGTAGGCGTACCGCAAACTGGCCGGATCGACCAGTTGCTGCCAGCGGCCGGGCGGCTGCGCCAGGGGCCGGGTCGGGCTGTCGCCGCCGAAACTGTCGCGGGCCTGCAACGCGCCCAGCGCATGCGCTTCGGCGAGCGTGGGATGCCGCAGGACCCGTTCGAGAACATCTTCCAGGTAGCGTAATCCGGAACCGGGCCACTCCAGGATCGGGGCAGCGTGCGCGCCCGGCGCGGGGATCAGCCCCGCGGCATCGCGCACGAATTCGACGGCGCGTTCGCGCATCCGCCGCAGCCGCGCGAGCCGCGCTTCGTCACTGCCATGTTCGCAACCGCCGTGCACCGGCTCCAGACGGCCGTCCGCGCCCTCGCGCAGCCCGGTGATCGTCGCGTGCGGCGCGCCGAAGAATAACTCCAGCACCTCGACGGACTCGGACACGAGGTTGCGGCGCGCAGCCGGATCGCCGAGGTGAAAAAAGAACGACGACAGCTTGCAGCCTGCCTCGACGGTGGGCCGGGCGAAACGCCAGGTGCCGAAATAGAAGGCGCGCAGCCGGTGCGCGAGCGCCCCGTTCAGATGGGTGTCCTGACCCTTCGCCAGCGGCCCCTTGGCCCGGGCGGGGCCGGAGCCTTCCGGCAGGTTAAGCAGATTTTGCAGCGCGCGGGCAGACGACGCCTGCCAGCCAATATCGACCACCGCGTTTTTGTGGGTGTCGTCGGAGAAACCGATCTGGCGGAAGTAGGCTTTCAGCCGGCCACGCTCCTCGGCCGCCTGGCACAGGATGCGGCCTTCGTGCTTGCGGAACAACGTCCGCATCGCCTGCTGGTCGGAATCGCGGCGGAAAACACCTTCCGGCGTGGTGATCACCTCGTCGGGCGACGCCCAGCCAGCGCGGCGGATGTCGTCGGCGTGGGCCTGGGGATCAAGCCCGATGCGGCTCAGGAAATGACGGACGGACAGGTTTGGATTGGGCGTGAGCAGGAACTGCCACGCGGCGGCGTCGAGGCTGGTGACCTGCGGCAGGTTCAGCAACCGGCGCGACGCGGCCATGTACACGGATTCAATCCTCAAGCCGCTCCGCGCGCAGAGGATCTCGCACGCCTCGCGCAGGTAATAACCGTCGCGCGCCAGGAAGAAGAGCCGGTCCACGCCTTCGGTCTTCGCCTGGGCCAGAATCCATCGCAGAAACAACAAATACAGGGGCCCGCCGACCTCGTAGCCGAGACGGTCCCAGAGATCGTCACCCGTGCCGGGGGGATGGACGACACCGTTCTTCGCGTGGGAGGACGGCTCGTGCGAACCATTCCTGGAGGCGACAGGCAACGCCAACGAGGCATTTGCCGGAAGGCGCGCCGCCCCGGGTCCGGGATTTCGCATACCCGGGACCGGGACGGATTGCAAGAGGCGGCGGCGGACGGTGCCGACGCACACGCTCGCCAACAGGTCACCATCGGCAAAAACGTTGGCCTGATGGCCCGCGAGTTGTTCAACGAGCGGCAGGTTTTCCGGTCCCGTGGACACCTGCCAATGCACGGCCCGGAGTCCCCGGCTGCGTGCCTGCGTGAAGTCCGCGTGGAGATTGTCGCCCACATGGACCACCTCGCCCGGCGCGCAGTCCAACTCGTCCAGCATCTGGTCGTAGAGGGTGCCTACATGCTTGCTGGCCCTGCGGTCAGCGGACAGGAACAACGTCGTGGAGTCGTCCAGCGGATACCCGTGGTGACCCAAGGCATCGAGGATGAACTCCCGCGGCAGGTACATGTCGGAGGCGAAAACGACGCGGATGCCGGCCCGCGCGGCGGCTTGGGCGGCGGCCAGCACCGCCGGGTGGGCGTAAAGCAGCCGCCGCTCCGCGTCGAATTCCAGGTCCCGCAAGCTTTCCTGATATTCGTCCGGGTCCACGCGGGCGAGTTCGCAGAACACCGCGTGGATTTCCGCGAGGGTGACTTCCTCATGGCCCAAGGCTTCCATCTGCCGGCTCCGGGCGATCTTTTCGGCCCCGATCCGCAGGGAGGCCACGGGCAATTCGGGCAGGCTCAACAACCGCCGCACAGGGGCTTCCATGAGCAGGAACGCATCGGTGGGACGCCGCACCTTGCGCAGCAGGGCGGTGTCGAAGACATCCAATGAGAGCACCTTGCAGCGGGTGCCTTCCGCCGGTACGAGCAAGGCGGCGAGTTCGTCCGCGCTATGGCGGGGCGCAGGTTTGGCCCGGAACGCCTGCAGAAACGTGCCGGGCCGCACCGGGGTGGATTTGGGCGCGACGTGGGCCGGGACCGGGCGCAGGTTGCGGTTGCGGGTGAAGAACCACTCCCAACGCCTTAGCCGGGCGTTGACCTTGGAAATTTCGTGCGCCGTGTTGTCGCCGCGGTGGCGCAGATCCCACAACAACGCCGAATTGCCGCGCAAGGTCTTCGCCAGGTTGAGCAGATATCCCAGACCGGGCTTGCCCTGTTGCAAGTCCATCCGCAAGTAGTGGTTGCGCAGTTCGGTGGATTTCTGGAAATGCACGTCCAGCGCATCCGTCACAGTGTTCGCGTACACCGAACCGCCGGAGCGATGCCGCCAGTGATAGTTGGCCAACCGTTCCTCGATGATTCCGATTTCAAATTGTTGGAGAAAGCGCAGGTTGAAGTCCCAATCGCCCAGCACCGAGAAACGCTCGTTGAACAATCCGATCTGCTCGTGCACGGCGCGCCGGTAAACGAACGCAATCGGCGCGAACGGGTTTTCCGCGCCAGCGGCGAAGAGGTCGATGCTCTTGCAAGGCAGGTATTCCTCGCGCGATAATTCGTCGATGCCGCCGTCCCCGTTGATCTCCTCGAGCACGCGCGTCGTGTGGGTGATCACCCCCTGCATCGCGCTGGATTCCCCCTGCTCGTCAAGAAAGTCCACGCACGCCCGCAGGAAATCGGGTTGCCAACTGTCATCGTCGTCGTGGATGACCAGGTAATCCCCGGCGGCCTCGGCGATGC
>CAXTVY010000160.1:0-10102 GCA_964247665.1 uncultured Chthoniobacterales bacterium | reverse complement strand
ACCTACGCCGACGACCTGGCGCAACTCGTCCGGGTGCTCGATCTCAAAGACGCCATCCACGTCGGTCATTCCACCGGCGGCGGCGAGGTGACCAGGTACATCGGACGGCACGGCACGGCACGCGTGGCCAAGGCCGTCCTCATTTCCGCCATTCCACCGCTGATGATCAAGACGCCCGCAAATCCCCTTGGCTTGCCCAAGGAAGCGTTCGACCAGATTCGCACCGGCGTGCGCACGGATCGTTCCCAGTTCTTCAAGGACCTGAGCGTGCCCTTTTACGGTGCCAACCGTCCGGGCTCGAATGTGTCGCAGGGCTTGCGGGATTCCTTCTGGCTGCAAGGCATGATGGCCGGGTTCAAGGGAGCGTTCGACTGCATCGAGGTGTTTTCCGAAACGGATCACACGGAAGACCTCAAAAAGTTCGATGTGCCCACGCTCTTCGTCCATGGCGACGATGACCAGATCGTACCGATTGACGCCTCGGCGCGTCTGGCTTCGCCACTCGTGGAGGGTTCGGTTCTCAAGGTTTATTCCGGTGCACCGCATGGCCTGCCTTCCACGCTCAAAGATCGGCTCAACACGGATCTGTTGGACTTCATCAGCCGCTAGCACGCTGCCGGTATCCATTGGCTCACACCGTGGCACTTGGTGCCGTCGGTCAGCCCGCAGACACAATACCTCCCTATGCCTACGCATACCACCCAAGATTCTGTCAACGAGCGTCCGCCGCTGCCACCCGCGACCCCGAACGCGTCTCGCTCGCCTGCACGGCGGACACCGTCTGGCGCAACCGCGCCGAGTTCCTCACCGGGCGCAAGAAGGTAGTAGATTTTCTTACCCAAAAATAGACAAAGGAACAGGACTACCGCCTGATCAAGGAAGTCTGGGGTTTCCGTGGCAACCGGATCGCCGTGCGTTTCGCCTACGAATGGCGCGATAGCTCTGGGCAGTGGTTCCGCTCCTACGGCAACGAGAACTGGGAATTCGATGAACACGGGCTAATGCGCTATCGCCATGCGAGCATCAACGACTTGGCCATCGCAGAGCACGAGCGTAAATATCACTGGCCGCTGGGCCGTCGTCCTGATGATCACCCGGGATTGTCAGCTTTTGGTTTTTAACCTCGGTACTCACAACATCACATCATGAACTCGACCTCGTCCAACAAACTCGCAGGTAAAATTGCTCTGGTTACAGGTGGTAGCAGCGGCATCGGCCTGGCCACCGCCAAACGCTTCGTGGCCGAGGGAGCCTACGTCTTCATCACCGGACGCCGCCAAGCGAACCTGGACACCGCGATCAAGGAAATCGGGGAGGGCAGCGTCGCGGCGGTGCAGGCTGACAGTTCGCAACTCACTGACCTCGACCGGCTCTATGCCACGATCCAAGAGCAAAAGGGCCGTCTGGACGTGGTCTTCGCCAACGCCGGCGGTGGTTCGCTGGCTCCCCTGGGCCAGATCAGCGAGGAACAGTTCGACCGGACGTTTGCCACCAACGTCAAGGGCGTGGTTTTCACCGTGCAGAAGGCGCTGCCGCTGATGGGGGCGGGGGGCACGATCATCCTCAACGCTTCGACCACCAGCATCAAAGGTACGCCAGCTTTCAGCATCTACAGCGCGACCAAGGCGGCGGTGCGCAACCTGGCGCGAAGCTGGGCGCTCGACCTGGAAGGGCGCGGCATCCGCATCAACGTCATCAGCCCCGGCGTGGTGCCGACGGCGGGTACGACGGCCCTGGACTGACCCGGGAACAGGTCCAGGGCTTCGTGGATGCGCAGGTTGCCACGATCCCCATCGGCCGCGTGGGCACGACCGACGAGATTGCCAAAGCCGTGGTGTTTCTGGCCTCGGACGACAGCTCGTTCGTCAATGCCGTCGAACTCTTCGTCGATGGCGGAATGACCCAGGTTTAGGACGAGAAAAGCTTTTCGGGCGATACGTGCAAGAAGCCGCAGCACGAGAAAACCCGCTGCCGGGTTGCGGTCCAGGCGGACGGCGTTCGCGGGTTTGAGAACTTGATTTCGCCGGGCTCGATGCACAGGATTGTGTCAGCAGCCGTGTCTTGCGATTCCCGGTACGGTGGAGGCTCGTCATCCACAACGGACCGGTGGCGTTGGTCCCTGAAAACGCCAGCGAACGCTTCCGCAGGCTTTTTTTGAGACGCTGATCTTTCGGCGCTCGAGAAACAGTCAAGCCACCTTCTCTGACACGGCCGACCCACGATGGAGTCGAGTCAAATCTTTGATCGTCATGAACACAACACACAATTTCGCACTCGCACGGCTCAAGCGAGCATCTGTCGGCGGCTTCGCTTCAAACCGTGGTTTTCACGGTGTCTGCGACGGCCGCCACCAACGGCAGGCTGACCGTGAACGTGGCTCCCTGGCCCAGCCCCGGGCTGCTCACGCGCAGGGTGCCCCCGTGCGCTTCCACCGTCGCCCTGGCAATCGCCAACCCCAGGCCCAGGCCCCCAAACTCGCGTGTGATGGAGACGCTGGCCTGCTCGAAGGGCTGGAAGATGCGCTCGATGGCTTCAGCTTCCAGACCGATGCCCGTGTCGGCAACTTCCACGACAAACTCGTCCCCGACCTGACAGCTTGAGCGGACTTCAATCGCCCCACCCGGCGGCGTGAACTTGCTGGCATTCTTGAGCAGGTTCCAGAACACCTGCTGGAGCCGGGCGAGATCGCCGTGGAACGGACACTCGGCCCCCTCCAGCGTGACCGTGAGCCGCTGCCCCTTCGCTTCGATTTCCGGCGTGGAGACTTCCACGGCACCCGCGATGGCCTCGTACAAATTGATGTTTGCGCGCGTGATTTCCATCTTGCCGCGTTCGATGCGCGTGACATCGAGCAGGTCGTCGATGAAGCGCGCCTCCAACTCCACGTTGCGCTGGATCATCGCAAAGGTCCTGGTGACCGCCTCGGGCAGATCCTGGCGGCGGGCGAGCACCGCCAGCGCCATGATGATGGGCATCAGCGGCGTGCGCAACTCGTGGCTGAGCACCGCCAGGAAGTGGTCCTTCGCCTGGTCGGCCGCCTCCGCCCGCGCGCGGGCACGCTCGGTTTCCTGCTCGGCTTCCTTGAGGTCGTGGATGTCCGTGGCGCTGCCAAACCAGCCGAGCACACGGTCCGCCTCGTCCTTGAGCGGCACGTTGCGCCCGATGAACCAGCGGTACACGCCGTCCGCCCCGCGCAGCCGGTACTCGGTGTCAAAGATCGCGCCGGCGGCCAACGCCTTTTTCCACGCCGGCACGGAGCGCGGCGCGTCGTCGGGATGCACGATGGCCTGCCAGCTGAGGCCGTGGGATTGCTCGTGGGTGAGGCCGCTGTACTCGTGCCAGCGCCGGTTGAAGTAGTTCGCCACACCGTCGCCGGAGTTGGTCCAGATGATCTGCGGCACGGCGTCGGCCAGGGTGCGCAGCCGCTGCTCGCTCGCACGCAGAGCTTCCCCGGCGATCCGGCGCTCGATCAGGTCGGCGGCCTGCCGCGCCAGCACGTCGAACAGGCCCAATTCCCGCTCGGACGGCTGGTGCACGCCGCGCCAGTGGGTCGAAATCATCCCGACAAGGCTGCCGCCGCGCGAAACGAGCCGCGTGGATTGCATGGCGCGGATGCCGGAGAGCCGGTACTGGGCGAGATCCTCCGTGCCAGCGATAAACTCCCAACGCTCCACGTCGGGGACGCTGATCCGGTGCTGATCCGTCATTGCCAGGCCGCAGGAGGAGGTGTCGTCCAGCCGCACCCATTCCCAGTGTTTGGCCGATGCGGGGGCGAACCCGTTGTGGGCGAGCAGCCGCAGAGCGTTCTGGTCGGGAACGATGATTTGCAAGCTCGCGAAGTCCGCGCGCATCACCGCGCACGCGGCTTCGAGAACCTGCGCGTAGAGCGCGTCGGTGTTGCCCTCCTCGACCAGCGCGCTGCTGATGCGCTGCAACTGCTGGGTGTCGGCGAGTTCGACCGCGAGCCTGGCCTCCGAGGCGCGCACGGCTTCCTCGGCCCGGGCGCGTTGCTCGATTTCCTGGCTGCGGGAAATGATGATCGAGCCGGCCCGCGTCAAAACTGCGGCGAACTCGAAGTCGCGCGGCGTTGCGGCGCGCGGCGCGCCGAAATACATGGCGAAGGTGCCGATGGGTTTGCCTTCCGTCGTTTCAATCGGAAACGACCACACGGCGCGATAGCCGTGTTGCTCGGCCATCCATCGCCAGTCCTTCCAGCGCGGCTCCTGGGTCACGTCGGGCGTGATCACTGGTTGGCCCGTATAGGTGGCCAGACCGCACGCCAGCGAGTCCGCGGCAATCTTAAATCCGTCCATGTGCGCGGCGTATGCCTCAGACATTCCGGCGGCTAGGCGAAGCTCCGTGCCCGCGTCGTTGGCGATGTAGAAGGCGCAGCGGCAATCTTCTCCCATCTGCGCGGCGGCGGTGCGGACGAGCGCGTCCAGCGAGTTTCCGAGCGGTGCGCCGCGGGTGGCAGATTGGAAGGCTTCCTTTTGTCCGGCCAGCCACGCCTCGCTCTCGCGCAAGGCTTCTTCGGCGCGGGCGCGTTCGACCGCTGCCCAGGTGCGTTCGGCGATTTCCTGCGCCAGCTTGACCTCGGAGTCCGCCCAACTCTTCGGCTCGCTCCGGGTGATGCAGAGGTTTCCGGCGTACCGATTGTCCTTCATCACCGGCACGTTGATGAAGGAGTTGATCTTCATCTGGAGGCAGAGCCCTTTTAACTCCGCATCCAGCCGGTCCGTCACGTTGGTATCCGGCACGACGAGCGGCGCGCCGCCGTTCATCATCGTTTTGAAAAGGGGGAAATCGTCCAGCGGGTAAACCCCGGCCACCGAAGGCAAGTCTCCGTGAAAGGCATCGCGGCGGATGACGGCTTTATTGCCTTCGATCTCGCAGTAGTAGCAGCGGTTCGCCGCGAAATGCTCCATCACGATTCCGGTGACGGCGGCCTGGAGTTCCACGGGGTCGGCGTGCGCACGCAAGGCATCGTTGAGCCGCAGGAGAAACGCCTGTTGCGTTTCGCCCTGTCTGCGTCCGGTGATATCGGTGAACAGCACGGCCACCTTGCGCTCGGCGGGGTTGCCGACGCGGAACGCGTAGAGGTCGAAAGTCCGGCCGTCGAGTGCGGGGGACGATTCCTCGAAGCGCACGCTCTCGCCGCTCGCGGCCACGCGCCCGTAGATTTCCACCCACTTGCCCTCGATGCCCGGTGCGAGTTCGCGGATGGTTTTGCCGGTCGCGTTGGTCAGCCCATTGTGTTTTTCAAAAGCCGGGTTGACCTCGATGTAGCGGAAGTCCACCGGTTTGCCATCAACATCGTGCAGCATCTGGATGATGCAGTACCCCTCGTCCATCGAATCAAACAGCGTGCGGTACTTTTCCTCCGATTCGCGCCGGGCTTCCTCGGCGTGCCTGCGCTCGGTGATGTCTACGAACGTGAGCACGACGCCCTCGATGCGCTCTTCGAGCGAGCGGTAGGGCGAGAGCCGCGCCAGGAACCAGTTCCCGCCCCCAAGGTCGCCCACCTCGCGCTCCAGCGGCACGAGCGTGCGCAAGATCTGCCGGGCATCCGCTTCCATGCCGGGATAGTCGATGCGCTGCTTCAGGTCGGCCAGCGGCCGGCCCGCATCGCTGGGGATCAGGTGGAAGATCGCCACCGCCTCGGGCGTGAAGCGGGTGACCCGCAGTTCGCGGTCCAGGAACACCGTGGCGATGCTCGTGGCGTTCATCAGGTTGTGCAGGTCGCTGTTGGCGTGTGCCAGCTCCTCCACGTTGCTTTTGAACTGGAGGTTCACCGTGGTCAGCTCCTCGTTGATGCTCTGGAGTTCCTCGCGGCTGGTTTCCAGCTCCTCCGAGGCGCTGCGCAGCTCCTCGTTCATGCTCTGGAGTTCCTCGTTGCTGCTCTTGTACTCCTCCTCCGTCGCGCCAAAGCGTTCGACCGTGTCGCGCAGCCGCGTCCGGGCCTGCTCCAGCTCGTGTTCCAGGTGGCGCACCACCGCCTCGGCTTCGGGCCGCGCGAAAACGGTCACGTCCGCAGCCGCGACTGCCGTGTCCCGGGCGCGCGCGTCAAAACTCACCAGCACGTAGCCGGGGGCCAGTTCGGCGGCGGGGGCCACGTGCAGGTCCACCAGTTTGGCACCGCCTTCCATTTCGACGGGCAAGCCGAAGACTTCCACGGGAGCACCGGTCTCCGCCATCCGCAGCAGCGCCGCGTGCAGGTCCATGCGCAAGGTCGGGTGAACGCTGCGCAGCAGATTGGCGCTCGGTTGGCCGCCGGCAGGCCGCAGGAAGCGTCCGGCATTCTCCGAGAGGTGGACGATGTCGCCCTCGGCGTTGACGATGACCGATGGGGGCGCGTAGCGCTCGGTCAGCCGGAAGTGCAGGTCGGCCAAGGCCGCGCGCTCCTCCGAGGGCGAAAGGATCAGGGCCGGGGCAAAAGGGCCGGCGGGGACGCGGTTGAACGTGGGGCTGGGCAGGACGGGCGCTTCCTTGGATTGCGCTTGCAAGGCGCGCAGCAGGGTGCCCGTGCCCGTGGGCACCGGCAGGCCGACGTGCAACGTGGGGCGGCGCACGTAGAGGCGGTGCCTCTTGTCCAGCGGGGCAAAGAGGCCCCGCTCCTCGTCCACCGACTCCGCCGAGCCGAGAAAGAGCAACCCGTCCGGCTTGAGGGCGAAGTGAAAAATTTCCAGCGCGCGGGCCTGCGCGTCGCGCTCCAGGTAGATGAGCAGGTTACGGCAGCTCACCAGGTCCAGGCGCGAGAACGGCGCGTCCTTGAGCAGGTCGTGCTCGGCGAAGAGCACGATCTCGCGCAGTTCGCGCCGCACCTGGTAACCGCGCGGCTCCTTGATGAAGAAGCGCGCGATCCGCTCCTCGCTCACGTCGGCGCTGATGGCCGCCGGGTACACGCCCGCACGGGCAATCTGGATGGATTGGGCGTCGAGGTCGCAGCCGAAAACCTGGATCATGGGCGGGTGCGGCAGCGTGCGCGCGTGCTCGGTCAGGAGCATCGCCATCGAGTACGGCTCCTCGCCCGTCGCGCAGGCGGCGCACCACACGCGCACGGTGTCCTCCGGCCCCTTGCCCGCGAAGAGGTCGGGAATCCGCGTCTCGACCACCGCGAACGCCTCGCGGTCGCGGAAGAAGTTCGTCACGGAAATGAGCAGGTCCTGCAACAGGGCCGCCGCCTCACCCGCGTGTGTGCGCAGGGTGAAGAGGTATTCCAGCAAGGTGCTGATCCCGTTGACCTGCATCCGCCGGGCGATGCGCCGCAGGATGGTGGCACGCTTGTAGTAGGTGAAATCGTTGCCGGTGCGCATCCGCAGGAAGACGAGCACCTCGCGCAACGCCGCCTCTTCCTCGTCCTGGGGCGGAGCGGCCGGCTTGGCGGGCTGCGGGCCGTCCTCCGGCGGCAGGCGCAGACGGTGTTTATTGGCGCTGTAGTCCAGGATGCGCGCGGGCATGTCGGCCACGCGCAACACCCAGTCCACCATGCCCGTGGCGATGGACGAGCGCGGCATGGAGTCGTACTCGGCCTCGCTGGGTTCCTGGGCGATGGTGAGTCCCCCGCGCTCCTTGATGCGCTTGATGCCGATGGCCCCGTCGCCGTCCGCCCCGGAGAGCACGACCGCCGTGGCGTGCGGGCCGTGGGCGTCGGCCAGCGAGCGGAAGAACAGGTCTACCACCACGCGCCGGCCGCGCTCGCTTTCCAGGGGGGAGAGCCGCAGGTGGCCGTTGATCACCGTCAGTTGGCGGGCGGGCGGGATGACGTAAACGTGGTCGGGCCGCAGGCGCTCGCCGTCTTGCACGGCTTTGACCGGCAGGGAGGTCACGTTTCCCAGCAGCGCGGGCAGCGTGCTCTCGTGCTCCGGGGAAAGGTGGAGGATGACCACGTAGGCCGCACCTGTTTCGGGCGGCAGCGCCGCGAAAAACAGCTTGAGCGCCTGGATGCCCCCGGCGGAAGCACCCAGCGCGACGACGGGCAGTTGCCGGTAGCCGTAGGTGGGCACGGCATTGTCGATTGCGTCGCCGTGGGTCTCCTCGACGTAGTCCGGCCCGACAGCGGGTAAGCCCTGGGCCATCGCGGCCCGCGAGGAGGCACCGCCCTGGTTGGCCCCGTCGATGGCGGTGTCGGCGACCTCATCGTTTGATTCTTCGGATGGCATCGGTCTTATCTATATAGGGTTTGTTACCGCAAAAGACGAGTGGCAAAACCGATGGTGCCTTCGCGGGTTGACCCACTGCCCGGACGAAATTCGCTCTGAGTCACACCGGCGGAGCTTGTTGGCAAGCGGGACGAGCAGAAAGTAACCAACGGCAGGCCTCGTTCCGCCGGGTTGTGGCGCCGGCCATCTGCCGAGTTGAGGTCGGAAACGCAATCCTAGACGAAGCGCAGGATGATGCCCAGCGAGGCGACGCTGATAAATACCCACAGCAGCACACCCTGGAGCAGGGGACGCCAGCCGACCTGGCGCAACGTCCGGGCGGAGAGGCCCGCACCGATGAGGAACAATGTCAGGGTCAGACCCACGGTTGCCATGTGCGAGAGCGTCGGGGCGGCGGCCGCCACTCCCGGCACGTAGGAGCGCAGGACACTCGCCAGCAGAAAGAAGCCCACGAACCAGGGCACCTTGACCTTCGGCTTCTTGGCGGGGATGGCACCGGCGGCGTCCGCGGTGGCAGTCTTGCCGGGACGAAAGGCGTAGGCGGCTCCGAAAGCCACCGGGATGATCCACAGGGCGCGGGAGAGCTTGACCGCCGTGGCCGTTTGCAGGGCGCTGAGGCCGTAGTGCGAGGCGGCGCCGACGACGCTGCTGATGTCGTGGATCGCCACGCCTGCCCAGGTGCCGAACTGCTCCTGGCTCATGCCCAGGGCGTGTCCGAGCACCGGGAACAGGTACAGGGCCACCGCGTTGAGGATGAACACGGTGCCCATCGCCACCGTGATCTCGCCTTCCGCCACGCCGATGACGCTGCCCACCGCCGCGATGGCCGAGCCGCCGCAAATTGCCGTGCCCGACGAGATCAGCGCGCTCGTCTTGGGCAGGATGCCCAGCGCCCTACCCAGCCACCAGCCCAGCGTGAGCGTGGCCGCGATGGTCACGGCGGCAAAGCCCGCGCCGTTCGCCCCCGCCTTGAGCACCACCGGCAGGTCCATCCCGAAACCGAGCAGCACGACACAGGCTTGCAACAGGGTCGCCGACGCGCGCTTACCCACTTGCGCAAAGGGGTTCTCTTGGGTCAGTGCCAACGCCGCGCCGAGCGTGAGCGCGATCGGCGGCGAGGCCCAGGGCGTCAGGCAGAACGCGGCGGCACCGCAGAAAAGCGCCTGCCGCGCCCCCAGCGGCAAGGTCCAGCGCGACATGGCAGGGGCACCCTCCAAATCATGGCCTGCGGTGTGCGGAGAGGAGGGGCAAATCATGGTTGCAGAAGCGGTTTGTTCGAGGGCAGCTATCATGGGTGAACGAAATTTGCTTCGGGCGGAGGAATTAGAAAAATACATCTTTTGTCTTGCTGCCATCATTCCGACTGATAGGTCAGTGCCGGGAAGGAATTCGTTCCGTCGTGCTCAATCGTAATCATCTCGCCCTGTTCCGCGCCGTGGCTGAAGCCGGCGGGTTCTCCCGCGCGGCAGAAGTCGTCCACGTCAGTCAGCCAGCCATTTCCATGCAGGTGGCCGAACTGGAGGAGTCATTGGGCGCGCCTCTTTTTGACCGCCTGCCACGCGGGGTGCGCCTGACCGACGCGGGCAAGGTCTTGCTGGGTTACGCCCAACGCATCGCCACCCTGGAAGGGGAAGCCGAACGCGCCATGCGCGAGTTGCGGGGATTGGAACGTGGGCGCCTGGCGCTCGGGGCCAGCAAGACCATCGGCGGATACCTGCTGCCCAGCGTATTGGGAGAGTTTCGCCGCCGCCATCCTGGCGTCGAATTGCAACTGACCATCGCCAACACCGAAGAGATCAAGACCCGGCTCGTCGATGGAACGGTTGATCTGGGGCTGACGGAAGGCACCCTGCCGCAGGACGCAGAACTGAATTCGCGCGTGTTCTACGACGATGAACTCATTGTCATCGCCCCGGCCGGCCACCCGCTGGCAGGCAACGTTC
>CAXTVY010000159.1:0-10121 GCA_964247665.1 uncultured Chthoniobacterales bacterium | reverse complement strand
GTAAAATCCCTCATTTTTTCGATGCGTCCGTGGCCGAAATCGAACGAACCCGCCATGCTCATGCGCAAGGCCTGGATCGGCGCGCCGACATAGTGTTCCTGGGCGAGCGTTTCCATGATGCGTTCGCGGTTCTCGGGCCGGTCGCAGAACCGGCACGCTTCCAGCATGGCACCGACCAGCAGGAGATGCTCGGCAGGGTATTCGTCGACGAAGTCGCGCCGGACCATGAGCACTTTTTCGGGGTGCATCGGATCAATGTCCGCCGACGTGGCCACGCACCAACCTGCCCGCTCAAGCACGGCCAGGGAATTCCACGGCTCGCCGACACAATAACCGTCGAGGTATCCGGCCCGCAGGTTCGAGAAAACCTGCGGAGGCGGCACCACGACGATGCGGATGTCGCTTCCTGGCTCCAACCCATGCCGTTGTAGCCATTGGGCCAGCAAGAAATGATGGGAGGAAAAAGGCGAAACGATGCCAAAGGTCAACGGAGGTCCCGCGTCCGCGCCACTCTCCTGGCGTTGGCGGACGAACCGGGCAAGGCTAGCGCCATCGCGCACGCCGCCTCGCCAGAGCGCCTCCGACAAGGTGATGGCGTTGCCCTGGAGATTGATCACCAGCGCGGTGAGGCAGGGGACCTGGATCGAACCCAGGCCAAGCGTCGCCGCGAACACCATGCCTGCCACGGCGTGCGCCGCGTCGAGTTCCCGGTAGATGATCTTGTCCCGGATGGTGGCCCAACCCACCTCGCGGCTGAGTTCGACGCGCAGCCCGCGCTTGGCGAACAGACCGAGTTCCTGTGCCATGACAAACGGGGCGCAGTCACACAGGGCCACGTAGCCCAGGCGCAACGCGCGATCCTTCCCGATGTGCGGCACGCTGAAAGTGCCTCGCAATGGTTTTTTCCTCTTTACCATGAACTTCCCTCCCCGGTCACCACGACTCGCCTCTTAGCGGAGTCCGTGCCAAAGCTCCGGGAGCCGACAAAGAAAATGTTTCATTGTTTTCATGCGAATGATGAATTGTATTCATCCAATGGAAGCTTTGCTGGAGACAAAGCAGTTGCGTGCCTACGTCAGCCTGGCGCGGCTGGGCAGTTTCACCAACGCCGCGCGCGAACTCGGTCTCTCGCAGTCAGCGGTCAGCCACGCCATGAAGGCCCTGGAGTCGCAGGTTGGCTGTCGTCTTTTGGCCAGAGTGGGAAAAAAAGTTTCGCTGACGCAAGCCGGGGAGCAGCTTCTTTTCCACGCGGAAAAGATCCTGCGCGAGATGACTTCTGCCCGGGAAGGTCTGGCGCGGCTCGGTGCCTGGGGGCAGCAACGGCTGCGCGTCGCGGCGAGCAGCAGTGCCTGTCAACATCTATTGCCCACGGTCATCCGCGAGTTCCGGGAGAGCTTTCCCCAATGCGGGTTGACCGTGGAACCCATGGACAATCCTGCGGTGTTGGAGGCTTTGCACAGCCAACGCGTCGATCTCGCGTTGGGGCTCCAGCCACTCCGCGACGCGCCGTTGGAGTTTCGCCCCCTGTTCGGCGATGAATTGATATTTCTCGTGCATCCTCTCCACCCCTGGGCGCAGGCGGCGCACGTGGACCGCGCGACAATTACCCGGCAGAACTACCTTTTCTATCATCGCGCGAGCACCACGTTTCAGATGGTGCACGACTACTTCCGGCCCGAGGGGCTGGCGCTGCCGGCCGCCATGGAATTCGGCAGCATGGAAGTCATCAAGGAACTCCTCAAAGCCGGGCTGGGCGTCGGCATCATGGCCCCCTGGATCGTGCGCAGGGAGCTGGCCGAACGCTCGTTGGTTGCCCTGCCGCTCGGCCGCCGCAAACTGCGGCGGCAGTGGGGAGTGTTGCACTGGCGTGAGCGCCGCCTCAGTTTGGCGGAGGAGAGTTTTGCCGGTCTATGCTGGTCCGTGACGGAAGGACTGCGTTCTTCGCAGGGATGGTGAACTTTCGTGGAAGAGATCAGCCCAACCTCGCGGTGAGCAGTGGATTCGTGGCAGGCCATCTGATATGGGTGGTATGGCCAGGGCGCACCGGCAGAAATGCCGTGGTGGGACGTTGTGAATCGACCGATCCGTCGGGCGCGGCAGCGTCATCACCACCTTCCCGGCCGACCGCTGCGCCGCCGATTGCTCAACCGCATACAACCCGACCATGACCCTGCCGCTCGAAAACAAATTCGCCCTCGTCACCGGTGCCTCCGGCGGCATCGGCTCCGCCGTTGCGAAACGCCTCGCCCAGGACGGCGCCAGCGTGCTCGTACACTACAGTTCCAGCCGCGAGGAGGCCGATCTGGTCACGCGCGAAATCACGGCAGCGGGTGGCAACGCGGAGATGATCGCCGCGGACCTCGGCCGCCATGACGGCCCGGCGGCCCTGCTCACGCAGCTCGATTCGGCCTTCGGCGGCAAATTTGCCGGACGCCTCGATGTACTGGTCAACAACGCCGGTACCATCGATATCGACCCGCTCCCAGACGCGACCGACGAAGCGTTTGACCGGCTTTTCAACGTCAACGTCCGCGCCGTCTTCCAGCTCTCGCGCGAAGCAGCCCGGCGCATGACCAAGGCGGGCTGGGGACGCATCATCAACATGGGCTCGATCTTCGGCGAAGGTGCCTATGCACCCGGGCTGAGCCTCTACTGCGGCACCAAATTTGCGGTGCAAGGGCTAACGCGCGGCTGGTCGAGGGACCTCGGACCAAAAGGTGTGACGGTCAACAACGTGCAACCCGCCGTGATCCAGCCGCAGCCTCAACCCACGGATGGTCCCGCCTTCGAAGCGATGAAGAAATTCACCAGCGTGGGCCGTTTCGGCAAACCCGAGGAAATCGCCGACGCCGTGGCCTTCCTGGCAAGCCCGAGGGCGGGATTCATCAACGGTGAGAGCCTGACCGTTGATGGCGGCTGGAGCGCGTGACCTGAAACTCGTTTGGCGAAGGCGCTGCCGACAGAAGGCCAGTGCCGTGCCGTCAATCGAGCAAACACGGATTGATTCTCACCTCATCATCGACTCGCCGTTCGCGCGGCGGTTGGCCAGTTCGAGCCGGATCGAATCCTCTGTCTCACTGTTGGAAAGCGCGCAACGCACCGTCAAACAGCCGTGCGGATTTTCCGGGCAGGTCATGCCGTCCACCGCCGCGAACAACAAATGTTCGACGACGGCGCGCGCGGTTGTTTGCTCGATGCTCTGACGAAGAAACGTGGCGCTGTTTTCCACGTAGCGGTCGAGCGCCTTGTGAAAGAGTGCTTCCTCGTTGTCATAGGCCACGTAGAGGCTGGGCCGGTTGATGCCCATCGCGTCGGTCAGATCGGACAAAGAAGTGCCTTCGTAGCCTTTCTGCCAGAATACCCGCAACGCCCGATCAAGCGTTCGTTCGACGCAGAATGCCCGGGGGCGGCCCAGGGCAACGGAAGACTCCGTCGATTTCATACTGCCCGATACAATAATCCGTTTGACAGGCAGAATTGAACGGGTATTTATGTACCATTCGATCCAAAAAGACGGCGACCTCCGCCACGCCAAGTTTGTACCAAAGGATACATGAAGCCATGAACACGACCACTGCCACGCCTTGCCCCTTTGCCCGCAGCCAGCAGCAAAATTGTCCTTCCACCGAAACCCTCCTGAGCTTCCGTGCACTGCGGCCTACTGCTTCTGTCCGGGTGGGAGGAAGAACTGCGATTTACCGGCCTCTTCGTTCAGGTTGCCGCGACGGCATCCTCGCCTCCCGACGGATGGCGGAAAGCGCCTGAGCGACGCGCAAGCCAACTTTCTACCCACACCATAGCAACCACTCACCAAACAAAAAAATATGACGAACCCATCTTCCATCGCTGCACCTGACCTCACGAAGCGTCCGCCGCGGAGCGTCCGGTCGCAACTCGGCGGCTACGCGCTCCTGCCGCGGATGCTCGACAAGGGCCGCGCCACCATCGCCAGCACGAACGGCGAGTTCCACTACGACTGCCCGCTGGACCAGCGCATCATCGACTTCCTGGGCATCGACGCCGCTGCCCTGCGCGAGGAACTCGCCACGGGCAAGGGTGACGGGGAGATCCTGGAATGGATCAACGCCAACGCCAGGCACAAGCGCCAGCCTTGGGAGATCCAGCAATGGAGCGACTACATGTCCAAGCGTGGACCCGACAGCGACGCGGAAACCCTGGCGCTCTTCGCCGAAATTGTCGGCAAGTTCAGCAAAACGCGCGAGGACCTCACGGCCTGGGCGGATGTGCTCGACCTGGATGATCACGTCACCTTTGGCGGGAAACCTTGACCCGGTCCGGCGGCGGCTCGTATCAGGGAACGGGCTTGGCTAGAACCAGCGCTGCTACCCGAGGCCGGTCGTGTCGGGATCACTCCCGGCTTCTCTGGCCACGTTTTGAACGTCACGAAAACGTGCGCCCGCCAGCTTGCCAAAGAGCGGATGCTTGCTGAGCTTCGAGGTGGTGAGCAGCGGGGAGGTCAGGCCGCATAGGAAGCGTGCCGTCTGGCGCGGGGTGCCCAGCGCCCTCGGGTGTTCGCGTTGCAGCGCGCGCAGGGTGGCAGCGTCGAAGGAAGGCGCGGGTGGCACCATGCTGGTAACCGGACGCGGCGGTTCGCCAAGACACACAGAGCAGTGGCCGCAATCCTGCTTCCGATCTTCACCAAAATGCGACAGTAAGCGGCGGACGATGCAGCCCGGATTTTCCATGAGCGCAACCACTTGCTCGACCCACCGGATATCGTTCTCCTCGCGTGTTTCAAAACGCTCGATCAGTGTTTGCTTTAACTCCCCCGCGTGTGCCGGACGGTTTTTGACGCGGTAGCCCTGGCGCAGACCGGTGGCCTTCAGGGTCAGGTCGCCTTGTTCTTCCAGGTAACCGAATGCTTTGACGATGCGGTCACGGGTGGTTCCCAGGTGCTCAATCGCACTCGTCAGATCAAGCTGGAACCAGATCTTTGCCCTGGTGGCAAAGCCGAAGAGCTGGCGCAAGAAGTCGGCGCGCGCGCCAGCGAATTTTGCGATGATTTCATCGATCGGCTGCAACGGCCGGAACTGGTATTCCGTGTAAAAAGGGGCGGTCGCCGCGATCACGTCCGCCAGTTCGAGGTAGGCGAACAACGTGGTGACGACGAGTGGGCGCATGTCGTAGGCTCGTGCAAGATCATAGGTGGAAACGTCGAATTCGCCGTCGTGCGTCAATACTTTGTCCACCAGCAAGCTGATCGACGTGGGGTCAGGCGTGTCTCCGTAGGTGAAGTTCTCCAGCACGACCACATCCGCGCCGCAGGCGAGCACCTCGCACACCGCCTGCGCGCCATCGCGCCCGGCGCGCCCGATTTCCTGCGAATAATTTTCGAGGCTCTTGGGCAGGTTGAAGTGGTAGACATAGCGAATGTCTGCCTTGTCGATGCCCATCCCGAAAGCAATCGTCGCCACGACGATGGCGTCGCCGGAAGCCATGAACCAATCCTGCACCCCGTTGCGTTCTTCGTTGGGCAGTCCGGCGTGATACGCCTGCGCCGGTAACCCGGCCTCGACGAGGGTGGCTGCCACCGTTTCGGCGGTGCGTTGGAGGGTGACGTAAATGATTGTGGGTCCCCGTGGACGGTGGCGCAGCCGGTCGAGCAACAGACCGGTGCGTTCAATTTCGCTGCACGCGGACACGCGCAGTTCGAGATTTGGCCGGTAGAATCCTGTGTGGATGAACGCGTCTTCACCGATGCCGAACTCCCGGCAAATGTCCGCGGTCACGCCGGGGGTAGCCGTGGCCGTCAGGCCCAACACGCGCTCGACGCGAAGCTGCCGCGAGAGCCGGGCAATCTTGAGATAATCCGGGCGGAAGTTGTGCCCCCATTCGGAGATGCAGTGCACTTCATCGATGACGAGCAGCGCGATCTTGAGCCCTCGCAGCTTGTGGATGAACCGCTCGTTGGAAAGCCGTTCCGGTGCGACGTAAAGAAGCTTCAGGGTGCCCGCGCGCAGGTCCGCGTCGATCCGGCGGTACTCCTCGACCGGCACGCTCGAATCCAGCCGGGCAGCAGCCACGCCACGGGCCTGCAAAAAGTCGATCTGGTCTTTCATCAACGCGATGAGCGGCGAAATGACCAGCGTGAGCCCATCCAGGAGAAGGGCGGGGAGCTGGTAGCAGAGGCTCTTGCCGCTACCCGTGGGGAAAACGGCCAGGGCGGATTCGCCGCCGAGTATCTTCTCGATCACTTGTGCCTGCCCACCCCGGAAAGACGGGAAGCCGAAGACATTCTGGAGGGTTTGCAGGACGGTCATCGAAAACTCCTGTTGCGGCGCAACGTCTGATTTGGGCGATGCGGTTTGCACAAAATGTACCTGCAAAATCAAGACTTCGACGGGCTCAGACGCAGCAGCACGACTCCGTGTGCAGGCACTTTGGTTTCAAATGCGCCGGAAAAGTCTCCGAGATCGTGCTGCCGCCACAGGTCGCGCACCATCAGCCGGGTCGATGCTGGCCTTGAGAGTTCACCCCCCGGACCCCAATGCACCGCGATGGCAGTCTCGGCCGCGCCGAGATTGAATAAACCCACGGCGGTGGAACCATCCTCCAGCGCCTTTGCGTAGATGATCTTGTCGCTCTCGTGGCTGATCTGCGTGGCCTGTTTGCCCAACGCATCCTGATCGATCTCCAGCACCTCGTCGTTCGTCAACAATCCGCGCGTGAAATCGTCCAATTGCACGATGTCGCACCCGAGCAGCAATGGCGCGGAAAGCAGGCACCACAGGGAGATGTGCGTGTATTGCTCGTCGGGCGTGAGTCTGGTCGGCCTCGGGTTGGGTCCCCAGCCGAGCCGGCCGACGACGAGCATGTCGGGGTCGTTCCAGTGGCCGGGTCCGTTGTGGGGAGCCCAGCGATCTTGCGCGAAACCGATGCGGCTCATGCTCTGCCAGGTATCCTGGATATCTCCCGTGGTGCGCCACGCATTCGCCAGCCGGACCAGATCAGGTGCAAGACCGTATGGCGCAGTGTTCGACAGGCTGTAGAAAATATCCCGCCCGCTGGTTCGCAACGCCTGTGACATCGGCGAGATATGCGCCGCGTCGTTCGGAGACCAATCGTACTTGAGATAATCCACGCCCCAAGCCGCCCACTGCGCGGCGTCGTTTTGCACGAAGGAAAACCGGCCGAAGTTCCAGTTGGCACGCTTCTTTTCTCCCCTGTTCTTCTCGTCCTTGCCGATCCGGTAGAATTCGTTGTGATCGCCCGCCTTGACCCAGTCGTAACTGCCGTCTTCGTGGTCCGACGAGGAACCGACGTGGCCTTCGTAGGTGCCCTGCCAGGGAGTCGAGTAGATGCCGAACCGCAGGCCGAGTGCGTGAATGCTCTCGCCCAGCGCCCGCAGGTCCGGGAACTTTGGATTCGGCTGGATGGCGTTGAATTCTCCGCCCCGGACCCCCTGCCAGCCGTCGTCGATGTTGACGTAACTCCAGCCATGGTCGCGCCGTCCCTGGCCGGCCATCGCCCGGGCCGAGCTGAGCACTTTATCCTGGCTCACGGCCCCGCCCCAGCAGTTCCAACTGTTCCAACCCATCGGCGGCGTCAGCGCGATCCGGTCATCCACGACGATGCGGAACGGTTTCTCCGCCGCGCCGAGTGCATTCTTCACCCGCAAGGTGACGCTGTGTTCCCCCGCTTCCGGGATGATGCCGGTGATCCTGCCGGTCGCAGCGTCCAGTTTCAGCCCGGCGGGCAAGCCTTCGGCGGCATATTCCAAAGGCCGCTGACCCGTGGCCGGAACCGTGTAGAGGAAGGGTGAACCCGGCCGCACGCCAAAAACGCGCGGACCATTGACGCGCGGCGATGCCGACTCGGGCGGCGTGAGGATCGGCGCGCCCGGCGGTTCCACCAGATCGACCGCCTGCGCGGAAGGAGCGGTGAGAAACAACCTGAGGGTGAATGAACCTAACGCGACGACCGCTGCCAAGGGAGTTTTCATGATCGTTAAAATTGTCTACCGCTGGCCGTAATAGGCAGTCGCGCCGTGTTTGCGGAGAAAATGTTTATCGAGCAATGCCTGCGAGAGAGGTGGCGCACCCGGGTCGAGCCCGAGCGTTTTTATCGCCATCTCGGCGACGATCTCCAGGGCCAGCGCATTTTCCACCGCCTTGTGTCCGCCGGGCCCCCAGACGAACGGCCCATGCCCGTGGACGAGTACCGCGGTGACCCGCGCCGGATCGAGCTTGCCGGCGTGGAAACGCTCCACGATCACGTTGCCTGTCTCCCATTCGTAGCCGTCACCGATTTCCTGCCCGGTCATGGGCCGGGTCACGGGAACCTCGCCGTAAAAGTAATCCGCGTGCGTGGTCCCCAGGCACGGAATGGCCTTCCCGGCCTGTGCGAATGCCACCGCGTTGCGTGAATGCGTGTGAACCACCGCACGGACCGTGCCGTGCTCCCTGAATGCCTGGTACAACCGCCGGTGCGTGGGGGTGTCGGACGAAAACCGCAGGGTGCCCTCGACCACTTCGCCGCGTTCCAAACCCACGATCACCATGTCCGCCGCCTTGAGGTGGGCATAATCGACCCCGCTCGGCTTGATGGCGAACACGCCCCGGGCCGGGTCGGCCACGCTGACGTTGCCGAACGTCAGGTCGATGAGCCGGTGATGCGGCAACAGGAGATTCGCCGCGTAACATTACTCCTTGAGGTCGGTGTATGCACTCATGGTCACAGGCGGCCCAGCCCGGGCGCGAGGTGGTAGTAGATTTCGGCGTTGCGCAGGCTCTCCTTGAACGGCCGCAACCGCGTGTCGGCGTCGATCACGGCCAGTTCGATCCCGGCGATCTCCGCGAGGTCCTCCAGGTGCGCGGTCGTCACCGCGTAGCTGTAGCCGGTGTGGTGCGCACCGCCCGCCTGAATCCACGCCGCGCAGGCCGTCTTGAAGTCCGGCTGGCACTTCCAGACGGCCCGCGCCACAGGCAGCTTGGGCAGCGCCTGTGGCGGTGCGATGGCGTCCACTTCGTTGACGATCAATCGGAAACGGTTGCCCAGGTCGATGAGCGAGGCGTTGACGGCTGGCCCGGCGGGGGCATCGAAAACCAAGCGCACCGGGTCATCCTTGCCGCCGATGCCCAGCGGATGGATTTCCACGTTCGGCTGGGCCGCGGCAATGGACGGGCAGATCTCAAGCATGTGCGAACCCAGCACGAGATGACCGTCGGGGTGCAGATGATACGTGTAATCCTCCATGAAAGACGTGCCACCGGGCAAACCTTCGGCCATGACCTTCATCGCGCGGAGCAGCGCGCACGTTTTCCAGTCGCCTTCCCCGCCGAAGCCGTAGCCTGCGGCCATCAACCGTTGGGTCGCAAGGCCCGGCAACTGCGTCAGGCCGTGCAGATCCTCAAAAGTATCGGTGAAACCCAGGAAGTCGCCATGCTCCAGAAAGGCGCGCAGCCCGAGTTCCTGGCGCGCGTTGTAGCGCAAGGCTTCGTGCCGCTCGCCGCCTTTGCGTAACGGAGTGGCGACCTGATACAATGCCTCGTACTCAGCGCAGAGTTGCGTGATCGCGCCGTCGCCGATCTCGTTCATCACCGCCACGAGGTCGCCGACGCCGTGGGTATTTACCGCGAAGCCGAACTTCGCTTCGGCGGATACCTTGTCGCCGTCCGTGACGCCGACGTAGCGCATGTTGTCGCCGAACCGCACGAACTTACCGCCCTGCCAGTCGGCCCAGGCGCGCGCCACGCGCATCCAGCCGGCGATGGCGGCCTGCGTCTGCGGGTCGCTCCAGTGGCCGACGACGACCTTGCGCCGCAGCCGCAGCCGCGTGTGCATGAACCCCGCTTCCCGGTCGCCGTGCGCGGCCTGGTTGAGGTTCATGAACTCCATGTCGATCTCCGCCCAGGGCAGGTCGCGGTTGAACTGCGTGTGCAGGTGCAGGAACGGCTTGGCGAGCGTCGTCAGCCCGCCGATCCACATCTTGGAGGGCGAAAACGTGTGCATCCACAGGATCAATCCGGCGCAGACGGGCGAGGCGTTGGCCGCCAGCATCACGGCGCGGACTTCCTCGGGCCGGGTGAGGATGGGCTTGAACACCAACTTCATCGGCAGTTGGCCCGAGCCGTCGAGTTCCGCGACGATGCGCTGGGAAT
>CAXTVY010000158.1:0-10123 GCA_964247665.1 uncultured Chthoniobacterales bacterium | reverse complement strand
GGTTTGGTTAGTCATCCGCAACATGATCTGGCGAGGCGTCAGATGCAGAGCGGCTTTGGCGGCATGATCACGCTCACGCTCGACACCGATCTCGCCGGGGCGCGGCGGTTCTTGGAGAACACGCACCTCTTTGCGCTGGCGGAAAGTCTCGGTGGCGTGGAAAGTCTGATCGAACATCCCGCCCTGATGACCCATGGCAGTATCCCGTCCGAACAGCGCGCGGCTCTGGGGATCAGCGACGCGCTCGTGCGCCTGTCGGTTGGCGTGGAGGACGTGGAAGACCTACGCGCGGATCTTGCAACCGCAATGGCAAAGATTTGATTCGGTCTTGCTGGATTGACGTAGGAAGCAGACAGCTTCCCAGCGAAACGACGATGGGCTGCGAAAGTCCGACGTCTAGTAGACGTACTATCTTGCGAATCTTTGGATCGGACCGCACCTGGAAACAATGTTATGATTTGTAATATACTGGTTTTCAATGTGATGCGTAATATTCATTATTGTAAATAAATTCACAATTACCGTTGATAAATGCGTGATTATTGTAAATTATTGTGCTGTAGCTGATTTCACTCTCGAACTTCTCATTATCTCAACGACCCCGCCTCGGGACCGTCAGCTGTGGGAGGCTGGTCCCCTGGGTGATGCCGAACAGTGTGTTCTGATTAAGAGTCGAAGTTTTCTGGGATGCTCGCCTGAGAATCCTTGAGGAAGAGATAGGCAGAAGTTCCCACCGCCCGGAAACAGGAGCCACTTCCGTTCATCACTCGTTGATTTTATGATTCACTCACTTGTTGCCCAGATTGCCATTCCCGATAGCCGACTCGCCGTTGAGGCGACAGACCTGCTCAAGACGCACGGCACGACCCTGCTCTATAATCATTCGTTGCGCGTTTTTCTTTTCGCCGCCCTGCAAGGCAACAAGGCCAAGCTCCAGTATGACCCGGAACTGCTCTACATCAGTGCGGTGTTTCACGATCTCGGACTGGTGAAACCCTTCAGCAGTGCGGACGAGCGTTTCGAGGTCGATGGCGCGAACGCCGCCCGCAGCTTCCTCCAACAAAATGGCATCGACGAATGCATGGTGGACGTCGTGTGGGATGCCATTGCCCTGCATACGACACCGGGCATTCCCAAGTGGAAGAAGCCCGAGGTCGCTTTGATGGCCAGCGGGGTCGGATTGGACGTGATGGGAGAAGGCTACCAAGACTTGAGCGCGCCAGACCGGGAAGAAATCGTGGCAGCGTTTCCCCGGCCCAACTTCAAACACGAGATTACGCGAGCGTTTTTGAGTGGGTTCGCGCACAAGCCGCACACCTGCTTTGGCAACGTCAAAGCGGATGTGTGCGAGCGGTTTCTACCCGGCTACCAGCGGTCGAACTTCGTGGACATCATCGAGAACTCTCCTTGGTCCGAGTAACCGCTGACAAGCAGCCCTGAAGCTGGTCTGTCGCGTCGCGAGCGCTGTCAGTCTTAAGATGGCAGAGTTGCTGGCTTGAGACGCCCACCCCGCAGCGCCCGTTCTCGGCTGGATGGTGATTCATTGAAACAGGCGCACTGCTACCGCAAATGGACCGCCTTGTTTTCTCTGATGGAAATTCGTGTTTCCGTTTTTTGGGACGTGCAGCCCGGAAAACTTGAGAAGTAGCTGGATAGCGACCTGTCGCGACGGCCTCCTACAAGCGCCGCTCCCCGATGCATGATCTCAACCCCCTTTACAAATATGCGTCGCCCATTGGCGCTGGTGACAGGTGCCTCTGCCGGGATTGGTGCCGATCTGGCCCGCGAACTGGCCCGCGACGGCCATGACCTCGTGCTCGTTGCCCGCCACGAGGCACCGATGCACACTCTGGCGGAAGAACTCGCCGCGCACGGTGGATGCACGACTGTCATCGCAGCCAACCTTGGCGTGTCCGACGCGGCGTCGCGCCTCGCGGCCGATCTGGAACGCCGGGGACTCGCCTCGCTCGACGTGCTCGTTAATAACGCCGGCTTCGGTGATTACGCGAGTTTCCAACGCGCGGAACCCACGCGGCTTTCCGAGATGCTCCAGGTCAACGTTGTGGCGCTTACCGAGTTGACGCGTGTCTTCCTGCCGGGCATGGTTGCCCGCCGCCGTGGTCGGGTGCTCCTGGTCGGAGCAACCGCCGGATTCTTCCCCGGACCGGGAGCCGCCGTGTACCATGCGACGAAAGCCTACGTGCTCAGCCTGGGTGAAGCGCTGGCCTACGAGCTTCGGGGCAGCGGGGTCACGATCACCACACTGTGTCCGGGCCCTACAAAAAGCGGATTTGCCACGGCGGCCAACGGAGAGGCCACCAAGCTCTACCACGGTCGAGGCAGCATGATGGAATCAGCCGAGGTCGCGCGGCTAACCTATCAGGCTCTCAGAAGGGGACACCGCATTCTGGTGCCTGGCTTGAGCAACAAGCTTAGGGTCGCATTCTCTCAATTTATACCACGCTCCATGGGCCTCGCGTCGCTTGCCGACCTGCACGCCACGTGAGAAAACGACTCACGCCGTCTTGCTTGATCTCCGCCGATTGACGCCATGAGTGATTGTCAACGGCGCAAGTTTCAGCGACCGTGTGACGTTTGAAAGCTGTTCCCGGCACATTGCAGGATGGTGGCGCTCCTTTTCACACGACGCACTGGAGCATGGTCCTGCTTGCCGTGCAGAGTCAGTTGCCCGAAGCCGCCCAACGGGGACTGACCGATTTTTGTCAGGCATACTGGCCTCCGCTCTATGCCTTCTTGCGGCGGCGGGGTCATCCTTCCGCCGACGCTCAAGATTTGACCCAGGGATTCTTTGCCCACCTGCTCGAACAAGACACCCTGAGCCGCGCCAGCCGCGAAAAAGGGCGTCTGCGCACCTTCCTGCTCGGTTCGCTCCAGCATTTTCTCGCCAACGAGTATGACAGCAAGCAGACACTCAAGCGCGGCGGTGGTCAGCAGATCCTTTCCATGGACGATCAGCTCGTGGCCGCCGAGGCGTCTCTGGCCCACGCGGGGCAGGGCGACGAAACCAGTTACTATGACCAGACGTGGGCTGTCACCCTCGTGGGCCAAGCTTGGGAGCACCTGCGCGAAGAATTTGCCGCCGATGGGAAAGCCCAGTGGCTGGAGGAGCTGAAACCCTTCGTCGTGGGTGGAACGGCTGCTCCGCCCAGCCAGGAAGAGGTGGCCACACGGCTCGGCCTGCCTATTTCCACCTTGCGTACTTCCCTGCAACGGTTGCGCGAGCGTTACCGTGCGGCCCTGCGCGGCGAGGTGGCGCGAACCGTGGCCGATCCTGCGGAAATCGATGAGGAACTTCACTACCTTTACCAAGTACTGATGGCGTAGGCGGTTTTTGTGTCGGCGCAACCGCCGGTCCTCGTGGTGCCATGAACTCCGATGCCCCTGACCCTCACTTGCCGGAGACGCACGGGGAGTCTCGTGCGCCAACCGGCGAGATTTGTGCCGGCTGTCGGCAACCGCTGACCCGCCGGGGCAGGGACGGCGAATGCCTGCGCTGCCTGCTGGGTTTTGCCTTCGCACCGGATGAGGAACCACCGCTGGCCGCAGCCCCTGAGCTGGCGCGCGAGCCGTTCCGCACCCTTCGCTACGGACATTTCGAGGTGGCCGTCGCTGCGGATGGGTCCCCTGTCGAACTGGGTTCCGGCGGCATGGCGGTCACTTACCGGGCGCTGGATACCGTCCTGCATCATTTCGTGGCGTTGAAGGTCATCAACCGGAAGGTAGCCGAGTATCCAGCGGCACGAGTGCGGTTCCTGCGCGAGGCGCGGGCGGCAGCCAAGCTCCACCATCCCAACGTGGCAGGGGTCACCTTCTACGGCGAGCAGGATGGCGAGTGCTACTACGTCATGGAGCTGGTCGAGGGCGAGACGCTCGAAGCCCGGGTGCGGCGCGAGGGACTGCTCTCGCCTGCGCTGGCCTTGGAAGTGGGCATCCAGGTCGCGCGCGCCTTGGCGGCAGCCGAGGCGTGCGGCGTCGTGCATCGAGACCTCAAGCCATCCAATCTCATGCTCGCCGTCCACCAGGGGATCACCGGCGAAGGCGATCCGCTCACGATCAAGGTCATCGACTGGGGGCTGGCGAAGGCCGTGGCCGCCGAGTCGCCGCTGCTCGCCGACCACACCCAGGGCGGCTTCGTGGGCACGCCGGCGTTTGCCAGCCCGGAACAGTTTGCCCCGGCGGGAGAGAGCCGGATCGACACGCGCTCGGACATCTATTCTTTGGGGGTGACACTCTGGTATCTGCTCTGCGGACAGTCGCCCTTTGTGGCCTCCACCCTGGAAGGAATCCACGACCGGCAGCTCCGGCCGCCGATTGAACAACTCGTCACCGCACGCGTGCCGCGGCGGGTGATCGCCCTGCTTGAGTCCATGCTCACCGTCGAGCCCGCCGCCCGGCCTCAATCCGCGCGCGAACTGCTCGACGCGCTGCACCGTTGCCAGAAAGCCTTTCCCGCTGAGGATGTGCGGACTGCCCGTCGCGGCAAGCTGCTCTGGCGGGGAGCATCGCTGGGCCTGCTCGCCGCGCTGGTCGTCGGTGTGGGAACTTGGGCGTATCGCGCCTCGCCCTCAGCCGCGCTGGCGGACAGGTCCATCGCCGTGCTGCCTTTCGAGAACCTCAGCCCCGATAAGGCCGACGCGTTTTTTGCCGTCGGCGTGCAGGACGAAATCACCGCCGATCTGGCGCGGATCGCGGCCCTGAAAGTCATCGGCTCCGAGAGCACCCGCTCTTACCTTCCGGGCGGGCGCGACCCCGCCAAAATCGGCCAGGAACTCGGCGTGTCGCAATTGCTCGAAGGCAGCGTCAAGCGCACGGGCGGGCAGGTGCAGGTCGCGGTTCGTCTGGTTAACGTCCACAACCTTGCCCACCCGTGGACCGAGCATTATGACCGCCGACTCACGGACGTGTTCGCCGTCCAGGGCGAGATCACGCGTGCGATTGCCGCCCGCCTGCACGCGCCGCTCACCCCGAACGAAAAAGCCGCCATCGATGCGCCGCCGACGAGTGACCTCGCCGCCTACGATCTTTACCTGCGCGCCCGCGAAGGCCCGCAAATCTTCCAGAGCCCCGGTGATGCGCGCCGCAGCTACGAAGCGCGGATTCCCTTGCTGGAAGCCGCCGTCGCGCGCGACCCGGGCTTTGCGTTTGCCTACTGCGAACTGGCCAAGGCGCACGACGCCTTGTATCAACACAGTCCCGACCCCACGACGGATGAGCAGGCGGTTGACCACCGCAGTCTGGCCGAGACCGCGCTGGCCAACGCACGGCGGCTGCGGCCCGACGCCGGGGAAGTCCATCTTGCGCAGGCGAACCACTTCCTGCGGACCAGCCACGAAAATGAGCAGGCGCGGATCGAAGTGGACCTCGCCCGGAGCGCGCTGCCCAACAGCGCGGAGGTCGAGGAAATTGCCGGCGAGATCGCCCGCAACCAGAACCACTGGGACGAAGCCATCCGTTGCCTGGAACGGGCGGTCGCCCTGGAGCCGCGCGAAAACGTCAACCGCTTCACCCTGGCGAACACCTACCGCCTCATGCGGCGTTACGATGAATTCGGGCAGCAGATCGATCAGGTCATCGCCACCCTGACACCCCGGGATTCGGTGGCTTACCGGCTCTTCCGCGGCCTGGTCGGCATGGAACAGCGCGCGGACCTGGCACCGCTGCGCGCGGCCCTCAGCGGGGTTGCGCCCGCCGACGAACCCAACGGCGAAATCACCGACATGTACGGCCTCATCCTGGCCCTCGGCGCGCACGACCCCGAAGCGGTTTCCCGCATCCTCGCCGCCACCAGCCAGCCACACTTCCAATTCAACGGAGTCATTTACCCGAAGGCATGGTTCGAAGCGCTCGCGGCGAGGATGCGCGGAGATCGGGCCGGGGCGCAGACGGCGTTTGCCACGGCACGGATCGAGGTAAATCGGTCGGTGCAATCCAACTCGACGAGCGGGCGAACATTGAGCCTGCTGGCCATGATCGACGCTGGCCTCGGCAACAAGGATGACGCCGTGAGCGAGGCCCGCCGCGCCTGCGAATTGCTGACGCTCGGGAAGTGGTCCCTGGATGCACCCATCGCCGCGAACAATCTGGCGGTGGTCTATGCCTGGACGAACCAGCCCGATCTGGCGTGTGCCGTGTTAGAAGAATGGGTTGGCCAGCCCGCCGGGAGCAACCTGCCGGCGCAGCCAACCTACGGCGATCTACGGCTAAATCCTTGTTGGGATTCCCTTCGGGGTAATCCCCGCTTTGCCACGCTCATCAAACGGCTGGCTCCCATCGTCTCGCGTTGAGACTCCCGGTCTTGCAGGCGACGCAACTTTGGCAGCGCTTCAGACGGAAACCGGCGGGCGTTGTCCGCTGCCAGACGCGCCTGAAGCTAACGAAAGAAAAAAGGGAAGGTTTGAGATACAAAGATTCCGCTAAACCCGCTGCGGGAATCACCACCGCGCAAACCGGGTCCCTGTCCTCCAACACCTCCGCAAACGCGAGGGATTGACCGGAACCCAGCACAAAATCGCCTTCCTCGATGCCCTCAACTGTGCAAGAAGCGGGTGGCGTCCTCGACGAAGAGCCCCGGGTACTGAAACAACGATCCGTGGGCGGCGTCGGGGTAGAGGATCAACCGGGCGTCCGGCAGGTTTTGCGCGAGATGGAGAGAATTGGCTGTGTAGTAGATGATGTCGTGCGTGCCGTTGACCACCAGCACCGGCTGCTTGATTTCCTTGAGATAAGCAAAACGCTCACCCACCGGCTGGCTCCACTCAACGATGGCGTTGATCTGGGCAGGCGCGACCTTATCGCTGGCCGGAGTGTCACGGTCATCGGTGCGTGCATCGCGGCGTTTCAAGAACGCATGGCCAGCGGTCCGGCTCGCGGGCGATTGTGTAAAAAAGCCATCGAGCCAGAAGTCATCAGGGTTTTCGTACTTGGTACTAAAAATCGGCTGCGATTCCGAGGTAAAAGGCATCCCGTCGCCGTTGCGTGGCGAGCTACCCACGAGGATCAGTTTGCGGACCAGCTCCGGCCTTTGCAGCACGATGTTCTGGCTCACGAACGAGCCGATGGAGAAACCGAGGACATCGACCTGGGTGAGGCCAAGCGCGTCGATGAACGCTCCCGCGTTCGTCGCCATTTCCGCAAATGTGTTTGGCACGTCGCCGCTCGAATTGCCGACTCCGGCGTTGTCGAACAAAATGACCTCGCGGCTTTGCGCCAGGCCGTCAGTCACGGTGGGGTCCCAGTTATCCATGTTGCCCGCGAAATGCGGATTGAAGACGAGAGGAACACCCCCTCGCTTGCCAAAGCGGCGGTAGGCAAAGCGAATGCCGTTGGCTTCTATGAATTGGGTCGTCGCAGTGTGATGGGTGTGTGCGGTCATAATAATGGATGTCTGGCGGTTGTAGGTGAATCCGTTGAGGGGATTCGGGTTTCTGGGCCGACAGATGTCTTGGCCCACCGTTCTATCAAGGATTCACGGACGAACATCCCAGATACTCGCAAATATGTTTGGTTCTGACTGATGCCGAAGGGACGACACCTGGGTCGAGCCGACCAATCCAAATGAGCATTCATTTCCCTCAGAGCATCAAACGGCTGCTTTTCGAAGACGGGTAGTAAGCCGCTCTCGGTGGGTGTCAATAAACTGGTCGAAAGTGACGGCAGCAGAACCTGTTAATTTGGTCACCGTGTTCCCGGGCCGCCTGGGTTCAGTGGCGGATTTTAGGAGCCTGGCAAGCCCAACGAGGTGATCGCGCATGGCTGGCGAAATCCGGGGATTGCGAACCATTTTAGCTTTCCAGGCGTCGTGGTCGTCCCCCGTGTCGACGTACTCTACGGGTCGGCCAAGCAAGGTCGTGAGACGCCCTGCAATCTGAGGGAAGGAAAGAGCCTCGCCTCCGGTCACCAGCAACGCCGCGTTTTCGCTCGGCTCGCGCCGTTGCAGGATGATCGAGGAGACCCGCGCGACATCCTCGGCCGCAACCCAGTGGATCGGTATCTCGCCAAAGCCATTCTCAATCACCCGGTCATTGACGATGGAATCCTCCGCCAACAGCAGGATGTTCTCGAAGAAAAAGCCGCCCCGGACGTGAACACAGCAGATGCCGCTCCAGTCCAGGATCTGCTCGCTCATCCATTGCGCGCGCGCCAGTGGGCTCGGGCTGGAAGGATGCGCAATGGGCATCGAATTGTTCACGAAGTAATCGACTCCGCATCGCTTCGCTGCGGCCACGAAGTTGACCGTGGCCTCGACGATCCCGGCACCAACTGGATAACAAAAGTAGGCACGCTTGGTCCCTTTCATTGCTTGAACCAGACTCTCGAAGTCGAGGAAGTCTGCCGCGACAACCTCCGCCCCCAAGCTCTGCAAGGCGTCGCACCGTTCGTCCATTCGATGGACCATGGCGCGAACAGGCAGGCCACGCTCTCGCAACAACTCGGTGATCTTGAAGCCGGTTCCGCCGTGGCGTCCGGAGGCACCTGTCACCAGGATGGGCTCTGTGGGTGTGGTCTCGTTCATACGGATGGATTGGCACGTTGGTCCTCAACGAAGGAAAGAAGGTGATCGCAGCAGTGGCTCAGGTGGCTTGAACCGGGAAACAGGCGGTCGAGGAAAATGCCGCCTTCAAGACCAGAGATGACGATGGAAGCGATCCGAGAGGCGTCAGCATCGAGCCGAACTTCACCACGGCGTTTTCCATCAACGACCAGCTTCTTGATCTGGCTGTGCCACGACTTCACGGCTCCGGCGCACTTGGCATGCAGGGCCGGAAAGGCGTCGTCGCTTTCCAGTGCAGAATTCAGCAGGGGACATCCTCCCGTCAGCGGCGAGTTGCGTCGATGGTTGCGGAACCGCTCGATGCTGCGTCTCAACGCATCGACCCGGTTCTCCTGCCCTGCCACAAAAGGAAAACTTTCTCGAAGCAAGCTGGTGGCGTGATCGAATGCTTGCAAAGCCATCTGCTCCTTGGATCTGAAATGGTTGTAGACGCCACCTTTCTGGAGGCCGGTGGCTTCCATGATTTCGGACATGGACGTGGTCCGAAATCCGCGCTGGTTGAACAGCGGTGTGGTTTGCTCCAGAATCCGTCGCTTGGTGTTTTCGCCTTTGTTCATAAAAAAGACCGCTCGGTCTGTTTTAGTCCGCGAATAAAGGAGGGTCAAGATTTACCTTGGCTGGCGACGAGCCAGCGCGGGGTGCAGCACACCGGCCATTGGATACCAGACAATCCGTCGTGGGCATCCCACGGACGCCAGGTTGTCCAGGTAGGGGGGGGCAAGGACAAGGACAAGCCGCAAAACGGGGAACGGTTGCGCCGGGCACGTCGCGGTCAAACAAGGAAATAGTGGCGTTTTCTTGAGACGTTCACCCGGGAATCCTTGAGGAAGGATTGGGCAGCGGCACTCATTGCGGCTCAACCCCAGAAGAACCGACACACCAGCTACCATCCATATCATGTCACATAAACTCACAGGAAAAGTCGCGGTCGTCACCGGCGCATCCAAAGGCATCGGTGCCGCCATCGCCAAAGCCCTCGCCTCCGAAGGGGCGTCCGTGGTTGTCAACTACGCCTCCAGCAAAGCCGGGGCGGACAAGATCGTGGACGAAATCTTCAAAACTGGCGGCCAGGCCATCGCCGTGGGAGGGGACGTATCCAAGGCCGCGGAAGCCAAAGGCATCATCGACGCCGCCATCAAGGCGTATGGCCGGTTGGACATCCTGGTCAACAATTCCGGGGTCTACGAGTTCGCACCTCTGGAAGCCATCACCGAAGAGCAGTTCCATCGGCATTTCAACATCAACGTGCTCGGCCTTCTGCTCGTCACGCAAGCGGCCGTCGCGCACATGGGTGAGGGTGCCAGCATCGTCAACATCGGGTCGGTCGTCAGCCGCATCACGCCGCCGACCAGTGCCGTTTACACCGGCACCAAGGGCGCGGTGGCTGCCATCACGGGCGTGCTCGCCAAGGAACTCGGGGCCAGAAAAATCCGCGTCAACTCGCTCAACCCCGGCATGGTAGCGACCGAAGGCACCCAAAGCAGCGGGATCATCGGATCGGACTTCGAGGTGCAGACCATCGCCCAGACTCCGCTCGGCCGGATTGGCCAG
>CAXTVY010000157.1:0-10141 GCA_964247665.1 uncultured Chthoniobacterales bacterium | reverse complement strand
GCCTGCCAGCATCAGCCGCCCGACGACAATCCTTTTAGCCACACAGCTTCTCAGGGGATAAATAAAGTTTGGATGCGTCTGCCCTGACGCCACCCACAACCTTCCACCTTCCGCCTTTTCCATCTCGCTTGCCTCGCGTCCCATGCTACGATGAGCCTCGTCTGGTCCCCCTTTGTTCCCCTGATCCGTGCCCTGATTCAGCCCCGATGAACGACGGGTCCCCCACGCCCACCGCTCGGCAGCAGGAGCTTTTCTTCGAAGCGCTGGCGCTGCCAGACGCCGCGCGCGCCGCTTTCTTGGAAAGCGCGTGCGAGGGCGACGCTGCCTTGCGCCGATGGCTGGAGGAGGAGCTGCGCCGCCAGACCAGCCACGCGGGTGTGTCGGAAACCACCCTCCTTGGCTTCGGCTTCGACCGCGGCGGCCACGCTCCGTCACCCGAAGCCGAGGCGCTCGCACAGGCGCTCAAGCCCGAGGAAGCGGGCGACCGGATCGGCGTTTACCGGCTCGTCGAGCCGCTGGGGGAAGGTGGCTTCGGCACCGTCTGGGTGGCCGAGCAGGAGCAGCCCGTGCGCCGGCAGGTCGCGCTCAAGATCATCCGCTTGGGCATGAACAGCCGCGAGGTCATCGCCCGCTTCGCGCAGGAGCGCCAGGCGCTCGCGCTGATGGACCACCCGGGCATCGCCAAGGTGTTCGACGCGGGTGCAACGCCTTTCGGCCGCCCGTACTTCGCCATGGAACTCGTGCGCGGGATTCCCATCACGGATTTCTGCGACGAATACTCCCTGCCCATTCCCACGCGGCTGGAGATGTTCATGCAGGTGTGTTTCGCCGTGCACCACGCGCACCAGAAGGGCATCATCCACCGCGACATCAAGCCCACCAACGTCCTCGTCACGCTCGACGGCGACGGCGCGGCCTCGCCCAAGGTCATCGATTTTGGCATCGCCAAGGCCACCGAGCAGCAGCGCCTGACGGAGATCACCCTCGCCACGCAGCATGGCCTGCTCCTGGGCACACCGCTGTACATGTCGCCCGAGCAGGCCGACAACAAGGTCCTCGACATCGACACGCGCAGCGACATCTACTCGCTGGGCGTCCTGCTCTTCGTGCTCATCACCGGCCACACGCCGCTCGACCGCGACCGCCTGGACGCCAGCAGCCTCGACGAGATGAGCCGCCTCATCCGCGAGCACCCCCTGCCACGCCCCACGGCCTGCCTGCACGACCTGTCCGAGGCGGAGCGCCAAATCGTTGCCACGCACCGGGCCATGCCCGCCGCCGAACTGCTCCTGGCCGTGCGCGGCGACCTGGAATGGATCTGCATGAAGATGCTGGAGAAGGACCGGCGGCGGCGCTACCCCTCCGCCAGCGCCGTGGCCGCCGACATTCAGCGCCTGCTGCTCGACGAGCCCATCACCGCCCGGCCGCCCAGCCGCCGCTACTGGCTCAACAAGTTCATCGAGCGCCACCGCCGCGCCATGTGGGCCGCGTCGATCATCCTGGCCGTGGTGTTCCTGGGCACGATCAGCTCGGTCAAGGAAGCCCTGCGCGCCGAGGGCATGGAACGGCGCGCGATGGCCCTGGAGCGGAGCGCCTCCGAGGATGCCCGCACCGCCAACGAGCAGCGCACCCGCGCCGAGCGCGCGGCTTCCTCCGCGTTGCTCAGCGCCTACCTCGCCAACGTCAACCTCGCGCAGCAATCGCTCGCCGCGGGCAACCTCGGCCGCGCCATCATGCTGCTCGAAAGCCTGCAACCCGACCCCGGGCAGCCCGACCTGCGCGGCTTCGGCTGGCGCTATCTGTGGGCACGCTGCCGCGGAGCCGCCGCGGGCTCGTTCCCGGCGCTGGATGGCCCGGCGACAGCGCTGGCGTATTCCCCGTCCGGCGCGCTGCTGGCGGTCGGCGGGCGGGACGAGGTGCGCATCTACGATGTCAGGACCCGCGCCGGGGTAAAGTTTCTCGTGCCCGGCGCGGGCTCGCTGGGCTTCCTGCCCGACGGCGGCACGCTCGTCACTGCGGGTGGCGGCAAGGTGCGGCTCTGGCGCACGGCCGATTGGACCGAGCTGTCCAACTGGGACGATGGACCCGGCCCCCTGGCACTCTCGCACGACGGCTCACGCCTCGCCGTGGCGTGCGCCGACGGCATCCGAGTCCGCGAAACCACCGGCTGGAAGGAGGTGCGCTTTCTGCCCGGGGCCGCCGCGCCACTGGCGTTCGCGCCGGACGGTAAATCGCTCGTCAGCGACGCGCCCGATGGCCTGACCCTCTGGCGGATCGACGACGGCAAGGGCCGCGTCCTGGCCAACTCGCGCGGGCTATTCACGGGCAACGAATTTTCGTTCTTCCGGCCGGTCCAGGCGCTGGCGTTCTCGCCCGACGGCAACACGGTTGCCGCGCCGCAGAACTGGCTCTCGGAGCGCGGCGTGTTCCTGCTGCGCTTCTGGGACGCGCGTTCCGGCCGCGAGACGATCACGCTGCCGACGCAGCCCGAGCAGGCCACGCACACGGGCATCATCGCCTCCCTGGCCTGGTCACCCGACGGCCGCCAGTTGGCCACAACCAGTCTAGATCACTCCGTGCGTCTGTGGGACGTGGCGCGCGGCGTCTGCCTGGATACGTTGCAGGGCCACCAGGCGGAGGTCGGCGGCTGCGCGTTCGCGCCGGACGGCCGGTCGCTCGTCAGCGGCGACCGCCTGGGCCGGATCAACCTGTGGGCCATCCCGCGTCAGACCGGCGAGGAAACGCTGCCGGGCATCGTGCGGGCGCTCGGCTTCTCGCGCGATGGCTCGCGGCTCGCGGCCCTGGCCTCGGATCACGCCGTGGTCATCTACGACGTGGCGACGGCCGCACCGCGCCGCCGGTTTCCGCTGGCGGAAACCCGCCTCGGGGTCGAGCCCGCCGTGGCCGTCAGCGCCGACCTCGACCAGATCGTGCAGGGCATCGGCGACGGCAAGGTGCGGCTGCTCGACACGGTGAAGAACGAGAGCCACGACGAATACGTCTCGGGCCGCGACGTGGACTTCGTCGCGTTGACGCCCGGCGGGAAATTTCTGGTCAGCGGCGCGCGGGGGCAGTTCCTGCGCTCGCGCGATCTGGGTACGGGCCAGGAATCCAATCTGCCCTTTGAGGCGCACCGGGCGAAGATTTCGCCCGACGGCCGCACGATGGCGGTGCTCGCCGGGGGCGTGCCCGGCGACGCCCGGCCGGAGGCGGGCCCGCTGGCGCAGGGCAGCGGACCGGCGGGCACGGCGTTAAAGAGTCTTGTCGCCGACCCGGCCGCCGCCGCGCCCGCGTCCGCTCCAGGCGTGCCAGCATCCGAGAGCCTGCCGCTCTGGAATCTCGCCGGGAACACGCTGCGCGTGCGGCTGGCGGTGGCGGCGCGCTACGTGCTCGACGGGGCGTTCTCGCCTGATGGGCGGCTGTTCGCAACGGCACTCTCGGACAACACGGTGTCGCTTTGGGACACGGCGACGGGCGCACGGGTAGGGGTGTTCACCGGGCATAAGCAGGTGGTCTTCGCGGTCACGTTTTCCAGCGACGGCAAGACCCTCGCCACGGCCAGCGAGGATGGGACCTTGCGGCTCTGGAACGTCACGGCGCGGCAGGAAATCCTGACCCTGCCGACCCTGGGCTGGCACGTGAGCGACCTGCTCTTTTCGCCAGACGGCCGGGTGCTGGTGGCAGCGGCGAGCGCGCGCGGCCAACCGCCGCAGCTTCGCTTCTACCGCGCGCCGTTGCTGGTCGACATCGACCGTGAGGGCAAGTGAAGGCGGAAGGCAGAAGGCAGAAGGCAGAAGGCAGAAGGCGGAAGGTTGCGGGTGGCGGTTGGCGGTTGGCGGTGCACCTGCGGCGCGTTGCGGGTTGCGGGTGGCAGGATCATCAGCGGGGCCAACGCCTCTACGCCTGCTTGTCTTCCTGAGCGCAGCGAGCCGGCGAGCGCAGCCGGAGGACCCTCCGGCCGACGGCAGCCAAGCGCATCCCGGCACTTCGACTTACCCACTCGCTGGCGACGTGGGCTTTTGGCGGCGGAAACTCCTTCGGCTACGTTCGCCGGCTCGCTGCGCTCAGGAGGACGGGCGCTCTGGCGGGTATACGCTTTGTCTTTGTGGTAACTGGTAAGAGAAGAGATACAGAGGTACGCGGTCCTCTGCCACCCGCCACCCGCCACCCGCCACCCGCCACCCGCCACCTTCCGCCTTCCCATGCCTTCCTCCGACCCTGACCCCCGCACCGTTCTGACCCTCGACGCCGGTGGCACCAACCTCAAGTTTTCTGCCATCCAGGGCGACCGGCTCCTGTTTGCGCCGATCTACATCCCCTCGCAGGCGCACGACCTCGACCGCTGCCTCGCCAACATCGTCGCGGGCTTCGAGCAAACCCAGGCCCGGCTCAGAGACAACGGCACCGACCCGGCCGTGGCCATCTCCTTTGCGTTTCCGGGGCCGGCCGACTACCCGGCAGGCATCATCGGCGACCTGCGCAACCTGCCCGGATTCCGAGGGGGCGTGGCGCTGGGTCCGATGCTGGAGGACCGCTTCGGCCTGCCCGTGTTCATCAACAACGACGGCAACCTGTTCGCCTACGGCGAGGCGCAGGCGGGCTTCCTGCCGCATGTCAACGCGATGCTGGCAGCCGCCGGTAACCCGAAGCGGTATCGCAACCTCTTCGGTGTGACCCTTGGCACCGGCCTGGGCGGGGGCGTGGTGTGCGACGGACGGCTGCTCATCGGGGATAACTCCAGCGGCGGCGAGGCGAACCTCCTGCGCCACAAGCTCGAACCACGAACGAACGCCGAGGAGGGTGCGTGCATCCGCGCGGTGCGCAATGTGTACGCGCGGCAGGCCGGGATCATGCTGGAAGACACGCCCGAGCCGAGGGTCATCGCCGATATCGCTCGTGGGGACGCGCGCGGACGCCGTCCGGCGGCGGCGGAAGCGTTCTGGCATCTGGGCGAGGTGGTCGGCGACGTGCTCGCACAGGCGCTGACCTTGCTCGACGGCGTGGCGGTGATCGGTGGCGGCCTGGCGGCGGCGTCGGATTTGTTCATGCCCGCCGTGATCGCGGCCCTGCGGGACGTGTACCCGGCGCACAACGGCTACGACCAGCAGCCGCGCCTCGGCCCTCGTGCCTTCGACGTGGATAATCCCGCGCAAGCCCGGGAGTTCACCGCGCGCACCGCCCGGACGCTGCGCGTCCCCGGTTCCGGCCGCGAGGTGACCTACGATCCCGCCTTGCGCATCCCCGTCGGCCTGACTCGCCTCGGCACCAGCGAGGCCGTGGCCATCGGGGCCTATGCCTTCGCCTTGCAGCGATTGGATGCGACCGATTGACCCTGAAATATACCGGTCGGTCACGTCACGAAACTGTCACACGAAAAACCGCGAACCCGGCACGGTGAACGGGCATTAATCCGGGCCGACCGGCTGCTTTCTGCCAAGGTGGCAGGCAAGCTTCGCCCGGTCGCGCCGTTCCGCTCCAGCCTCTTTTTCCACATGACACTTTCTCCGTTTTTTAGCTGCAAGGCGGCCACTCTTGGCGCGGCCGGTCTGCTTGTTCTGGCGGCCCGCTCGCAGGCCCAGCTTTTCACCCCGGGCGATCTGGTGGTCAGCACCTACGGCAGCTCGTCCGCCCTGCTGGCCGACGGAGCGCCGACGGCGATCACCCTCAAGGAATATTCGACGGCGGGCGGTGCTTCGGTGCTCAACGACACGCTCCCCACGGCGGACGGCGTGGGTGGCAGCGCCAACCTGGGCGTGGTGGGTGAATACGGCTCCTCCTCGGAAGGCAACATCCAGCTCTCGGGAGATGGCCGCTACCTGACCATCGCCGGTTACAGCGCCAGCGCCGCCGCCAACGGCATCGGGGCCTCCACGAACGCCGCCAACGGCACCAACTTCCCCGTGGGTACTCCCTACAGCGGGTCCACCGTCGCGCTGGCGCAGGCGACGAGCACCGACCTGCCGCGCCTGGCCGTGTTGATCGGCTCCAACGGCAGCGTCAATTCCAGCACCGTCTTCAACAATCTTTACAGCACGAACAATCCCCGCGCCGTGTACTCGGCGGACGGCTCGTCGATCTACATCTCGGGCCAGGGAGACAAAAAGACCACGGACCAGGGTGTCTTCTTCGCCCCGACGGGCACCAACACCACCAATTCCCCGGCGACCGCCACCGGCATCTACAACGCCAAGGACACACGCTACGTCACGGCCAGCAATGGCAACCTGTTCTACTCGCTCGACAAGAGCGGCGCGCCTACCGGCATCTTCCAGATCTCCGGCCTGCCCACCGGCGCGGCCACGTCCACCCAGATCACGGCAGCGAGCAACGGACTGGCGGGCGCGGCCCGGGTCAACTACAGCCCGGAAGGGTTTTTCTTCGCCAACGCCACCACCCTCTACGTGGCCGACACGGGCGCACCGAAGGCGGGCGGAACGGGAGACGGCGGCATTCAGAAATGGACCTCGACCAATGGGGTCTGGGCCCTGCAGTACACGCTGATCGACCCGGCGTTCGTTTCTCCCGCCACGGCCGCCAGCGCCACGAGCGGCGAGACGGGTTTCGAGGCCCTCACGGGTGAATTGGTCAACGGACAGGTCGAACTCTTCGCCGTCTCCTACACGGCGGGCGACGACAACCCCAACGGCCTCTACGCCATCACCGATGCCCTCGGTGCCACGACGCCCGGAGCGGGCGAGACGTTCACGGAACTGGAGTCCGCGGCGGGTAACGGCGGCGAGGTGTTCAAGGGAGTGTCCTTCGCGCCGCAGAACGTGCCGGAGCCTTCCACCTGGGCCTTGTTGGCAGGCGGCCTCGGAGTGCTCGGTTGCCTGGTCCGCCGCCAGGCATCCGCCGCCAGGGTTTAACGCGGAGCGCGTCGGCCGGTGGAAATGGCGTCGGAACGCCTTTCCACCCGAAAGGGGGTTGCCTCCGTCCGGGCCGGTCACAAAATCGTCACGCTCTCCTGCTCGCAGCGACGGCAAACTTCTTCCACGGTCGCATCCGACCACACCAACGCACCACCACCTGATTCCATGAGAAACCTGATCCTCACTGCGGCACTGACCGCCGCCACCCTCGCCTCGGCGCACGCCGCCGTCGTCATCACCGAGGTCGATCCCACCGGCAGCAGCGACGCCAACTACCTGGCGGACTGGTACGAGCTGACTAACACGGGCAACGCGCCGGTCAACATCTCGGGCTGGACGATGGACGACAACTCCGACTCCTTCAGCCTGTCGGTGCCTCTGAGCGGGGTCACGAGCCTCGCCGCCGGTCAATCGGTGGTGTTCATCGAAGACACGAGCGCGAGCAGCGACAGCGCCTTGGCGGCGAGTTTCAAGCAGACGTGGTTCGGTGCCAATGTGCCGGCGAGCTTCACCATCGGGTTTTACGGCGGCTCGGGCGTCGGCCTGGGGTCGAGCGGCGACGCGGTGAACATCTTCACCTCCACCGGGACGCCGGTGGCCGGGGTCGTCTTCGGAGCTTCCACTAGCAACGTCACGTTCGACAACGCGGCCGGGTTGAACAACGCGACGATCTCGCAGAAAAGCGTCGCAGGGGTCAACGGCGCATTCGTGGCGACGGACGGTGAGGTCGGCTCGCCGGGCGTCGTGCCCGAGCCGGGCACCTATGCTTTGCTGGGCTGCGGAGCCATCGCGGGCGCATTCTGCCTGCGTCGGCGCGCCAGCGGAGCGAAAGTCGCCGCCTGACCGGCCAGATTTGTGATTTGTAGTCTGAGGTATCGGGGCCTGGTGCCTTGTCCGGGAAGCCGGGCAGCGGACGCCAGGCCCTGCTGCCGTCTGGCAACTCACAACTTGCCATCGCTCACTCATCCGCCCCGATCCAGGGTTCGATACTGGACGGCTTCGCCGAGGTGCTCGGGCTGGATCGTGTCGCTCCCGGCCAGGTCGGCGATGGTGCGCGCCACCTTCAACACGCGGTCGTAAGCGCGGGCGGACAGGTTCAACTCGCTCGTGGCCAGCTTGAGCAGTTCCGAGCCGGAACTGTCTAGCTGACAGTGGACCCGAATCTGTTTGGGCGCGAGCCGTGCGTTCGTCCCGCCCGCGCGCCGGGTCTGTACGGCGCGCGCGGCCACGACACGCTCGCGGATGGCGGCTGACCCTTCGGCGGGCTGCTGGTCAGCCAGGTGCTCGTACTTGATGGACGCCACCTCCACGTGCAGGTCGATGCGGTCGAGCAACGGGCCGCTGATCCGCTCGCGGTAACGCGAAATTGACAGCGGGGAGCACTTGCACGGCTTCTGCAACGAGCCGTGGTAACCGCACGGGCAGGGGTTCATCGCCGCCACCAGCATGAACGCCGCCGGGAACGTCAGCGTGCCCGCCGCACGGCTGATCGTGATGCGCCCGTCTTCCAGCGGCTGGCGCAACGCCTCCAGCGCGGAGCGTTTGAACTCGGGCAGCTCGTCCAGGAAGAGCACGCCGTGGTGGCACACGCTGATCTCCCCCGGCGAGGGTTGGTTGGAGCCGCCGAGCAGGCCCGCGTCCGACACGCTGGCATGGGGGGCCGAGTACGGCGGCACGCCGACCAACCCGGCCGTGGCATTGAGCCGGCCAGCGACCGAATGGATTTTCGTCGTTTCCAACGCTTCCTCCAGGGTCAGCGGCGGCATAATGCTCGGCAGGCGTTTGGCCATCATGCTCTTGCCCGAGCCGGGCGGCCCGATCATGAGGACATTATGCGCGCCGGCGGCGGCAATCTCCAAGGCGCGCCGGGCGTCGTGCTGGCCCTTGACCTCGCTGAAATCGACCTCGTGCCGCTGCTGCGCCGCGAAGACGCGGGCGATGTCTACCCGCGTGGGGGTGAGCTTTGGGGCGTCGGGACCGCCGCGTAGAAACTCGAAGACCTCGCGCAGAGAGCGCACGCCGTACACGTCCAACTCCTGGATGACGGCGGCCTCGCGCGCGTTGGCCAGCGGGACGAAGAGCCGCCGCTTGCCCCACCGGCGGGCCTCGGCCGCAATGGCGAGCGTGCCGCGCACGGGCCGCACCGCGCCGTCGAGCGCGAGTTCGCCGACCAGGCAGCAGTCCCCCGCCGTGCGCAGATCGACCTCTTCCTCGGCCGCTACCATGCCGACGGCGATGGGCAGATCGAAGCTCGGACCTTCCTTCTTCACGTCGGCCGGGGCGAGGTTGATCGTGGTGCGGCTGACCGGCCAGCGATAGCCGCTGTTGGCGATGGCGGGGATGACCCGGTCGCGGCTTTCCTTGACCGCCACGTCCGGCAGGCCAACCATCACGAGGACCATCTTGGCCCCGGTGGCGGTGTTGACCTCGATCTCGACCTCGTGGGCGTTGACGCCGACCACCGACGCCGAATAAATTTTTGCAAACATGGTGCGACCCACTTTCTGGCCGGAACGCGCGGCAAAGTAAAGTCGCGCCGTTTCCAAAACTTTTGAAGCTCCTGTAACCACCGAAACTTCTGGAAGCTAGACGGGTATCTGATGGCTATTTTTCGGGGTTTCCCCCCGAAATCCCCGGTGTGCAAATGGTCCCGGCATTGATTATTGGCGCACGGTCTGTTAAGTGGCAGCGCGAAACGTTTCCGCGACCGCGACTCCCGCGACCCCCTTATGACTCCTGCCCCGCCGCTGCCCAAGGATGATGTCGCCGCCATCGACGAGCTGCGGGCGGTGTACGCCCGGCTGGCGGCCGAATTGGGCAAGATCATCGTCGGCCAGCAGGACGTGATCGAACAACTGGCGATCTGTCTGTTCGCCCGGGGCCACGCGTTGCTCATGGGCGTGCCGGGCCTCGCCAAGACGCTGCTGATCAGCCGGTTGGCGGAGACGATGTCGCTCTCGTTCAACCGGATACAATTCACGCCCGACCTGATGCCCATGGACATCACGGGCACGGACATCTTGCAGGAGTTGCCCGGCGGCAAGCGCTCGTTCGAGTTCGCCAAGGGCCCGGTGTTCGCCAACATCGTGCTGGCGGACGAGATCAACCGCGCGCCGTCCAAAACCCAGGCCGCCATGCTCGAAGCCATGCAGGAGCACCGCGTGACGGTGGCCGGACGGACCTACCCCCTAGGTGCGCCGTTCTTTGTGCTGGCGACACAGAACCCGATCGAGCAGGAGGGCACGTACCCACTGCCCGAGGCGCAGTTGGAC
>CAXTVY010000156.1:5837-10269 GCA_964247665.1 uncultured Chthoniobacterales bacterium | reverse complement strand
GGGTGGGGATGCTTGTCGCCCCAGGTGGACATCGCCGCCTCTGCCGCCGCCGCCGCGGCGGCAGAGGCGGCGTGGTCGGGGTCCGCCGGCTGCGCCGGCCGCCGCCGCCGCCCGAACCCGAGCTGGCGAACGTACAGTGCGCCCACCAGGCCGCCCGCCAGACAGCGCACGCCCTCACCCGCCGCGAAGGGGCCGCCCGGCCGCGCCACCAGCACCGCGCCCAGGAGCACCAGGGCGGCCACGGCCCCGTGCTTGATCCGCAGCCAGGCCGGGCCGTGCGAGCCGGTCGAGAGCGTCAGCGGGGGCACCAGTTCCAGCTCGGGCGCGATCCCCGCCAAGGCCGTGAACACGGCGAGCGTCGGCGCGGACAGGCCCGCGAGCACGGTGCCGGGTTGGTTCAGTACCCAGCCGTCGTAGGCCGCCTGCGCCAGCCCGGCCGACGTACCCGCCAGGAAGAACAGGGCCACGACGTGCCGCCGGCCGACCACGCGCTCCAGGTGCCGCCCGGCCAGCCAGAGCAGCGGGGCGTACACGCACAACAGCCACCGGGTGCTGCCGGGCAGGAACAGCGACGTGACCGGCTGCCAGCCGCGGCCCTCGCGCAGGCCCGCCGCGGACAGCCCGCCGTACACCCGGACGGCGGCGGCGAGATCCGCCGGACCCAGCAGCCGCAGGGTCCACCACGCACCCAGCCCGGCGAAGGCGAGGGCCAGCAATCCGGCGGTCGCAGACGGCGGCCGGAAAGCCCCGGCGCGGCGGGGGGGCTGCCCGGGAGAGGGACGCCAGGGGAGTTGCATGGCAGCGGTGGGGGTGGCGGCAGCGTTTTACTCGGTGGGCAGGATAGTTCAATCGGCCCGGGTTGTCGAGCGGCGGGACTGCCCGGAAACCCTCTTTTCCCAGGGATGACATTTAGCCAGTTTCGAGCCATGTTTGGCCCGCCCGGCGCTGTCTTATGCAATTCGAGGAAAATCACGTCCTGTTCGGCGCGGACCAGACCGCGCGCATCGTTTCCGTGGAGTTGGTCGGCGAGAACGAGGTCCACGTTTACCGGCGCGCCGAGCCCGCCGGGCCCACGCTCGCCGAGCGCGCCAGCTTCCAGCCCTTCCTGTGGGTGGCGGGCGAGCAGGAGGGCATCGAGAGCGACCCGCTCTCGGGGGGGCTGACGTATGACCGGCTCGTGCGCTGCGCGGGCTGGGGCGATTTCCAGGGAGTGCGCAACGATCTGCGCGAGCGGTCGGGCGTCAGGCACTTCGCGCTGACCGACCCGGTGCAGCAGTACCTGACGGCCACCGGGCGGACGCTGTTCAAGGGCATGGATTTCGCGGAACTGCGCCGGATGCAGGTGGACATCGAGACGTTTTGCACGGAGGGCTACGAGTTCCCCAACGCCGAGCGCGCGGGCGACCACCTCATGGCGATTGCCGTGAGCGACCACACCGGCTGGGAGGAGTTGATCCTCGTCGAGGCGGGCGCGGGCGTGGACCGGAGCGAGAAGGCCGCGCTGGAGCGGCTGAACGCCCTCATCAAAGAGCGCGACCCCGACGTGCTGGAAGGGCACAACCTCTTCAAGTTCGACCTGCCCTACCTCGCCGCGCGGGCGAAGCGGCACCGGGTCAAGCTCGGGTGGGGACGCGACGGGACGCTGCTCACCTCGCGGCCGTCGCGGGTGCAGATCGCGGAAAAGACGATCAACTACCCCAAGTTCGAGGTGCGCGGCCGACACATCGTCGACACGTTCATCCTGCTCCAGCTCTACGACGTGGGCACGCGCGAGTTGGAGAGCTTCGGGCTCAAGGACGCCGCGCGGCATTTCGGCATCGTGGCCGGGGGCGACGCGGACGCCCCCGAGCGGACGTACCTCGGCGGCAAGGGCATCCAGGAGGCGTACCAGCACGACCCGGCGGCGTTCGCGCGCTACACGCTGGAGGACGTGCGCGAGACGCGCGCCCTGGCGGACCTGCTCAGCCGTTCGTACTTCATCCAGGCGCAGATTTTCCCGTACAACTACCAGGAGGTGATCGTGCGCGGGCAGGCGACGCGGATCAATTCGCTGTTCCTGCGCGAGTATTACGCCAAGCGCCATTCGCTGAGCGACCTGCCCAAGACGGCGACGTTCGAGGGCGGCTACACGGATATCTTCGTGACGGGCGTGGAGCGGGACGTGTGGCATTGCGACGTGGCGTCGCTGTATCCGTCGGTGATGTTGAAGTTCGACGTTTTCCCGGCGAACGACCGGCTGGGCATCTTCCACGGGTTGCTGGCGGACCTGCGCAAGTTCCGGCTGGCGGCCAAGGCGCAACTACGCACGCTGGTACCGCGCTCGCGCGAGTTCCAGTCGCTCAACGCGCTGCAAAACGTGTTCAAGGTGCTCATCAACGCGTTCTACGGCTACCTGGGCTTCTCGCAGGGGCATTTCTCGGACTACGACGCCGCGGCGCGCGTGACCGAGACGGGGCGTGACCTGCTCAAGAAGATGGTCGCGTGGTTGCAGGAGCACGGCGCGAAGGTGATCGAGATCGACACGGACGGCATCTACTTCGTGCCGCCCGCGCAGGCGACCGTGCCCATGCTCCAGACCGGGTTGGGCGAGGTGCTGCCCAAGGGGATCGACATCGAGTTCGACGCGAAGTACCAGGCGATGTTCTCCTACAAGGCAAAGAACTACGCGCTGCTGGACGAGGAAGGGCGGCTCATCATGAAGGGCGGCGCGCTGAAGTCGCGCGGCATGGAGAAGTTCCAGCGCGAGTACCTGCAGCGCATGATCCGCCTGCTGCTGGAGGGAAAACCCGAGGAAGTGTTGGAACTAAAGGAAGAGTTCACGGAAGCGATCCGCGGGCGCAAGTGGTTGATCGACATGCTGGCCAAAAGCGACACGTTGCAGGATTCGCTGGGCCAGTACGCGAAGAAGATCGAAGCGAGCGCGCGCAACCGCAGCGCCGCCTACGAACTGGCGATGAACAGCAAGCGCAACTACCAGCCCGGCGACCAGATCAAGTATTACATCACGGGCACGAAGAAGAAGGTCAGCTCCTACGAGAACGCCAAGCTGGCGAGCGATTGGCGCGAGGACGCCCGCGACGAGAACGTGGAATACTACCTCGGGAAGTTGGATGAACTGGCAAAGAAGTACGAGGAGTTCATTCCGGCGGGGGAGGGGAAGGAAGGGAAGCACGGGCAAGGGGAGTTGTTCTAATAGGGTGGAAGGGTGGAGCGAGGGTTAAACCTCCGCCCGAGGGCTACCTTGACGACCCCGGCCTGGGGGCTCGGGGATTTACAAGGTGCCTTGATCGGAAATTGTGCGGGCCGCGGCTGGATCGAGAACCCCGGGATTGCTGCCTGTTTGGATTGCAAGTCGTTCGTCACGAAATTAGTTACGGAATCGTCACAATTTCTGCGTGTCAGCAGGAAACCAACCCGTTAAGAACGGTGGCGCGGGCAGGTTCTTAACGAGCCTGACCGCCACCTAAACCCACCTAACTGAATCAAGGAATGACCATCCACCATCAAAAACCGAAGGCTGCACGAGCGGTCAAAGCGGCGGCTCTCACGCTGCTGACCCTCGGCACCAGCCCCTTCTTCTCGCCCGCCGTCCACGCGGCCGACCCCTACGACAAAGCTTTGGAAGCGCGGGTCGAGGCCCTGGAGCGCGAGTTGAACGTGATGTCCAACGACTCCAAGGGCAAGAACGTCGAGACGAGTGCGGACGTGCCCACGTTCCTGCGCGCGGCCGGTAAGAACGTGCAGCAGCTTACGATCAGCGGGGATCTGCGCTTTCGCTACAACTACGACAACGAAGACTTCCAGTACCCCGGCGGCGGCAACGAACTCCAGCGCAGCCGCTACCTGTTCCGCCTGCGCCTGAACTTGAACTACACGCTGAGCGATAATTTCTACATGGCGCTGGGTGTCGCCACCAACGGCCAGTCGGATTCGCAGAACCAGGCCATCACGGAAGGGTTCGACGACTACGGCGTCTACCTGCACCAGTTCCTGCTCGGCTGGAAGGCGACCCCCTGGGCCACCTTCGTCCTGGGTAAGCAGTTCGCGCCCTTCTACAACAACGAGGATGCGCTCGTGGACTTCGGCGACATCACGCCGGTGGGTCTGACGGAGAAGTTCAACTTCGACGTTTCGCCCCAGCTCAACATCGCGGTGAACCTCGGCCAGTACATCTTCTATGATAACCCCGAGAGCGGCTACACCGTCACCCCCACGCGGGTGGCGACGACGAACGCGGCGGGTGTGGTGACGGGTTCGACGGTGGTCAACGTGTATTCGACCAACCCGGCCTCGACCGTGCCGACCTCGCAGAACCGGAAGGAAGACGCGATTCTTTCCTACAACGACGTCGTGTTGACCTACAAGCCGACCAACGCCGTCACCTTCACGCTCGCCCCGGCTTTCTACACCTATCTGCTGGACGGTTCGGTGG
>CAXTVY010000156.1:0-5827 GCA_964247665.1 uncultured Chthoniobacterales bacterium | reverse complement strand
GGCCTGAGTGGCAATGCGGTCGGCTCCGGCGGGGGTCGCTCCGACCCCAACGACGTGAACACGGCCAACCCCCTCGCGCCGAGCCAGGGCGGCCTGCTCAACACGGCGGCGTTCAACAATGACCTGGCGACGCGGGACCTCTACGTGGCCATGTTCAACGGTGACGTGAAGTTCCCGGTCGGCCCCTTCAAGGGTAAGGTGTACTGGGACTTCGCCTACAACATCGCCGGCCATTCCCGCTCCCACGATATCCTGGGAATCCAGGAAGCCGATTTCCAGGACAGCATGACCTGGCTGGCCGGTTTCCAGTTGGGTGAACTCAAGCGCAAGGGCGACTTCTACGCCTCGGTGGACTACCGCCAGTACGGCGTGTCCTCGCTTGATCCGAACCTCAACGACCCCAACTTTGCGCTCAGCCGTCTGAACACGCAGGGTTTCCGCATCAACCTCGGGTACAACGTCACCGATTGGCTGAAAGCGGAAGTGTGGTACTACGGCGCGTGGAATCTGGACAAGAACATCCACAGCCTGGCTACCGGCGCGCACACCGCCAACAACGCGTTCTACGATGCCAACGCAGCGCAGAACCTCATCATCCAGTTGACCGCGAGCTTCTAAAAAGCGGCAAAGCGGCAACAGCCAAACTCCGGCGGCGGAGCGAATCCCAAGTAGTATGAAAAGATACTATTTACGGATACGTTCCGCCGCTCTGTTTTTGGGGGTGGGGATGGCGTCTCTCGTCCTCGGAGGCGCGAGCCTCCGGGCGCAAGCACCCACTGGTCCCGACACTTCTTCGTCCACGACGGAGGATTCCACCGGGAAGGTGACCGCCATTTCGGCTTCGACCATCAGCGTGACCAGCCGGAGAGGGCCGTTTACCTACCGGCTCGGCCCCGACCTGCACGTCATCGGCCCGGACAACCAGCGCCTCAAGATTGACGACGTGCACGCCGGCCAGGAGGCCACGGGGTATGATTATTTGCGCGATGGCGAGAAGACGGTGGCCCGGATCGTCGTGATAAAGGGAGCCGGGGCTAAGTCTGGAAAAGACAAGTAAGGTTCTCCGGGGAAAACAATCGCCGGGAAGTTTGCGTGTGGAGCGACGGAGGTCGTGCTTTCGCGCCGGTGGGCCGCCAGTTCTGCAACGGCTCGAAGCTGCATCATGAAATCCTTTGGACGGTTCCTTCTCGGGTCCGCCACCATTGTCTTACTGCTGTGCTTTGGGACGCCAGCGGGACCCCTGCGCGCCCAAGACGACGGCGAAGACAACACGACCTCTTCGACGACCTACGATTCCACGGGCAAGGTGACCGCGATCTCGCCGCCCCTGACCATCACCGTGGCGAGCCGGCGCGGCCCGTTCACCTACCAGATCGACCAGGACGTGCACGCGACGGGGGCCAGCGGGAAACCGATCAGGATCGGTGAAGTGCGCGTGGGTCAAACCGTCACCGTGTACTACTACAAACATCTGGGCCAGGAGACGGTTGCGCGTCTGGTCGTCCTCAAGGGCGCGGCGAAGAAGTAGCGGGAGTTCAACGGCGGCGGACGCCCGGCGCGGCGTCCGAGCAATTCCTCCTTTTGTACGGGCGGATCGGGAAGGATCGGCGAATCAGCCGGAAAGAGAACCAGCCGCAGGCCGGAAGCAGCTCACACGAATTGGGCTGGCAATCCTCCAGCCGCGTGCGTCCTTTCCTCCAACCATGATGTTCCCCCACCCGTCCGCCCGTGCGCCGCGGCCCTTGGCGATGCTCGCCCTGGGCTGCCTGCTTTCCTTGTCACCTGTGCGAGCGGGTGAACCCACCGCCGACAACGCGGACGGTTCCTCGGCCGCCGAGCCGCGCGCCGACAAAAGCCAGTACAACCTCTTTCATCCCACGCCGGATGACCTCTTACGTCCGTTTAGCTCCAGCCGCCCGGACCAGACCACCGGGGCACATTCCGTCGATGCGGGGCACTACTATTTGGAAACCGGCACGGCCTACTCGCTGGGCCTGGGGGCGACCCGCACCGACACCTGGAACTACTTCCAGTCCACGCACTTTCGCGCGGGCCTGACGAACGACATCGAGTTGGAGCTGATCTGGAGCGGAATCGACAACACGCGCACGCAGGCGATCCAGCCCGGCCACACCCGCTCAGACAGCACGGACACCGGTTCCAGCAACCTGACCGCCCGGACCCGGTTCGTGCTCGTGGGCAACGACAGCGAGAAATTCGCCTTTTCGATCAACCCGGAAGTCTCCTTGCCGACGGTGTCCAACCACATCGGCTCGGAGCACGTCCAGGGCGACATCATCCTGGCGACCTCCTGCAAGCTGCCGGCGGGCTTCAGCACGACGATCAACGTGCAGCCGGGCATCGTGCGCAACGACAGCGACACCGAATACGTGTTTGGCCTGACCACGGGGATCACGCTCTACCACGCCTTGTTCCGCAAGCAGGACCGCGTGCAGCTCTACCTGGAATACTACGACACGCTGGCGACCGGGCCGGGCTCGACCGATGCGCGGCAGGCGGACATCGGCGTGCGCTGGCGGCCGTGGGAGAATTTGCAGTTCGACGCCGGGTGCAACTTCGGCGTATCCGCCGACGCGCCGGACTACCAGCCCTTCGTGGGCATCGTGACGCGGTTTTGAAACGGCGTGGGGAGAACGGCCAGCCGACAACCGGCCAGCGTATACCAATCGTCGGACACGTTTGACGGCTTCTTCGATCTCGAAACCCGAACAGCCGTTCCTTTTGTGACGAGCTTGTCACATCAGATTCATTGTTGCCGAATGTCTGGCCCGTAGAAAACTTGTCGTTCCAATCAGAACCAACCACCAAACGCTGATTCCTAAACACCCCATGCGCTACCTGTCCCTGGCCCTCGCCGCCGCATCGCTGACGCTGTCAGCGTGCGACACCTCATCTTCCCGCAAGCCGAATTATAACAATACCCAAACGTCGTCCACCACGACCACCGGCAACGAGGAAAATCCGCCCCCGCCCGCCACGCGCAGCGCGCAACACCCGGCGACGCCGCAGTAGACGCGGCTTTCTTGACCCGGCTGCACCCGAACACCCCGCGCTGATGATCAGTGCGGGGTTTTTGTTGGGTCAACCGCGCGTTTACACTTTTCACATCTCCATTGGCTTCCTACACTTGCCGTCATGCCCTCCCCATATTCCACCGACGCCCCTGATCATGTCATTTTGCGGCAGCCCCCCCGCCCGAAAGGGCTCGGGTTCGTGCTGTCCATCTTCGTCCTGGCGATGTACTGCGGGTTCATTCTGCTGGTCGCCTACGACAAGCCGCTGTTGGGTCGTGAGATTACCCCGGGCCTGAGTTGGGGGATCCTGCTCGGCGCGTTGGTGATCGTCACTGCCTGGGTGCTGACATTTATCTACGTCGTTGCCTCCAACAAACCGGTTGCGGTCAAATAACTTTCTCCAAGATGAACCTCTTTTCTCCCTTGCACTCCCTGCTGCTGGCGGCTGCGCCCGTTTCCGAAGAAGCGGCGAAACACGGCCTCGGTAAGATTGGCCCAACGGCCATTATCTTCTTCTTTACCTTCATCGCCATCAGTCTGGGCATCACCTACTGGGCGGCCCGCCGCACCCGCACGACGAGTGACTTTTTCGTGGCTGGCGGCGGGGTCACCGCCTGGCAGAACGGCTTTGCCCTGGCTGGCGACTTCATGAGTGCCGCGAGCCTCCTGGGCATCGCAGGTCTGGTGGCCAAGAGCGGCTTCGATGGCCTGCTGTACTCGACGGGCTTTCTCGTCGGCTGGCCGCTGGTGCTCTTCCTCATCGCCGAGAGCCTGCGCGCCATCGGCAAATACACCTTTGCGGACGTGGTTGCCTACCGGCTCCGGCAGAAGCCGGTCCGGGTCGCCGCCGCTTTCGGCACGGTGGCAGTGGTCACCTTTTATCTCATCGCGCAGATGGTCGGCGCGGGGAAACTCATCCAGCTCATGTTCGGGATGAACTACGCGACCTCGATCATCGCGGTAGGTGTCATCATGATCATTTATGTACTCTTTGGCGGCATGATCGCCACGACCTGGGTGCAGATCATCAAGGCGGGCCTGCTGCTGGGTGGGGCCACGCTCATGGCCGTGATGGTGCTCTCGAAGTTCGGCTTCAACCCCCTCACCCTGTTTGCCGACGCGGCCCGGCAATACAACCATCCCGCGATTCCCGCGGCGGGGGCCGTGCTGGCCAAACCCGCGGTGAACGTCCTCGGGCCGGGGCCACTCGTCACCAACCCGCTGGACGCCCTGTCCCTCGGGCTTTCGCTGATGATCGGCACCGCCGGACTGCCGCACATCCTGATGCGTTTCTACACGGTGCCCGACCCCGCCCAGGCCAGGAAGAGCGCCTTCTACGCCACGGGGTTGATCGCGTTTTTCTATCTGCTCACTTTCATCCTGGGCTTCGGCGCGATGGCACTGGTCGGCCAGAAGGAGATCGTGTCGGTGGACAAAGCTTACAACATGGCCGCGCCGATGCTGGCCGGCGTGCTGGGCGGCGAGCCGATGCTCGGTTTCATCGCGGCGGTGGCGTTTGCGACGATCCTGGCGGTGGTCGCCGGGCTGACCCTCTCCGGGGCCAGTGCGCTCTCGCATGACCTGTGGGTCAACGTGGTGCGGGGCGGGGAAGCGCCCGAGCACGAACAGCTCACCGTGGCGCGTTACGCGTCGCTGTTCTTCGGCATCCTGGCGGTGGGGTTGGGATTGGCGTTCGAGAACACGAACGTGGCGTACATGGTCGGCCTGGCCTTCGCGGTCGCGGCGAGCGCGAATTTCCCGGCCTTGTTCCTGTCGATCTTCTGGCGCCGCTTCACCACGGCTGGCGCGGTGGCGAGCATGTGGGTGGGAGCCTTGAGCGCCATCGGACTCATCGTGATTTCTCCCGCCGTGTGGGTGGACGTGCTGCACCACCCGGCAGCAATCTTCCCGCTAAAGAGTCCGGGCCTGGTGACGATCCCGCTCTCGTTCGCCGTGGCGATCCTGGTTTCGCTGGTCGCGCCGGAGCGCGAGGCGCAGCTCCGGTACGAAGACTCCCAGTCGCTGGCTCCGGCCGGAGAGAGTTTGTAGTCCCCCGGCAGGGTAATTTCAATACTGCGGACGGCAGGCGGACCCCATCCGCCTGCCGTCTTTTTTTCTCCGCCTGCCGGCGTCGCCATCAAAAATCGGCCGTCAGTTGGATGATGAGGTTCTGAGAGGCATTCTCGTCGTAGAAGGGACGGATGTTTGAAGTGGTCAAACGATTGCCGTTGAGGTCGTGCAGGTTCTTTTCCAGGTTCCACGCTCCGTAGTACCAGACCTCGCCGCGCAACCAGGTCTCGAAGTTGTAGCCGACCGCCAGGCGGATGCCTTGCGTATTCAGGCGGCTCAGGCCGAAGTTGGTGTCGTTGAGGTTCGGGTCAATCGAGCCGACCCCCACCTGATGATATTCGGCGGAGACGTACCAATCGCCCTTGCGCTTGGGTTCACCGATCTGCAAGCCCGTAATCCAGGATTGCTTGTCGAGAAAAGAACTCTCCTGCACCCCGAGGATTTCGTTGTCGCGCTGGCCCCCCTTGAAGTTGTAGGCAAAATCCCAGTAGAACTTGCCTTTGACCGGGCCGACCGGGAATTGCAGTTCGCCGTCAAAAAAACCGACGTACAGGCTGCGCGTCGCGTTGTCGCCGTTGAAGTTCGCCGTGCCAAGCAACCTGCCCTGGCTCGGCGCGAGGGGGTTGGCCGTGTTCACGTCGTTGGGGTTGGAGCGTCCGCCACCCGGCCCGGTCGCGTTGCCGCTGACGCCGACCGAACCTTGCGGGCTGTAGCAGTAGAAA
>CAXTVY010000155.1:0-10466 GCA_964247665.1 uncultured Chthoniobacterales bacterium | reverse complement strand
CCCGCACGCCGTACTGCCCGGCGACCAGGCCGGCCGCCTGGGCGTCGGTGTCGTAGATCGCGGTCAGCTTCACGCCCGCGTCAGCGAGTTCGGAGTAAACGCGCGTGTGCAGCTTGCCGATGTGGCCCGTGCCGACGACGCCGACGTGGAGGAGGTTCATCCCGGCAACTTGGCCGCGCGCGCGGGGATAAGCAACCGGCAACGCAGCCGCGAGGCCGCCCCTGGAGACCTCAGCCCTTACTTGTCGTTGCCATCCAGCACGCCGCCGTTGCGCGTGACGAGTTGCGCGGCCAACACCGTCCTGATGACCCCGGAAATGTTCTCCGTCGCCGCCCCGGCGGCCCCGTTCTTCTCGTCGCCCGAGCAGAACGTTACCAGCCTGGCCTGCGCCAGCGCCGACGCGATGGCCGGGGCGATCTCCGGCAGCATCTCCACCTGGCGGTAGCGGAAATAGCTCTCGCCCCCGGCCTGGATGGCCTCATTGACCTTGCGGATGCTCTCGGCGTTCGCCTCGGCCACCGTCGTGATGCGGATGGCTTCCGCGTTCGCGTTGGCCTGCGCTTCGATGCGGACCCGCTCGGCGTCGGCGGTCGCCTGGGCGATCTGCGTGGCGCGCAGTTCCGCCTCGCGCTGCACGGCGAGGGCGTTCTGCTTCTTGGCTTCCGCCTCGGCCACCAGCGCGGCGTTGGAGCGGATCGTTTCCTCCAGCTCGCGCTGGCGGTCGGAGATGGCGCGCTCGGCTTCGAGTTGCGCTTCCTTGGCGCGGCGCGCCTGTTGCGTGCTGACGATGTCCGCGCCCGCCTTGGCCTCGGCGACGGCCTCGCGGCGCTTGGTTTCGGCGATTTCCTGCGCTTGCTGCTTTTTGATTTCCGATTCGGCCACCAGCGCGGCGTTGACCGCGCGGGTCTGTTCGAGTTCGCGGTTGCTGTCGGAGATGGAGCGTTCCACGGCAATCTTGGCCTGCGTCGCGCGGTACGCCTGTTGGGCGGCGACGATCTCGGCGTTCGCGGTCGCCTCGGCGGCGGACTGGCGGCGGCGCGCGTCGGCCACCTCGCTCTGCACCACTTTGATGTTGAGCGAGTTGAAGATCAGCCCCAGGTCCGTCAACTCGCGCGAGCACGCCTTGCGGATGATGATGGCCAGCGGGTCGTCGTCCTCATCGGCGGCGGTGCCGGTGGACACGGCGGCGGAGGGCACGGCGGCCGTGGCGGTCGGCTTGGGCGCGCTCTTGGCGGAGAAGAGCTGGTCGTGCGTCAGGAGGTTGACGGCGCGGCGGCCGGAACTGGAAAGCAGGTCGATGAGGATGGAAAGCTGTTCCTCCTCGGGCTTGGCAAAATACCGGTTTGCGGCGGTGCGGATGAGGCTGTCCGTGTCGCCCACACTGACGATGGCCCCCGCGAGCACGCGCACCTTGATGGGCTGCGGCGTCCCGGCGTCGTTGAGGTCGGCGGTCTGGTCGGTGATGTCCAGGTCCACGTTGATGGCCTTGCTGGAGATGCTCGTGCCGTTGGTGAACAGCGGCACCTCGAACGACTTGCCCGGGCCGCGGTAGATGCTCGTCCGGCCGCCCCAGAGCGTGACGAGGCGGATCGTGCCTGCCTCCACGTTGCGCAGGAACATCTGCACGATGGCCGGCACGATGATGAGCAGGACGACGGCGAGGGCGGCGACGGCAATGATGACGTTGGTGTTCATGGACGGAACGGAGGAAAGTTCCTCCGGCCTGGATCGGGTTGGTTTTTCTTTGGGTTGTCTGGTTGGCTGCGGGTTGGAAGAGGGACCCCGGCCGCGCGCGGGCAGGGGGTGCCGGGCCGACCTGCGGGCGGAAATCGCCCGCCTGCCGGTCGGCAAAAGGGGCCGTCAGCAGGACGGCAGACGCGACACCGTGCAGGTGTTGCGGCGGTCATCCACGGCCTGGATGACCAGGCGTTCGCCCGTGCGGACACGGCCAGCGGCCTGCGCGCGTTCCTCCGGGCACAAGCGGCCGAGCACCTGGCGCACCTGGCCGTCGAGTTCGAGCGCCACGAGGCCCCGGCCGTCCGCGTCGAAATCGGTCGCGGCGGTGCTCTCGTGGTGGACGGTGGTGCCCAGGGTCAGCCCCGGGTGGGACGCGAAACCGAACAGGAATTTCCAGAGTGGCTGCATCAGGAATTGCTCGAACGCCCAACCGCCGATGGCCGCCAGCAGAAGCAGCAGGACGGGGGACCAATTCGTCAGCGGACGCAGGATCAGGCCCGTCGCGCCGAAGCCGAGCAGGACGCTCAGAAACGTGCGCGGCGAGACGAGACCCAGGAGCATCAGGCCCGCGCTCTGCCGGCTAAACCGGGAGCCGCCGCCCTGGCCGTGGCTCTGCGGATGCGCCGGACCCTTGTGCAGCCGGAAGCTGCCCACGCGCCCATGACCACCGTGGCCCTGCGGCGCGTGGTGACCGCCGTGCGAATGGTGACCCATTCCGGCCAATGCCATGACGAGCAGTCCGCAAAAGCTCAAGCCCAGACAGAACAGATAGAGGTCCATAAATCAGGCGGGGAACCCGGCACGCGCCGGGACGGCGAAACACAAAAGGGAACGGACGAAAGCCAGAAGTTGCTTTTCCGCGAGAACCCCCGGTGTCCGTACACCTTCGTTTCTCCAAACCCTTGCCATGAGGCGCATGTTTTTCTTCCTCTACAATGCACCTTCCCGGGCCAGTTGCAAGCCCGTTCGTGGCACGGCTGACGGACGCTTTCTCCCGCTGTGGCGCGGACCGCCGGACGGCGGCCCGGCATCAATCGTGCATGGCGGACTGGCCGCGCAGTGCGTCGCTCGTCTGGACGGTCTGCTCGAGCAGGTGGTGTACGCTCGGCAGGGCCTGGGCGCGGATGAAAATCTGGTAGGCAAACAGTCCCCGGCTGACCCGGATCAGAGCCTCATTGCACCGTAACAGCCACCGGCTCAACCGGCCGTGACCCACCGCCAGCGGGAACGGCGCGGGCACGCCCTTTGTCTCGATGATCCGGTAACCCGATTGCTCCAACAGCTTGCCGAGCGATCCAAAAGTGAACAAGCGCCGGTGGGTGCGGTCCAGGATGCCGCGCCGCCCGTAGTTGAACCCGCCCAGGAGCAGCATCAGGCGCGTGACGAAGAAGCCCACGTTGCCCGCCGTGAGGACGACCTCCGGCCGGTGCCGGCGCGCGGCGAAGCGCATCTCCTCCATGAACCGCTCGGGTTCGTCGAGGTGCTCGACCACGTCGAGCAGGAAGATCTGGTCGAAGCGCGACACGTCCACCGGAAATTCCGCGCCCTGGAGGTTCCAGGCGATGAATTCCCTGGCAGGCGGGTTCGCCGCCGGGCCGCCGCCGGGCCAGGGTGCGGCGTCGTCCACCGGACCGTCGAAGTCGTCGTCGGCCACGACGGCGGCCGGCGTGAACACGCGGGGCGCGGGCGACCGGCCCAGATTCGTCACGTGGCCAGCCAGCCGGTCCAGCACGGGCGTCAGGTCGGCCTGGCCCGCGCTGACGTTGAGCAGGTTGCCACCCATGAGCGCGGCGTCGAGCGCGAAGGTGTGCGATGACGGGTAAGCGAGCTTCAGCTCGTAGGAGCGTCCGGGCGTGCCCACGTCGAACTTGCGGTCGTAGAGCAGGTCCAGCCCGTGAATCCGGGCGCGCAGCATCGTCTTGCATACGTCCCAGGCGTAGCGCAGGCCGTTGACCCGGCAGACCTCGTCGCCGTAGTACGTCGGGATGGGCAGCTCCTTGATCCGCAGCCCCGCCAGGACGAACTGAATGATGATCTCCGTGTCGAAGTGGAAGTCGTTCGTGTTGGCCTCGAAGGGCACCTTCTGGAGCGCCCGGACCGAATAAAGCCGGTAACCCGAGTGGAACTCGCTCAGGTTCGAGCCGAGCAGGAAATTCTGGAACCGGGTGAGCACCTGGTTGCCCACGAGCTTGTAGAGCGGCATCCCGCCCGCGCGCGCGCCGCCTTTGTTGAGGATGCGCGAGCCGAACACGGCGTCCGCCTCGCCCGCGATGAGCGGGGCGAGCAGGTCGGGGAGGCATTCGGGGGCATACTGGCCGTCGCCGTGGACGAGGGCGACAAAGTCGAATCCGTGCTCGATGGCATAGCGGTAGCCGAGCTTCTGGTTGCCGCCGTAACGCTGGTTGGCGGGGTTGCGCAGGACGTGGAACTTGATGGGGCTGTCGCCATGCAGGGCATCGACGTACTCCGTGCCGACCTGGAAGGTGTTGTCGGTGGAGGAGTCGTCGATGACGAGCACCTCGACGCCCGGCCGATGGAGGCTCTCGGGGATGCGGTCCAAGACCCAGGGCAGCGTCGTGGCCGCGTTGTAGGCGACGATGAAGACGAGCACCCGCGGCTGCACCGGCGTGCCCCGAGCCGAAGAGGGGGCATTGCGGTAGCCGGTGGCGGACGGGGAGAGGGCGGGGTCAGGGAAAGTGGCGGTGGACATCGGGTGCGGGGGAACGACCCCGAGACCCGGTAGAAGCTAGAAGTGCGCCAGCTAGCCGCGGCATTCGGCCCGGACGCAAGCACAGACCCTGCAAGCCAGAAACCTAGATTGGGTGCGTGTACGACGCCAGCATCAGGTACACGATCACGCCCGTCACCGACACGTACAGCCAGACCGGGAACGTGTAGCGCGCGATGCGCCGGTGCGCGGCGAACCGCCCGCTGAGCGAAAAGAAAAACGTGATGAGCACCATCGGCAGCGCCACCACCGAAAGCACCACGTGGCTGATCAGCAGCAGCAGGTACACCGTCCGCACGCCGCCCGCGTCCGCCGGAAAGCGCACGTCGCCGTGCAGCGCGTGGTGGAGGATGTAGCTGAACAGGAACAGCGTCGAGAACGCGAACGCGGTCGCCATGGCGCGCTGGTGGGCGACGATGCGGCGGTGCACGATGAAATACAATCCGCAGCACAGTGCGGTGGCGCTCAGGCCGTTGAGTACGGCATTGAGCGCGGGCAGGAAAGTCAGGCGACGCGCAAACTGCGGCGGGGCCTGCCGGAAGTAGAGCAGCCAGAACAGGAACAGCGTGGCAGCGGCGCTCAGCACCAGCAGGCCGCCCACCGCGCCGCGCGCTTCGGGCAGGTCGGGACGTTCGGAGGTTTCAGCGAGTGGTTCCATGGTGCTTGGTTAATAAAGGGGCGGCGCGCCCGTTGCGCAAGGGTGCCTACAACAGCTTATCGGCCGTGATCGGCAAATCGCGCACCCGCCGGCCCGTGGCGTGGAACACGGCGTTCGCCACGGCGGCGGCGCTGCCCACGATGCCCAACTCCCCAATGCCGCGCGTGCCCAGGCCGTCCGCGAACGTCTCGTCGGGCCGGTCCACGAAAGCCACCTCGAACCCGGCGGCCGGCATGTCGGCGTTCACGGGCACATGGTACTCCCCCAGGTTCGCGTTCATCGTCCGGCCCGTGCGCGGATCGGGGTGGCTCGCTTCCTGGAGCGCCATGCTCAGGCCAAAGATCAGCCCGCCGTAGAGCTGGCTGCGCGCCAGGGCCGGGTTGAGCACCCGGCCCGGATCGTACACGCCCACGAACCGCCGCAGCCGCACCTCGCCCAGGTCCGGATCGACCGTGACCTCGGCGAAGTGCGCGCCGAAGGAAACGTGCGCCTGTTTCTCGCTTTCCTCGCCGGGCCTGGCGCTGCCGTCGGCCTCCACCACCGGCAGCCGCGCGCGGGCGAGCACGTCGGCGTACTCCAGGCCGCGCGCGGGGTCGGCCTTGAGCGACACGCGGCCATCGGCAAAGGCGAGGTCCTCCAGCTTCGCGCCCGCCAGCGGCGAGCCGGGCTCGGCGGCGGCCAGGGCGGCCAGTTTCTGCTTGAGTTCGGCGCACGCTGCCAGCACTGCCGGACCGACGCTGCTCGTCAGCCACGAGCCGCCGTTGACCGGAGCTAGCGGGAACCTGGAATCACCCAGCTCGAAGCGGACCCGGCCCGGCGCGAGGCCCATCGCCCCGGCGGCGATCTGGGTCATCCCCGTGTACGTGCCCGTGCCGATCTCGTGCGTGGCCGAGCGCACGACCAGCCGCCCGTCGCTCCACAGGATCGCCCGCGCGGCGGCGGGCATCTGCTTGGCGGGATACGCCGCCGTCGCCATGCCCCAGCCGACGAGCAGCCGTCCGTCCTCCGAACGCATCGAGCGCGGCGCGGGGTTACGCCTGGCCCAGCCGAAACGCTCGGCCGCCTGCTGGTAGCACTCCCGGAGGTTCTTGCTGCCATACGGCTTGCGCTCGTGCTCGTCGCGGTCGGCGTGGTTTCGCAGACGCAGTTCGACGGGGTCCATTGGCAGGGTCACGGCCAACTCGTCCATGGCGCACTCCTGCGCGAAGGAGCCCACGGCCTCGCCCGGCGCACGCATGGGGCAGGGGCTCGGCTGGTTGAGGATGGCCAGCCGGTGCGTCACCTCGACGTTTGGGCAGGTGTAGAGGTTGCGGCTCAGGTTTCCGGCGGGCTCGGTGTAATCGACCAGCGGCGAGGAAGCGGTCAACGTCTCGTGCCGCACGGCGTTGAGCAGGCCCTGGTGCGTTGCGCCGAGGGCGAGGTGCTGGACCGTCCGCTCGCGGCGTCCGGCGGTGGTGAACATCTGCTCGCGGGTGAACTCCACTCGCACGGGCCGGTTCACCAACCGCGCGGCGGCGGCGGCGAGCATGATGTGTTGGTACTGGAAGCCCTTCGAGCCGAACGCGCCGCCGACGAACGGGGCCAGCACGCGCACGGCTTCGGGCGGGAGGCCGAAGGCGTGCGCCATGATCTTTTGGATGCTCTGGATGGCGCGCGTCGTGTCGTGGAGCACGAGCTGGTCCGGCGAGGGCCAGAAGGCGGTCGTGTTGACCAGTTCGATGGGGTTGTGGTTCTGCACGGGCGTGGTGTACGTCGCGCGGACCACCGTTTCCGCCTTGGCCAGGGCCCCGGCGGCGTCGCCACGGCGGACCTGGAGCTTTTCGCGTCCGGCCCACAACTCGGGCTCGGTGGCGTGGGCCTGGGCGGCGTCGAAGTCGAGCGCGGCGGGCGCTTCCTCGTAGCGCACGCGCACCAGCGAGGCGGCGTGCTGCGCCGCTTCGAGCGTTTCGCCCACCACGACGGCGACGTGCTGGCCGCTCCAGTGGATGGCGTCGTCCTGCAAGGGCGCGTAGGGCTCGGCGGGTTGGCCCTTGCCGACCTGGTCCTCCGGCGGCGGGGCAAGGCGCGGCATGTTGTGGTGGGTCAGGACGTCCAGCGTGCCCGGGACCCGTTCGGCGGCGGCGGTGTCGATTTCCAGGACGCGGCCCTTGGGCACGGTGCTCTGGACGAGGACGCCGTAAGCCATGCCGGGCAGCTTGAACTCGGCGGCGTACTTTGCCTGGCCGGTGACCTTCAGCCAGCCGTCCACGCGGGGCAGCGGCTGGGCGTGGGGAATCTCCGAAGGGGGCGGCAGGGTGCTCATGGGAAGGAGGCGCGAGGCGAGACGAGACGGGCCAAGGTGCAGCGGAATCGCCGCACCCTGGCGGCAGCGGATTTATCTCCGGGGCCGAACCGGTTGGGGAGGATACGCCGATTCAGGGGACAGCGGACGCGAACGGCGGCCAAGGAGTTGCTTATGATTTTACGACGGATGATTCAACTGGTGGCCCTCGTCATGGTGGGAGACGGCGTGGTGGGATTCTTCAAACCCCGGTGGCATTCGCTGCTGTGGGACATGGGGCCGAAGCCTTACCGCAATCTGATGCGCCATTTCGCCGAGAACCCGGCGGCGGCCCGCTGGATCTACGCGGCGGAGGTCGGCCTCGGCGCGCTGCTCGCCTCGCAGCAGACGCCGGAGAAATGACCAAGGCCCAGGGGCCCACGACCAAAAAGAGGCGGCCCGGAGCGCAGCGTGCGCTTGAGAATCCGGGTGCGCTTGGCCATATTGGGGCGTGCTGTCTGCCTCGGTAGCAATTCCGGTCGAATCTCGGGCTTCGGGCTTTGGTCATTCCGCCGCTTGGCGGCAGTCGGTATGATGAAGCTGTTCTGGGCGCTTTTTCCGTCTTGCCGCCCGGCCACGCACCGGCGCGGCGGGAGAGGGACCCTTGATGCGGACCTGACGCGCACGGCGGCGGACCTGCTGCGGGGCTGCGGCTGCCACGGCCTGGCCGGGCGGGTGGCGGTGCGTTGGAACCGCCGGCTGACGACCACCGCCGGGCTGGCGCGGTCCGCCGAGGCGGAGGTGTCGCTCAACCCGAGGCTCAAGGAATTTCCCGCCGAGGTGGACCGCACGTTGCGGCACGAACTGGCGCACCTGCTGGCCACGGAGCGCGCCGGTCGGCGGCGAATCGCGGCCCACGGGCCGGAATGGCGGCAGGCGTGCGCGGACCTGGGCATCCCCGGGGAAAGCCGCTGCCACGACCTGCCGCTGCCCCGGCGGCGGCAGGCGCGCAGGCACGCCTACCGCTGCCCGGGCTGCGCCTTCCTCCTGCACCGTGCCCGCCCCGTGGACAAGCGCCGCCGGAGGTTGGCGTGCCACGAATGCTGCCAGCAGTATGCGGGCGGACGGTTCGATGCACGGTTCGAGTTCGTGAAGGTGGCGGCGGCGGGACGCGCCTGACTTGGCGTCCATGTTCCGCTCTGTGCTTTTTGCGTCTTTTTGTGGTTAATCCCCCGCGAGGCCAACCCGGGTTTGCGCCGCCACCCACTGCAGGTAAGCGGGCAGTCCCGCCGCCACGTCCACCGCGATGATCTCGGGCACCTCGTAGGGATGCAGCGCGCGCAGGCGCGCCTCCAGCGCCGGGTAGAGTTCGCGGCGCGTCTTGATCAGCGCCAGGGTCTCGGCGCTTTCCTCTTCCTGACCCTGCCAGACGTAGATCGACGTGACGCCGGGCAACAGATTCACGCACGCGGCGAGCCGTTCCGCGACGAGCACGCGGCCCACCGCTCGCGCCCGGCCCGCGTCAGGAAAGGTGGAGAAAACGAGCAGCGCATCTGGCTTGGTCATTGGTCGTTGGGGCTTTGGGCATTTTCCCCGCCTTGTATTCTTTGTAAAGCGTCGGCAAATTGCGCCATGACGCCGTCCGCCCACCCCCCATCGGTCCCCCCCGTGGTGCCCACCATCCGCCAGGCCGCCGTGATCGGCGCGGGCACGATGGGGGCTGCCATCGCCGCCCACCTCACCAATGCCGGGGTGCCGACTCTCCTGCTCGACCGTCCCGCGCCCGACGCCGCCGACCCGGCCGAGCGCGACGGCATCGTCCAGGCCGGGCTGGAGCGTGCCCTGCGTGCGCGGCCTCCGGCGTTCATGGACCCCGCGCAGACCAGCGCGCTGCTGACGCTCGGCAACACGGCGGACCACCTCGGCCGCCTCGCCGGCGTGGACTGGATCGTCGAGGCCATCATCGAGGACCCCGTGGCCAAGCAGCAACTCTGGGCCGCCATCGAGCCCATCGCGCGGCCGGATTGCATCTTCAGTTCCAACAGCAGCGGCATCCCCATGGGCGTGCAGAGCCAGGGGCGCGGCGAGGGCTTCCGGCGGCGGTTCCTGGGCGCGCACTTTTACAATCCGCCCCGGTATCTGTACCTGTTGGAACTCATCCCGACCCCGCACACGGACCCGGCCGTGCTGGAGGCCGTGCGCGCGTTCGGCGACCGCGTGCTGGGCAAGGGCATCGTGCTGGCCAACGACGTGCCCGGGTTCATCGGCAACCGCATCGGCATCTATTCGCTCTTGCAGACGGCGCGCACGGCGGAGGAGATGGGCCTGCCCGCCGACGTGGTCGATGCGCTGACGGGGCCCGTGCTGGGCCGTCCCCGGAGCGGTACGCTGCGCCTGGCGGACACGGTGGGGCTCGACGTGCTGGCGCTCATTTCCAAGGACCTGTCCGCCACGACCAGCGACGACTTCCGGCTGCCCGCCACCATGGAACGCCTCCTGGCCGAGAAGCGGCTGGGCGAAAAAACCGGCTGCGGCTACTACCAACGGCGCAAAAACGCCGATGGCACGAGCACGATCCTGACACTCGACCCGGGCACGCTGGAATACGGGGAGCGCCCGCCCGCGGCCGACGCCGTGCCCGCCTCCATCGCAAAACTCCCGGGGTCGGCGGAACGGCTGCGCGCGCTGCTGGCGCTGGACACGGCGGCGGGTGAGTTCACGCGGCGCACGATCTACGAGACCCTGCGGTTCGCGGCGGAAAAGTACGGGGTCGTCGCCAACACGGCGGCGGACATCGACCACGCGCTCGAATGGGGTTTCGGCTGGGAGTTGGGGCCGTTCCGGCTCATCGATGCGTTGGGCGCGAAGGAAGTGGCGGCGAACCTCCTGGCGCTGGGGCTGGAAGTGCCGCCGGTCATCGCGCAGGCGCGGGACACCGGGCACAAGTTCCACGCCGCCCCGGGCGCAGCGGCCGCGGAGCCGCCGCCGGAAAGCGGTTTCGTCGTGCTGTCCGACCTGAAGCGCGACGGCGAAAGGATCGTCAAGCAATGGCCGGGCGCGAACCTGCTGGACCTGGGCGACGG
>CAXTVY010000154.1:0-10504 GCA_964247665.1 uncultured Chthoniobacterales bacterium | reverse complement strand
CTCTATCATCGCGTCAAACCAGCCGGTTGCAACACTGCGCTTATCACCACCTGACATCCAAATGTTGCGCTGACCGCGCTGGCGTACCTAGCATCCGTCACGCCCATCTTAATCGTTGCAGCTACACGACGGCTAATTTCATGCAACAGCATGCTGATTAGCTTATTAGCAACGTCCGACTTTGCTCGCGACGTTGCTTTTCGCATGTATGCCGCCGTATCAAATTCCACGATGATCGTAGGTAAGTGATATTCCGAGCAGCCACCGTGCATCCACACCAAGCACCGCAGCGAAGGCCCGCACCTCATGATCAAAAACCGACCGCATACCACTTTCGATTTTTGTGATTGCCACTCGATCCAACTGAGTGCCTGCCGCTGCGAGCCTGCCCGAAAGTTGGTCTTGAGTAAGTGCAGGCTTAAACTTCTTACGCGCTTCTCGTAAGCGAGCGCCAATGATATTGCGTTCTGTTCTTCGCTCTCGCGCGGGCCTTGGCATCAAATAATCGCTAGCAGACACCACGCAAAGCAGTGTTCTTTTAAAGAACATTTTTGGCTTTCAAGCCAAGTTGGTTTCCCTGCTTTGAAGAAAGTCGATTACAGACCCACTGAGTAAGTAGCCGGTGTCCGTGCCACCAAACCTTCCGGCCCAAGAGAGGCGGAAACCCTAGCCCGACGCATGAGGCCCGAGCAAAGGGTTCCCTCGGCAAAGTTCCGGAAGGGGCGTCGTGAAAGACCGAGGCCCTTCACGTCCACGGACCATGCACCCGCGCATTCTCTTCTGTCTCCGGGCTCTTTACCGTGCGACGTAATTCCTAGGGCTCATGCCCCGGGCGAAATTTCGATCTCTCCTCCGGCGTTGGGACCTGCGGACGACGTACCTACTGGCAAATTGCTCAACAATTCAGAGTCGGAGGTCGATCAGTCATTTTGATGGATGCATCTGCCTTACACCTACGTCCACGATCTTTTTCATATTTCCGGATACAACGGGTGGGGTCAGATGGCCATTCGATGAACGTGTGTAAAGTATAAGCAGATGTGACATGCCCGGAAGAATCACTGTCCCGGCTAGCTTCAACATGCCATCCAAGATAACGCAGTTCGCGAGTCCGTTTTTTCCACTCGGCTTGATTTGCGACGAACTTGATCAATTTGCCGGGTACAGCCTTGCCAAGGTTCCGCTTTAGCAGTTCTCCAATGCGTATATGGACAGACTTATGGCCTACGATCCAGCGTAGTGTCGCTGGATCGTGGGAGAAGAAGTGACTTGCTCCTCTGTGGTTACAATCCTCGCAGATAGCCCAAAAGTTGTCAGGATGATCTGTCACGCGTTGTTCCTCCGGCATGATGTCGACGACGACCAACGCCACTTTATGGCGCGCGATGGTTCTACCGCACATTTGGCAGCTCCCACGCGCGAGATGCAGAACTTCAGCACGTAGCTTCAGGCTGATTTTGCCGATTGTGACTGTACCTTTCATATGAGGTGCGCGAACAACCAGCCCGAAGCTTGCTGAAAATAATGCTTTGGACACTCAGCAAAGTGTCCACAGAATCGAACCGGCGTTCCACAGACAATAGTCTGTTCCAAGGGTGCCGTTCACGTTTGCGTTAGTGCCCCATCCCCGCCACCTTCCGGCCGCCCGTGCTCGCCAGTTCCAGGCGGGAGACACGCTCCAGCAGCTCCTTCGCCGCCGGCTGCGTCATGCGGAAGCGCCACTCGACCTGCTCGCCGTGCGTCTTCACCACCGGCGGCTCGATGAACAGGTTCGGGCCCGCCCCGCGCAGTTGCAAAACCTGGTCCGGGTTGGCCGTGAGTTGCCGGGCGATCTGGGCCGCCCGCGCGCCGTCCGGGGCGTTGAGCAGAAACACCGCCGTCACCGGCTCGTGCACGTTGATCGTCAACCCCAGCGACTGGCAATCCTGCAACAGCGCCAGGTCCAGCAGCGGGTCGGTCAGGTGCGTCAGCTCGCGCGGGCGGTAGGTCACCAGCCGGAACGCCCCGTCGTCGTCCAGGCGCTGGAACTCGCTGAACACCTGCGCGTCGCTTTTCAGGTCGGCGCGCAGCCCCAGGCGCACCTCGACCAGCGCTTCCACGCTCTCCGTCGAGCCGACCGCCAGCGTGTCCGGCCCGATCTGCGCGGCGGCCAGCCCGCCCTTCTCGTAGAGGGGCAACCCGTTGAAATTCCGCTTCTCGAACCCGAACGCGGGCATGGTCAACTGCTTGCGGATGCCCTCCACGTCCACGTTCGGGCGCAGTTCCACGAGCAGGCAGTCCACGGCCGGGAACTTGCCCGCCGCCGGGGCCAGCGCGCGGGTGATGCGGCTGACCTGCCGGCGCACGTCGATGGCGGGCACGTCGGCCACCGTGCGCACCAATCCCGTCCACACCTCCTGCCACGCGGCGGGCTCGGCGGCTTGCAGCGCCTTGGTGAAGTCCGTGTCGGTGAAGTTCTTCACGTCCAGCGACAGGATCGCCTCCGTGTTGCGCGGCAGCCAGTCGCGCTTGCCCGGCTGGTGAAAGACCAGCAGCAGCGCCAGCGCCACCAGGATGGCCGCCGTCACGGCCACGAAGTGGAAGATGCGCAGGTCCTGCCGGTCGGCGTGGCGGGATTCGAGCTGCCACGTACTTTCCAGCCCCTCCAGCCGCTCGTAGCTCGCCCGCAGCCGCCGCGCCGCCGCGTGGGGCTCGTCCGCGCCCGGGGGCGGCGGTTCCTGCCCGGCGAGGAGGTGGCCGACGGCCAGGAAGCTGTCGTTCTTCTCCTGCTCGATGCGCGCGGCCTGGCGGCGGATGGCGGCGATCTCCTTGTGGAACTGGGCGATGTGCATGGCCGCCGTCCGCTCGCGCGCGGCGAGGGCGGCGTCGGCCTCCTGGGCGCGCTGGTCGAGCGCCTTGAGGGCGTCGCGCACCTCCTTGATCCCGCGCTGGTCGGCGTTGGCGGCCTCGGCCTCGCTGGAGCGCGCGGCGGCCAAGAGCGCGGCCTGCTCGGCGAGGCTGGCGCGGGCGTCGTCGAACTGGCGGCGGCGGTCGGCGCGCTCGGCCTCCGTCAGCAGGACACTCTGCCGCCGGGCGCGGCGTTCCTCGCGCAAGAGGGCCGTCTGCCCGGCGTTGAGCGAGGCGCGCCGGGTGTTCTGCTCCTGGAGCGTGCGGCCGTGGACGGCGAGCCGCGCCTGGAGGTCCTGGAGCCGGTGCAGGAAGGGCGGACGCTCTGCCGCGATGGCCCGGGCGGCCTCGGCGTGCTCGGTCCGGGCCTGTTCGCGCGCGGCCTCCTGCTCGCGCACCATGCCCTCCAACCGCACGATGCCCGCGTTGGCCTCGGCGATGCGGCCGTCGTGGTGGGCGATGTTCTCGAACGCCGCGCGGACGCGCCCGTCATCGGGCAGGCTGCGCCAGCCAGCCCGGCCCAGGGCAATTTCCGCCCGCTCGACGGCCTTGCGCGCATTGGCCAGCGCCAGGCGGTTGCGCTGGCGGCGAAATTTGCGGGCGACATCCCTGACCCCGGTGTTGACGAAATTCATGGCGAGCGGGGCGGCAAAGATTTTCGTCGGGAAGGACCGCCAGGGCGCGAAATCCGGCACCACTGGCGCGCCCGGCACAACCGGCAACTAAATCCCACGTTCCCGGGAATTAAACCCGGAAATTCCGCTTTCCGGTCCCCGGTGTGCTGCCACTGTCGTGCTCATTGGTGGTTTCGCAACCCCCGACCCGTCCCCGACAAAGTCTCGCGCCGCCCGGATGCCCGCCCCGGGGGTCAATCCTCCGGGGTCGCTTGCAGCCGGGCGAGGATCGAGAGATCCTCCAGGGTAGTGGTGTCGCCCGTGACGGCCTTGCCGCTGGCGACCTCCTTGAGCAGGCGGCGCATGATCTTGCCCGAGCGGGTCTTGGGCAGCGAATCCGTGAAGCGGATCTGGTCCGGCCGGGCGATGGCCCCGATGCTCGTGCCGACGTGCTTCTTGAGTTCGGCCTCCAGCTCCTGGCCCGCCGTCTGCCCGCCCTTGAGCGTGACGAACGCCACGACCCCCTGGCCCTTGATCTCGTCCGGCCGGCCGACCACGGCCGCCTCGGCGACGGCCGGATGGGCGACCAGGGCGCTCTCGATCTCGCTCGTGCCCAGGCGGTGCCCGGCGACGTTGAGCACGTCGTCGATGCGGCCGACGATCCAGAAGTTGCCGTGCTCGTCGCGCCGCGCGCCGTCGCCGGTGAAATAGTAGCCCCGCGCCTTGAACTCGTCCCAGTACGCCGACTGGAAGCGCGCCGGGTCGCCGTAGATGCCGCGCAACATGCTGGGCCACGGGCGGCGGATGACCAGCTTGCCGCCGACGTTCGGGGGCACCTCGTTCCCCGCGTCGTCCACCACGGCGGCGTCCACCCCGAAGAACGGCCGCGTGGCCGTGCCGGGCTTGGTAGGGATGGCCCCGGGCAGGGGGGCGATCATCTGCGCGCCGGTCTCCGTCTGCCACCAGGTATCGACGATGGGGCAGCGGCCCCCGCCGATGGTCTCGCGGAACCACATCCAGGCTTCGGGGTTGATGGGTTCGCCCACCGTGCCCAGAAGCCGTAAGCTGCTCAGGTCGTGGCCCTTGGGCCACTGGTTGCCCCATTTGACGAACGTGCGGATCGCCGTGGGGGCCGTGTAGAGGATGCTCACCTTGTGCTCCTCGATGAGCTTCCACCAGCGCCCCTGGTCGGGCGTGTCGGGCGCGCCCTCGTACATGACCACCGTGGCCCCGGCGGCCAGCGGGCCGTAGGTGACGTAGCTATGCCCGGTGATCCAGCCCACGTCGGCCGTGCACCAGTACACGTCGTCCTCGCGCAGGTCGAAGTAGTAACGCGTCGTCGCGTGCGCTCCCACGAGGTAGCCGCCCGAGGTGTGCAGGATGCCCTTGGGCTTGCCGGTCGAGCCGCTGGTGTAGAGGATGAAAAGCGGGTGCTCGCTGTCGAAGCCCGGGGCCGGGCAGTCCGCGCTGACGGTATCGACCTCCTCGTGCCACCACGCGTCGCGCCCGGCCTTGAGCGTCACGTCGTTTTCGGCCCGGCGCAGGACGACCACGCCCTCCACCTGGCCGTCGCCGTCCTTGAGCGCCGCGTCCACGTTGGCCTTGAGCGGCACGATCTTGCCCCGCCGCCAGCCGCCGTCGGCCGTGACGATGAGCCGCGCGCCGCTGTCGTGGAGCCGGTCCTTGATCGATTCCGCGCTGAACCCGCCGAACACCACGCTGTGCACCGCGCCGATGCGCGCGCAGGCCAGCATGGCAATCGCCGCCTCGGGGACGTGCGGCAGGTAGATGAGCACCCGGTCACCCGCCCCGATGCCGCGTGCCTTGAGCACGTTGGCGAACAGGCACACCTCGCGGTGCAACTGCGCGTAGGTGAGCGTGCGCCGGTCGCCGCGCTCGCCCTCGAAGTCGATGGCGACCTTGTCGCGGCGCGGCCCGCCGAGATGGCGGTCCAGGCAGTTCTCGGCGACGTTCAACTTCCCGCCGACGAACCACTTGGCGTTGGGGCAGTCCCATTCCAGCACGGTGTCCCATTTGTCCTGCCAGAGCAGTTCGGCCGCCTCGCGCGCCCAGAACTTGTCGGGCTCCTGGAGAGATTCCTGGTACATGCGTTCGTACTCGGCTAGCGAGCCGACGCGCGCCTTCAGGGCGAACTCGGCCGGCGGCGGGAACACACGGTTCTCAACGAGGTGGGACTCGATGTGATGGGTGGAAGGGTCGCTGCTGCTCATGGGGGAAAGGGAAAGCCGGGGAAAAGTAGACGTGGGATAATGCGAGCGCTTGCGGGTAGTCTCAAGGGCAATCTTAAGGCGGAAGGCGGAAGGCGGAAGGCGGAAGGCGGAAGGCAGAAGGCAGAAGATGCAGGATGCAGGATGCAGGATGTAGGATGCAGGTGGTCATGGTTTCCTCTTGTGCTTGCTCTTGGTTTTCTTGAAGCGAACGCATCCAGCGGCTTCTCTCTTTGGCTGTCCTCCTGAGCGCAGCGAGTCGGTGAGCACAGCCGGAGGACCTTCCGGCTGGCGGCAGCCAGGCGCACTTTGGCAGTTCAACACTCCCAGCCACTTTGCAACGTGGGCCTCTGGCGGCGGAAGGTCCTCCGGCTGCGTTCACCGACTCGCTGCGCTCAGGAGGACAAGCAGTGAAGAGGCGTTCGTCCCATCGGTGATCCCGCCACCTACCATCTGCATCCTGCATCCTGCATCCTGCATCCTGCATCTTCTGCCTTCTGCCTTCCTGCCGCCTTTCATCCTCCTGCTTTTCCCATCGCTTCCGCGTAACACTCCTCCAGCTTGCGGGCCTGCACGACGAGCGAGAAATTTTCCGCCACCGACCGCGAAGCCGCCCGCCCCATCTCTTCCAACCGCCCCGCGTCAGCGGCGAAACCGCAGAGTGCCTGCCCGAGCGCGGCGTGGTCCCCCTCGGCCACCAGCCAGCCGGTCGCGCCGTGCTCCACGGCTTCGGGGATGCCGCCGTGCGTCGTGGCAAAGACCGGCAGACCCGTGGCCATCGCTTCGAGCAGCGAGTTGGGCACACCCTCCTGATTGCCGTCCGCGGCGGTCTCGCTGGGATGCAAGAAAAGGTGCGCGGCGTACAGGCGGCGGCGCAACTCGTCCTGGCCGAGGAATCCCGTGAACTCCACCTGGTCCGCCAGCCCGAGTTCCTCGCACAACGCGCGCAGTTCCGTCTCCTGTGGACCCTCGCCCGCGACCGTCAACCGTGCCGCCGGATACCGTTCCACAAATTGCGCGAATGCCCGCAGGCTCACCGCCAGCCCCTTCTTGCGGACGAGGCGGCACGCCTGCAACAGGCGAAACGCGCCGTTCGCCGGGTACGGGCGCGCCTGGTAGGGGAAGCCGTCCAACGGGATGCCCGTGCGGTTGAGGCGCAGCTTTTCCGGTGGGCAACCCAGGGTGGCGAGGGCATCCAGCAACGAGCGGGAACGCGCCAGGACGAGTTCTACCCGTCCGAAAAGTTCCTGCACGGCGCGGCGGTGCGCCGGGCGGTCCAGTTCCACGAGCACGTCCGCCCCGTGGAACGACACCACGGCAGGCCAACGCCGGTCGCGCGCGGCCAGCAACGGCAGGAGTTGCACGCCCGTGTTGCCGAAGAAAATGTGTAGCAACCCACTGCCCCGCGCATCGATGCGCCGCCGCAGCCGGGCAGCCTCGAAGCGGCTGAACGCCAGCGGGCGGCCCAGCCATTGCCGCAGCACGATCCGCCGCAACCAGAGCAGCGGGCCGCGCGGAACCACCGTCACGTCATCGAACGGGAACGCGGCGGCATTCTCGCGCTTTCGCGTGAAGACGGCTACGTCGAAGCGACGGATGGCAGTCAGTTGCCGGTAGATGTGCAGCGTCTCCGGCGGGAGAAACGTCGCGCAGTAGCACGCGACCACGGGGCGTCGGTTCACCCGACGACCTTAGAACTCCACCACCAGCAGCTTCAAGCCTTGCGGGCGCTGGAAGGGATCGTCCGGTTCGTGCCGGGCCACCTGCTCACCGCTGCCGTACTCGGCCGGGGCGAAGGGGTTGACGGCCTGGAGCGGGTTGTCCGAGCGCACGGCGCGGACCACACCGCCGTCCAGGCGCGGCGCGCGGGAGGTCGCCGTGGTCGTGGTGACCGACGCCCGCTCCCTGGTACGCAGACGGGCGTTAAGTCGAGCGTTGTTGCGGGCGTTGATGGTCGCCTGGGTGGTCTGGCCGGTCGTCGCCTGCTTGGTAGAACGCCGGACGGTCGTCCGGGTGGCCTGGTCGGTCTTCGGAGGCGCGGGGGCGGTCGCGGCCGGGTCCTGCGCATTCTGCGTGTTTTGCGCGGACGCGGGCGCGACGGCGAACAGGCTGGCCGCCACGGTGGCAACGGCGGCAATCAGGGTAAAGTTCTTCATGGCGTAAAAAGCAAACGGCTTTGGATTCCTAAACTTCGGCAGGCATGAACCTGTCGATATAAAATGTTTCGCGCCGGGCGGCGCGGCGGGTTGTATCAACCGCTGGGAAAAGGGCGGCATTTGCCCTGCAAGGGTTGTGCCTCTAGAGTGCGCGGTTTGCGGTTTCTCCTGGTTTCTTTATGCCTCTGGCCATCGAACTGGTAGTGCTCAACCCGCTGGGGCTGCACGCCCGGCCCGCGTCCGAGTTCGTCCGGTGCGCGCAACGCTACCCGGACACGGCGCTCGTCCTGCGCAAGGATGGCGAGGCGTTTTCGGCCAGCAGCATCCTGGAAATCCTCATGGCTTGCCTGGACGAGGGCAGCGTGTTCATCCTGGAGGCCGACGGCCCCGGAGCCGAGGCCGCCGCGCAGGAACTGGCCGCGCTGCTGGTGCGCTTCCGGGACGACGAGGCGGCCGGGTAGCGGCGGCGATGCCGAGGTCCGGAGCCCCTATGACCGAGCAAACATCCTTTGACAGCCGCCCCGGGCGATGGACTGATTTCCCACGTCAAGCTTTTGGGCCTTGGTCGTTGGACCTTGGTCATTCTGTGTAGCAGCATGGATTATCTAGACAAAGCCCGCCGCGTCATCGCGCTCGAAATGGAGGAACTCAACCGCCTCCACGAGCGGCTCGACGGCTCGATGTTCACCCGCGCCGTGGACCTGCTGCTGCGCTGCCTGGAGAACCGGGGCAAGATCGTCGTCGTCGGGGTGGGCAAAAGCGGGCACATCGGCGAGAAGATTGCGGCCACGCTCACCAGCACGGGCTCGCCCGCCGTCGTGCTCAACTCCCAGAACGCCCTGCACGGCGACCTGGGCGTGGTGGCCGATGGCGACGCCGTCCTGGCCCTCAGCGCCAGTGGCGAGACGGACGAACTCGTCAACCTCCTGCCCGCACTCCTGCGCTTCGACGTGTCGCTGATCTCCTTCACCGGCCGCGCCGACAGCACCCTGGCCCTGGCCAGCCACGCCTGCCTGGACGTGAGCGTGACCCAGGAAGCCTGCCCGCTCAACCTCGCGCCGACATCGAGCACGACTGTCATGCTCGCCCTGGGCGACGCGCTGGCCATGGTGCTGCTGGAAGCCCGGGGGTTTGACAAGGAGGATTTCGCCAAGTTCCACCCGGGCGGGCGGCTCGGGCGCAGCCTGCTCCTGAAGGTCCACCAGATGATGCGGCCCCGGGCCGAGATGGCCGTGGCCACGCCGGAATCGACCATCGGCGAGGTGTTGGGCGAGATCGCCCGGCACCGCGCGGGCGCGGCGGCCATCGTGGACGGCGCGGGGCGGCTGGCGGGCATCTTCACCCACGGGGATTTCGCCCGGCAGTTCCAGTTGCATCCCGACGGATTGGCTGACCGGCCCGTGGGCGAGTACATGACGCGCCATCCCATCAGCATCGGGGGCGAGCGGCTGGCGGTGGAAATCCTCCAGCTCCTGGAGCGCAAGCGCATCGACGACCTCGTCGTCGTGGACGACGCCGGGCGGCCCATCGGGCTGGTAGACACCCAGGACTTGACGCGGCTCAAATTACTGTAAGACTTCCTACCCCCACCGGGAGGGCGGTTCCCTCCCGGGCCCAACTCCTTTTTCCTTTCTTCTCCTATGGCAGCAGCTAACGACCTCCGCAAGGGCCAGGCGATCCGGTACAACGGCGAAATCTACGTGGTGCTCGAAGTGACCCACCGCACGCCCGGCAACCTGCGCGCGTTCGTGCAGGCGCTCATCCGTTCGATCAAGACGACCAAGACGAGCGACGTGCGCTTTTCTTCCACGGAAAAGGTGGAGCTGGTGGAGGTCCACCGCGAAACGCTGGAGTTCTCCTACAAGGACAAGGACGAGTACCACTTCATCGACCCGGCCAGCTACGAGGACACGGTGATCGGCGAGGGCCTGATCGGCAGCGGCAAGGATTACCTCGTGGAAAACCTCGCCGTGACCGTGCTGTACGCCGAGGGCAAGGCGGTGGAAGTAGAAATGCCCGCGAGCGTGGTGCTCAAGGTCGTCGAATCGGCCGAGGGCGTGCGCGGCGACAGCGCGAACAACGTGCAGAAGCCCGCCAAGCTGGAAACGGGCAAGATCGTGCAGGTGCCGCTCTTCATCAAAGAGGGTGAGGCCGTCAAGATCTCGACGGCCAACGGTGCCTACATGGGCCGCGCGTGACAGCGTGAAATGACCAAGGGCCCAACGACCAGGGCCCGGACGGAAGGAAAGTGCTGCCTTGGGGGCAGTCCATCCGGCGCGGGTGCATCGAAATGACCATCCGGCGAGGCGAGGATGTACGATATCCTTTTATCCGTGCCGGAAAGTCGGCCCGGGGTTAACCAATATCGTCACCCCATGAAAATTAACAATACCCCCCCCGTGACCCGCTCCCTTTTTGCCCTCGGCCTTGGCTGTACGCTGGCCATCCTGCCGTTCAACCTCGCTTCCGCGCAGGACACCACCGAGAAGGCGCCGACGGCGGCGACCACGCCGATCCCGCAGACTGCCGGCACGGCTAACACGGGCACCACCGCGCCCAACCAGGGCACGACCGTCGAACCCAAGCACACCAAGGACATACTGTCGCTCAAGGACAAGGC
>CAXTVY010000153.1:0-10551 GCA_964247665.1 uncultured Chthoniobacterales bacterium | reverse complement strand
CAACTTGGTCTTCGCGGCGGGCACACGGCAGTTGCGCGTGTCTCTGCCCCCCTTGGCGGCGGGCGAGGAACGCCTGTTGACCTTCCGCATCGAACTGGCGGTCCAGCCGGGTGAATACACTTTCAGTCTTGGTTGTAGTGAACCGACGCGGGAAGGACCCAATCAGGGTTACGTCCATGACCGGCACGAGGGGCTGGGACCAAGCACGGTCATCTACGACGAGCAAGAGGTGTTTCCTTTTTACGGCGTCGCGCGTCTGCCCATGGAAATAAAGCAATGGGGTTGAGGCTGACTTTCCCGAACACGCCCGGGAACCTTGTCGGGGGCAAGTTCATCTGCTTCGCGTTCGCAATCCTTTAGCCGCTCGGATGGAAGACGTTTCCCTTCAAACTCGCTTCACGCATCCACCTGTTTTTATGCGCAGAACGCACGTCCACATCGGCCACCACTTTTTTGGGGCCGGCAATCTTGGCGACGACCTCATGCTAGCGGGTTTTCTGCAGGCGGCGTCTCCAGAGTGGCTGGAGCGGGTAACGCTGACTTGCTGCACTCCGCACGACCTCGACTGCCAACGCCGGCGTTTTCCACAAATTGAATGGCTGCCTTACGATCCTGCCATCCGTGCCGACTGCATCCAGCGTAGCCATGCTTGGCTCGGCTTAGCGGACACTCCGTTCCAGGCTACCGGCGGCCATACGTGGTTTCTCGATCACCTCTGCGAAGAGGCAGCGTGGTGCCGTCGATACTCCGTGCCGATGTTCTACCTGGGTGTTGGCATCAATGAACGGGCTGCGGTGACCTACCCGCAGACGCGCATCCTCGTCGAACAGGCCGAGAGAATCTGGATGCGCGACGATGCTATGGTCGAAATGTTGCGTGGGTTAGCTGCGCCTGGCAAAGTGACCGCTCACGCCGATCTTGCCCATCTAGCCTTGGCGGAGATGCATTTTCCCGCGCCGGAACCCACTGCCTTGGGTCTGGTCCTAAATTTCGAGGACCCGACTCAGTTTCACCCTGACAATCTGGCCGATCTGGTGCAAGCCGCCAACAACTGGCGCGTGCATTGGCTGGTGCAAGAAGTCCGTCCTCTCCTTGGTTCGGAAACACAGCTCTACGGCGAATTACCTTCCGGGCTCCATCCCCGGGCCCCCCTACGGACGCCGGATTACACGGGCGCACCTTCCGCCCGCGCTCTGTTGACCGCGTGGGAGGGGATGGGGGCTTTGTTTGTCAGTCGATACCACGCCAGCCTGGTTGGCGCTTGGATGGGCGCCCGGGTGGTTGTCTTTGCCCGGAACGACAAGGTGGCAAGCGCCGCGCAACAACTCGGACTGCCGGTTGTCGCCGCTTTGGATGACGCCACTACCATCTTGAGCGCCGTCGCGGCAGCGCAACCCGTAGAGCATTCCCTCTTGCAGGATCTCGCTGGCCGGGCGCGAGAGGCATGCAAAGACTTCTTTGCCATGGTCTAGCACCCTTGGTCTCCGCATCCGCCAACCATCGAAAACCAAGGATCAGAACCATAGCCTCCTGCTTGCTTGGGAAGCATCCATTCGGCTGAGGTGGACTCCGCAGCGGTTCTGCTTCCTGTCAATATGTGGAGGGTCAGGCCGCAGCGTGGTTCGGAGGGGCAGCGAGGACCCGCCGGTAGAAATCCAGCGTGGCCTGTGCGGTCTTTCGCCAGCTGAACCGCGCCGCCTGCCGCCGGCTGGCCTGCGCCAGTTGGCCGCGCCGCGCCGGGTCGGCCTCCAGCGCCAGCATGGCGTCGCAGATCGACGGGGCACTGCCCGGGTCAATGTAAACTGCCGCGTCGCCGCCAACTTCCGGCAGGCTGGCCCGATCACTGCAAATCACCGGGGCTCCCTGGCCCATGGCCTCCAACACCGGGAGGCCGAACCCCTCGTGCCAACTCGGAAAAATCAACGCCCGCGCCCCGGCGTAGGTTCGCAGCAGATCCGCGTCCGGCACGTAGCCGAGCCGTTTTACCCTGCCCTGGGTTTCCAGGCGGGCGAGGTGCCCCTTGAGTTCATCGCTCTTCCAGCCCCCGCCGCCCGCGATGTGCAGCGGGATCGGATGCGGGCTGCGCGCCCAGTAGAGGTCCAGCGCATCGAGCAGCGTTTCGTAGTTCTTGCGGGGCTCCAGGGTGCCCACGGCGAGCCAATAATCGCTCGGGGGCGCGGCGGGGGCGGTCATTTCCGCCGGGGCGGACGACGTGCGCGGACCCAGCAAGGTGACTGCCCAGGGTTTTCCGTTGCGCTCCAACCATCCTGGCAGCATGTGGTCGAATTCCCGGTGGCTGCTTTCCGAGATGAAGAGAAAGCCATCGGCTCGCTTCAGCGCGGCAAAGACGCCGTTTTGACAAACCAATCGGTTTGCATCGGTCGTAAATTCCGGGTGCACCCAAAAACTCACGTCGTAAATGGTGACGACCAGCCGCGCCCGGCCGACCAACGGAGCCTGGAAGCTATTCGCGTGCACAATTTGCGGCTCGCCGGGCAGCGGCTTTTCTCCCCGGGCGACCTGTCCCCAAAGGTGCGCAGCGGCCGGGACATCCACACCCTGAAAAGGACAGTGGACCCGCGATCCCTCGATCTGCGTTCCACGGGAGGTATTCTCATTGAGCCAGTCACCGAAGTGATGGTAAAAGGAGTATTCGTTCTCGGGCTCCGCGGCCACGAGGGCGTGGGCCAACGAATCCGCGTACCAGCCGCAGCCTGCACGCTCCTGGCAGGTCTGGGCCACGTCGAATCCTATACGAAGCGGCTGGGTCATAAGATCGAGATTGGAAAAACGTTACGGCCCATGGTGTCCGGAGGAAAGGGGACGTATCCCCTCGGCGTTTGCTTACAGGCCAGCCCCAGCAAGATCGGCTTCCAGAGCCTTGAGGAATGCTTCGGTCGGAGGCACCTCCAACTGGCTCGTGTAAAGGAGGCAGTGCGCGGCCATCGTAGCGACAAAACGCTGGCGGCCGGTGTGGTCCGAAGAATCGTGCGATTCCGTCTGGAGGCCCTTATGGTGGGCGAGGTGCTTGATCCAGCGCAGGACCGGTTCGGGGCGCGGAGAGTATTTCTTGATGACTTTAGCCAGTTCCAGATGGAAGGGCACACGTTGGCTCAGGGTTTTGGTGTCCTCGTGTAAACGCGATCCAGCCAGGAAGTGGCCTGCCAGATAGTGGAACGGCGTATCCCGACCCACGCGCAGCCAATATTCGTAGTCTAGTCCGTAGTGCAGTTCGTCGTCGAACACGCCGAAACGTTCCATCACACCGCGTCGCCAAAATACTGCCGGTTGGCAGAGATAGCAGATGTCCAACAGCCTTTCGTAGTCCCACGGTTCGGTGGGATAAGTTTCCATGATCGAGCCATCGGCGTACAGATGGTGCGCCTGGCCGTAAAGCGCGGGGCAATCCGGGTGCGAATGGAAATAAGCAGCCGCCGTCGAGAGCGCGCCCGGATAGTACACGTCGTCGGAATTGAGGTAGGCGAGCACCTCGCCCGTGCTGGCGCGCAGACCCTGGTTGATCGCGTCCGCCTGCCCCGCGTCGGGCCGTGAGACCCAGCGGATCGGCTTTCCACCGGCCGGCATGGTCCACCCTCGCAGGATCTCTACCGAGCCATCCGTGCTGCCGCCGTCGAAGACCAGGACTTCGATGTCCGGGTGATCCTGAGCGCAGACGCTTTCCAGAGTGGCGGCCAAGTAGGCGGCTTGGTTGTAGGAGGGAATGACAACGGAGATTTTCACTCGGTGGAAAATAAAGAATATTCCTGGCCGTTCGCCAACCGCAAACGAATGGAACACAGGTGGACTCCGTGCGCGCGCACGTCGTTTGGGTCAAGGTTAGCGGCGTCGGGAACTTCCACCCTCAACGCGCCACCCGCAGGTTGAAAATCGACCGAGATTTCATGGTTTGCCTGATACGGCGGCAAGGCGAAGCTGCCGAGCGCGACGGAAGCGCCCGCGTGCAGCCGCAGACGCCGAGCCACCGGCAGGGAATGAAACCGCAAGGTCAACCGGCCCGGCATCGGCCCGCCGGGCGGCGGCCCGGGCAGCGCGAGCAGGGCGAGGTCCTCCATCCAACCGTCGGCGGAGATCCCCTGATGGAGCGGGTGGTAGGACGGCGTGTGGGCCAGCGTGGCGATGGCAGCGAGCAGATGCCCGGACTCCCGGTCCTGGGAGAAATCCGCCAACCGGCGGCGGCCCGCCGTGACGAGTTGCTGGCGCAGGGCGTCGTCCGTGGCCAGCCGGGTCAGGGCAGCGGCCAGTTCCTCGGGGCGGCGGGCGTTGACGAACAGGCAGGCGTCCGCACCGACTTCCGGCAGCGAGCCTTCGCGGCTGCAGAGAATGGGCACGCCGTGCTCCATCGCTTCGAGGAGCGGGATGCCGAAGCCCTCGTGGAGCGACGGAAAAACCAGCGCGCCCGCCTGGTCCCACAAACGTCCGAAGGCGTGGGAGGGAAGATAACCGGCGAAATGCACGCCGCCCGCGCCCAGCAGGTTGAGCGACAGCGCCAGGGCGCGCATCACCTGCCAGCGCGCGTCCTCGTGCCCCGTCAGCATGAGTGGCCACGGGGTTTCCCCGCGGGCAAGCGCTCCAGCGCGGTAAATGCCGTAAGCGACGAGTAGCATCTCGTGGTTTTTGTGGACCCAGAAGTTCGCGGGATAGAAAAAGAAGGGAGAGGCCGGAAGCCCCGCTGCGTCGTCGGCGCGGCGGCTGGCCTCTTGCTCCTTTGCCGGTGACAACACCGAGAACCGCCGGTGCACCGCGTTGTACACCGTGAACATACGCTCTGGCGATACGCCGTAATGCTCGTGCATCCGCGAGATGACGTGCTCCGAGTTGCACTGCAGCGCGTCGGCGACGGCGACGATGCGTTGGAAAGCCTGCTCGCGCTCCGCATTGTGGTGCGGCCCCAGGCTCCAGGGAAAATCACGGTGCAGCACGTCAACGATGGTGCTGATCGTGCCGATGCCAGGCGTGGCAAATTCGACCGCTCCGAAGGGACAGTAGAGCACCTGGACGCCGAACCGTGTGAGCAGGTCGAGCGGAGGCGGCACAGCCAATCGCTCGCGCGGCACTTGCCCCTCCCCATCAGGCAAGGAAACCTCGTCCGCGCGGACGCAGATCACCTCGTCCTCCAGGCGCGCGAGTTGCTCGCACACCTCGGCGTGCGTGCTCGCGCAGGTCAGGTAGAAGAACCGCAGCGGGGCGCGCCGCTGCCGACCGAGCCAGAGTAGCGTTTCAAAGAGAAAGGGTTTGATGCCGCCGTTCTCGCCTCCAGGCCGTAGATGACTCAGGTCCACCGCGACGCGGACCGGAGGCCGGTCGGTCCATGGGAGAGCGGAATGATCCATGTCCGGGGGACCGATCAAAGTCGTAGGCTCCGGTCAGTGGGTTGTTCGCAGACGATCCCCGCGCATTCGAGCCGCAGGACAATTTCCAGCGCGACGCCCCGGGGCAACGAATCCTCCGCGACCTCGCAGGTAAAACCAGCGCTCGCCAGACCCCGTGCGCCGCCCGCGGCTTCTGCCGGTTGGGCGGCGAAGTGTGCGGCGGCGGCGGCGAACGTTTCGTGCTCATGCTGGAAGAGCACTGTTACCGAGGCGGTCAGGCCGTTCCACGCGGGCGTGGGGACGAACGCCCAACCAGTCATGAGGACACACGATCCGGTGCCGTGCCAGGAATCCAGGGTGAACAGTGCGCCGATCCTCAGAGGAACGGCTCGTACGCGCGGGATGCCGCCAACTGCTGGCGGGCGATCCGCTGCCGCCCGCGCCGGAGCCGCCACCCCATAGGCGAAACCCAGGAGCCGCCGGGCCACGGCCAATTCGTGCGCCAGGCGGCGAGCCTCAGCGCGGATAGCGCGCTCCTGCTGGTCTCTGCCTTGCAGCCGCAGGCGCAGGTCCGCAATCATTGCCTGGGTGGAGTTGCTTTCCTCATCAACCTCCGGCGGCAAACCTTGCCTTTCCATCACGCCCTTCCCATCAGGTAGGTGAAGCTGCGCACATCGGGACCCGCCCAGCCATTTTCCTCTATGGATAGCACGGCGGCACCAGCATCGGCGGCGATCTGCGAAACCGTCTCGGGGGCCATGCCGTACATTTCCATGACCGGCTCGCCCCTGGGCCCGGGGGCGGCAGTGCTGACCAGATAGTCGGGCAACTGAAACAGGCATAGTCCTTTCGGCTTGAGCACGCGCAGGAACTCGTGCAGATAGCGCTCCTGGTACTCCTGGCGCATGTGCTGAAGGACAATGAAAGAAAGCACGAAATCGAAGCTGCCGTCCTCGAAGACTTGCAGGTCCGGCCGCTCGTTGAGCACGTAGGAGCAGCGGCTGTCCGCGGGGCTAAGCTCGCGGGCTTTCTCGATCATGGACGCCGCGACATCCACCCCGACCGCCGCGTCGAAAAACGCTTCCAGACCGCGCGTCAGGCGGCCTACCCCACAGCCGAAATCCAGTGGCCGGGCGCGACCCAGGTCCGGCCGCAAGGCGAGCACGGGCTGGATGGTAGCGGCCACGGTGGAACGGCCGATCTCAAAGAATCGTTCCAGGTTCCAGAGGTTGCCCTTCGTGCCGGGTTCGGTCGAGATGGCCCAGAGCGGGTCCTCAAGCCCGAACCGTTGCCAATTATCCTTGAGTTGTTCGAAGTCCATGTAAATCGTGTCGCGCGGAGCGGATCGCGCTATGCTGTGCCAGAAGTGAACTGCCCCGTCAACTTTGATGTGCCCCCGCCGGAGAGAGGCTCGCATCCGTGGGAGGGATGCCGGTGGCGTCATTCGTTTGGAGCAGGACGGTCAGAGCCTCAATCATATCCAGACGTGCCGCCCGGTCAGCCTCGCTCTCTTGGAGGAACACGGTGAGATCTTCGATTTTACGCGAGCGTGCCGCCCTGTCGGCCTCGCTTTCCTGAAATTGCTTTGTGAGATCTTCGATCTGGCTCAAGCGCGCCGCCCGGTCGGCCTCGCTTTCCTTGAGCAGCGCGGCGAATTCTTCGGTTTGGCTCAAACGTGCGGCGCGGTCGGCCTCACTTTCCTGAAGTTGTATGGCGAGTTCTTCGACTTGGCTCAAACGCGCGGCGCGGTCAGCTTCGCTCTCTTGGAGCAGTGCGGTGAGTTCTTCAATTTGTCGCCGATACCCGGTTTCATTGGTCTGCAATTGATGGTCGAGACTTCTGGCGAGGAGGGTCAACTGCTGAACCTGGCGCAGGCGGTTGGTACTGTCTTCCCGCTGAAATCGCAGCCGCGGCGTCGCGGCGTCGATCAAAGCACGTGCCTCGGTGTCCAGACCTTCCGCCTCATAGATGGCCATCCCGTCAGCGTCCGACTGGAGGAACTGTTCCAAAGCTTGCTGCACGGTGTGTAGGGAGATGGTTTGCACGCAAGGTGCGTCCGCAAAATAGCAGTCCCATCCGCAGCCGAAACACGACAGGGACTGCACGATGGTCAGTGCGCGGCGGGCGAGCGGCGCAAACCTTGGCCAATGGCCGCCGCCAAAAATCGAAACCACCGGACGATCCAGCGAGGCAGCCAGATGCAAGGTCCCTGTATCATTGCCGAAGTAAAAGCGCGCTTCCGCCAACAAACCTGCCACCACCGGCATCTCTCCATCCTGTCCTAGCCACAGCGCCAGTTCCGTTCCACGTTGGCGGGCCGTTGCGCGGACAGCTTCTAGGTGCTCTCGTTCCGTCACGTGCCCGATCAGCAAGCCCCGAATTCCTCGTTCGCGTTCCAGCCACGCCAACATCTCCCCATAATGGGTAGCCGGCCACACCTTGATCGGCACGTTGGCCGTGCCCGCTGCCGCGCACGCCACGAATTCCCCCTTGGGCAAACCCAATTCGGCGAGAATCTGGCTCGCTTGCTGCCGGGCAGACTCCGGGACGCTGGCCACCGGCCACCAGCGCGGCACTTCGCCGTCGAGCAACGTGTCGGCCACCCGCAAATTTTTTTCCCATTCGCGCAGTTCCGGGTCAACCAACACCTTCTCGGGATAAATCGCCGACCAGTCCACCGGCACCACCGCATCGAGCGCCGCACGGATCAGCGGGTCGGTCAACCCATTGCCTAGCGCGATCTGCCGCACATTTGGCAAAAAGGCGGCCACCACTGGCTCCAACCAGGTTTGTTCGGAGCAGGCCGCGACCACGCAGTCGGGAGCGAACGCTTGCACGACCTCGCGCAAGGAGTTCAAAGCGGTGGGGTTTTCGGCGGGGCCTTCGCGGTAGGGATGGCAATCCGTCGTCAGCCAGCGCACGCCCTCGCACGCGATCAGTGGGACCGCATCCGCGTAGGTGTGGCGGATGAGCACGGCCACTTCCGCGTGCGGCCAGGTGTGGCGCACCAAGCGCAGGACGGGTTCGAAGAGGAAGAGGTCGCCATAGGCGTCTGGCCGCAGAAAGAGGATTCGATGGGGAAGCGCGGGGGGCATCGGGACACGTAACATGGGAGGGCTCGAAAACACAACCAAGGCTTCTGCCCTCCCGGGGTAAGCAATAGGCAAAGTTCGTAACAGCGAAGTGTCGGCTGCGCGCCCCAACCGACTGGCACTTGGCCGATAAAGCGGGTGACTGACGGCTGGATGAACCTGATGGAACTGGCCGCTGCGACAAGCAGCCACAAAATCTTCCCGAGTGTCAAACCGGCTTTCGCCGACTTGGTCTGTGGTCCGGCGCGTCGGGTCAGCGCACCGCCCCGGGTCTTCGCAGTACGGCGACGCAGCGGATGCCGAAAGGAAAAGACATGAACTGCGCGAGCACTCTTTCCACCTTCAATGCCGCCTCCAGCTTGCGCGCTTTGGCCAGCAATCCACTAAGCCGGTAGCGGCGATGGTGCATGAGCTGCTCGTCGTAGACATCGTAGCACCCGGGACCCGCCGGGACCTCGACGTGCGCAATATCGCCGGGCTGGAGGATGCGGGCGACCTCGCGCAACGCCGCGGCGTCGTCATCGATGTGTTCGAGGACATTTAACGCGGTGACCGCATCGACGCAGGCATCCGGCAACGGGCACCGGCGCAGGTCAAATTGCAGCAGCGGCAGGCCGGGCAGGCGTGCGGCCAGTTTTTCCAGCGGTGGCAAGATGTAATCCGAGCCGATCATGACCGCCTGCGGGAGAGCCGCGCAAATTTTCTCAATGACGAAGCCCGACGAGCAGCCTACATCCAGGATCAAAGGGGTTGCGCCGCCCGGCGGCAGATGTTCCACGAGCGAACGCAATGCCAGCCGACGCGAAGCGCGGTCGATGGGGTGGTGGGAGCCTGCTTTAACTTCGTGCAGATCGGTGAGTTCCGCGCTCCAGTGGCTGTCTGCAGCGTCGTAGCAAAGCACCCGGCTCGGTTGCCCCGCGAGCCAGAACTGACCGTCTCGCCATTCGGGGGCAGCTGGGGCGTCGGGTGTGGTTAGCCAAGGAATAATCGCAAGCGGATGTCGTTCATCAATGACGGATGCACACGCACGCGTCAACGCGGCTGCAGCGTCAACCCAATGACCAGATTACACATGGGGGTAGGCAGGAATGGGAAAGGAAAGAACGTGCGGTGGATAACATTGAAATGGCGTTCCAACTCGGCCTGAATTTCGGCGGGCCGATTAATGTGCTCGCGCTCGATGTACCAGCGGTACGACTGCTTGTAGCGTTTTTCGAAGATGCGTTGGGCGGAAACCCGGCGGGCCAGTGTGTAGAGTAAGCTACCCTCACAAGGGATGACCACGGAGAATACCCCACCGGACGGATTGCAGAGCCGGTGCATCTCGGCGACGGCGCGCGGCAGGTCCGGCAGGTGTTCGAGCACGTGAACGGCGAGGATACGGTCGAAATAGCCGTCGGGAAAGTCCAGTCGTGCTTGGCAATCACCCACCACCGCCTGCAGACGAGGAAAACGCTCTTTGATCGAGGCCACCATATTTTCCCGTAGCTCCACGGCAACGTAGTTGGCTTCCTGCGCTGGCGTCAACTTTTCGTAAAGCACGTGTTCAGCGAGGCCCGCCCCGATCTCCAGAGTGTGGAGGAAGTCTGCCGGCACATGTTTAACCGGATAGGTGTGGTTGAAACGGTCGATGATACCGAAACGCTTGGGGAGTACCTCGTGCCAGTGTTTGATAAAATCATCGCTGATCCGTTTCTGCTCTGGGCTCAGCGGAGGAAATATTTTGGGCCAAGTTGATGCCATAAGCTAACGTAAACGATTTTCAAGATCTCCCCTATGCAGCAGGACGATCGTCAATTCCTTCTTTCCGGTCCACAATAAATTTGGGCCGCTGTTTGACCTCTTCGTAAATGCGGCCCAAGTACTCGCCAAGAATGCCGACGCTGATGAGCTGGATGCCTCCCATGAGAAGAATCAAGATGACAATGGTTGGGTTTCCAAGCGGGAAGGGAGCCCCTGCGATCTTCGCGATCGCATACAGAAAAGCGAGCACAAAGGAAAATCCGGCGATCAGGAAGCCGAGTTGTGAACTGAGAGTGAGCGCGTAGTTGGAAAAACAGAAGATACCGTTGAAGCCGATGCGCAGGGAACCAAGAAAACGGTTGTAATTGCCTGCGCCGGAAAAGCGC
>CAXTVY010000152.1:0-10572 GCA_964247665.1 uncultured Chthoniobacterales bacterium | reverse complement strand
GTATGAAACCCGCTCCCTTTTTTGTCTGCCATGCCTCCAACCTCTTTTTCCGCCCGGCGAATCCGCCGTTTTTTGTTGCTGTTGCTCGTGCTGGGAACCTCGTGCCTGCGTGCTGCGGATACCCGGCCCATCTCCATCCAGGATCTTTGCCTGATGTTGCGCAGCGGCTACACGGGCAACGAGGTACTCCAGGAAATTGCCACCCGCCCGCTGCTCGAACCCCTGACCTCTGAAGGGGAAAAGGCGCTCCGCACGGCGGGGGCCGATCAACGCTTCGTCGATGCTCTCAAAAGCAGTCATCCTGCGCTCTCACCGGCCGAGGCCCTGGCCGCGCACCAGCAGCAGGCCCAGCAGGAACAACGCGCCGCCGCCAGCGCCATTCAGCAGGCGGAACTCCTGCGCTCGCAACAGGCACCACCGCCGGGCGCTCCGGCCAAGCCCGTGGGCGCAGCCCCGACGCCACCCAATGATCCGCAGGCGCTCGAAAAGATGCTCCACGGCAAGCTCGTGGTGTTCCGCGACGAGAAGTTTGCATCCGCGAGCATCGATGCCCTGCAAGGCAAAACGCTCATCGGGCTCTACTACTCCCGCTTCATGAGCAAGGCCGGGTCGGACTTCTCCAAGGACCTGGCGCAGTTCTACCGCACTACCGGGGCAAAACACCCGGAGTTCGAGATCGTGCTGGTCAGCAGTGACCGCTCGGCTTTTGCCATGGAGAACATGATCCGCCAGGAAAAAATGCCCTGGCCGGCGTTGGCCTTCGACCAGATTTCGCAGGTGCCGATGATCTCGCGCTTCATGGACAACACCGGGGCCTCGCGCCTCATGGTGGTGGATAATCTCGGCCGCTTGCACGCCGACTACCACATCAGCGTGCTGAGCAACAATCTGCCGCTCGTTTTGCCTGATCTGGCAAAGGTGATCGAAGACCCCCACCATGCTTCCGTCCTGGCTCCGCCGGTCGCTTCCGCACCTGCGGCGAAGGCCACAGCGACTCCTCGCGCTCAGTAGAGCAGATAGGGTTGGCGCTCGTGCCGGAAGCGCTCCACACCCGCCGACCAGCCAGCAATGATACGTTCGGGAGCGACGCCGCCCTCGATCTGCGTCTCCAGCGACCGGCTGCCGTAGATTTTATAGAGCAGTTGATCCGGGTCCGCGTGCGCCCTGGCAAAAAGCCGCGTGCCGCCCGCGCGGTACAGCGCCGCCGCGAGGTACACGTTGAGCGCGGTCAGGTTCGCCCCGGCGTGGCCGTCGGCGTGGATGGAGCTGCCCCCGCCCTGCGAGCCCCGGTATGCCGTGAAGCGCACGCCCGGCAGGTCCTGCGCGCGCAACGAGGCTGTGAAGCTGTCGGCGTTGAGGTAGCCCGCCGCGACGCGCTCGAAGGGCACGTCCGTGCCGATGCCCAGGTCCAGCCCGGAGAGATTGCCGACGATGCCCGTGGCGACGTAGTACAATGGTGAATCCCCGCGTGGGATGTTGGGCGAGGAGCGAATCCAGCGCAGACCCGTGTCAGCCCACGTCATGTCGCGCTGCCAGCCGCGCATGGGGATGACGGTGAGCTTGCATTGCGCGGCCATCCAGTGGTTGGCGTTGGTCATTTTTGCCAATTCCCCGGCGGTCAAACCATGGACGTAGGGTACGGGGAACTGCCCGACGAAGCTCGCCCACTGGCTCTCGATGCCTGGCCCCTCCACGCGCTCGCCCCCGAGCGGGTTGGGCCGGTCGAGCACGATGAACTCGATGTTTTGCTCGCCACACGCTTCCATGCAGCGGGCCATGGTGGAAAGGTACGTGTACGAGCGGCAGCCCACGTCCTGCAAGTCGAAGACCAGTGCGTCCAGCCCGCGCAGCATCTCGGGCGTCGGTTTGCGCGTGGTGCCGTAGAGCGAATACGCGATGAGACCCGTCAAGGGATCATGGCGCGTGGCAACGTACTTCCCGGCGGTTTCGGTACCGTCGAGGCCGTGCTCGGGGGTGAACAGCGCCGCCAGGGTGACGCCCGGCGCCTGGCGCAGGATGACGCGATCCTTCTGTCCGCTGGCGTCGGTGCTGGTCTGGTTGGTGACGAGCCCGATGCGCTTGCCTTTCACGGCGGCGAAATCCTGGGAGCGCAGGGTGTCGATGCCGAGGCTGACCCCGGCGTGGACCGACGAGAGGGACGCGAAGAAAACGGCGGACAGCAACAACGGACGGAGTGCGGTGAGCATGAAGCGGGAGAGACTAGCCGCAAAAAGCGCAAAACGCACAAAAAAGAGGCGGATAGGCCTTTTCCCTTTTTTGTGCGTTTGATGCTCTTGCGGCTAAATCCAATCTCTTGCAGCGCGCCCCTCCGGCCTCTAGTATCCGCTTTCCTTTTTCATGGACGCCTCCCACCCTGGCCAACTCCTGCTCGTCGGCATCCCCGGCCCGGAACTCGACCCCGCCACGGCCGCGATGCTCCGGCAGGTGCAGCCGGGCGGGTTCATCCTCTTTACCCGCAACATCGGCTCGCCCCGCGGCCTGCGGAAGCTCCTCGACGACCTGCGCGACCTCTGTGAGGTGGAGCCCATCATCATCGTGGACCAGGAAGGCGGCCGGGTGTCGCGCCTCAAGGCCATCGGCAGCGAGCCGCCCAGCGCCAGCCAGCTCCGCGCGCACGACGACACCGCGCTCGTGCGCCGCCACGGCGAGATCACCGCGCGCCTGCTGCGCGTGTTCGGCTTCAACCTGGACCTCTGCCCCGTGCTCGACATCTGCTTAGACGGCGACGAGAGCGTGGATAATTCCCTGCGGGGCCGATGCTACGGCGTGACGGTGGAGCAGGTCGTGCGGCTGGCGGGCGCGTTCAACGCGGCCCTGCGCGCGGGCGGAATCGCCACCAGCGGCAAGCATTTTCCCGGTTACACCGCCGCCCGCGCCGACGCGCACCACGAGATGCCCGTCATCCGCCGCACCCGCCAGGAACTCGACAGCAACGAACTCGCGCCGTTCCGGCACATGGCCGGCGAGTTGGACAGCGTGATGGTCTGCCACGCGCACTACCCGTGCCTGGACCCGGACGGGCCGTTGCCCGCGTCGCTCTCGCGCCACGTCATCACGGAACTGCTGCGCGGCGAACTCGGCTTCCGGGGCCTCGTCATGACGGACGACCTCGACATGGGTGCGATCCTCAACAGCTACGATCTGGAGACGACGCTCCACCTCGCGCTGGCCGCCGGGGCGGACATGACCATGATCTGCCACCGCGTCGGCGAACTCGGGCACGCGCGGAGCATTCTGGAGCGCGCGCCGCAGGCGCATCTCGACCGCGCGCTGGCCGCCGTGGCCGCCGCGAAGTCGCGGCTCGCGCCGCCCGAGCCAGCTTTCAGCGAGGAGAAATTCCGCCGGATCGACCAGGAAATCTGGGATCTGCGCGTGGAGGTACTCGGCCAGGAAGTAGCCTCCCACCGCAGCCCCGAGGACGGCAAACGTTCGCCCGTGGAAATCTACTGAGGCGACGCGGCGGTTCGCCGCCTGGAGAGCACCGACGCCGCCAGCCAGACCAACGCGGACGCGTGGGCCAGCGCCGTGAAGATGAGCTGGTTATAGCTGTAGCGGTCACCGTACAGCGAATGGACGATGGCGATGGTCAGGCAATTGCCCGCGTTGAACCCGTAGGCGAGCAGCACGGGCGCGGCGGCGGGCAGCAGTTCACGGTGGCACAGGGCGGCCCAGCCCAACCCGGCCATGAACAAACCCAGGGTGATCGTGTACGTCACGGACGCGGCGACGTTGGCCGCGACCATCACGGGCGATACCCGCAGGACCAGCGGCGAATCCGCCAGGCGGCCCACGGCGTCGAGATACGCCCGTGCGGGAGCGTAACGGGCAAGGCGGCTCCGGTACTCGGGGTAGAGGTAAGAGCCACGCGTTTTGCGGTAGTAATACGTCATCTCCAGCGACGCCAGCGGCCAGTAGGCGGGGCAATGCAGGTTGTAAAACAAGCGCATCTGACGGCCGACCTTGCGGGTCATGGCGAGCGGCTGGCTCTCCCAAGCGCGGGCGTAGAAATGGAATGCGAACGCCGCCGCCTGCGCGGGCGCGAGTTGCGCGTTGAGCCGGTGGCAGAAGGAATCGTTGCTGTAGAGGAGGTAGTCAGGGTTGAAACCCAGCGAGCGGAAGGGCAGCCGCTCGGGCCGGGACGCCAGGCGCAGTTCGCGGTCGAGATCGTCGCCCTGCCCGGCGAGCCACGCGGGATCGTAGGGCGCGGCGCGCCCGCCGCGCACGTCGGCGGCGATCTGGTCGCGCAGCAGGTCGGCGTGAATGGTGAGCAGGGTTTCGGGCAGGAACAGCGTGGACCATTTGTCTCCGTGTGAGAGTGTTTTTTCCGGCAGCACGAACGCCAGCATCGCCAGCAACGCCGCCGTCGCCGCCGCGAGCAACAGGCCGCCTCGCGCGCGCCACGATGGCGGCGCGGGGTGTCGCGGGAAAAACCACGCCGCGGCGAGCGGCAGCCCGACGAAACCGAAGGTTAACCCGAAGGAGGGTTTTAGTTGGTAGAGCAGCGCGCCGGTGCCCAACGCCGCCAGCGCGAGCCAGGCCGCACGGGCCGTCTGGCGCGCGACGAACCAGGCGTGGATGAACTCCAGCAACAGACACAAGTCCAGAATGGCGAAGAACGGAAAGATGGCTTCCGGGCGAATGTAGTGCTCGAAGGCAAGGTTGCTGACCGAGCCCTCGTAGAAGGCGACCAACCCAAGCCCAGCCAAGGTGGCCGCCCACGACGGCAGCCGGGGCGCGGCGGGCCGCAGAAACGCCGTCAGCCACCGCTGCCAGAAAAGCCACAGCAGCACACCGCTGCCCAAACCGAGCAGGTGCTGCACCACCGTGATCGCGCGGAAATCGCCGGTCAGCCGCAGCAGTGCGTAGATGAACCCGGGGTAAACGAAATTGCGTCCCAGCGTGTGCTCGAACGGGCCGCCGTTCAGCATGGACAGGCCCGGGTTGAGGTAGCCCCAGGTATCCGCATCCGACACGGGCCACAACGGCCAGGAGAATCGCCACCACGCGCCCCACAGCAGGATCAACCCGAGCGCGGCCCGAGGCCACGCGGCGGCGAGCCGGAACGGGGGGCGGAGATGGGTGGGGACAGCGTTCAAAAGGCGGCAGGAAGACTGGCGGCACCGGGCACGGCCACGCTAACGAGGCCCCCGGGGAAAGCAAGTTTCGTCACCGGATAAGGGGGAATCCGTTCGTTGCTCGTGCACGCATCCTTTGTCCTTCTATGTAGAACCAACGGGGCTTCGTCACAGCAAATATGGTGGGCAACGAAGTCAATCACCTCCCACCACGAAAAAGCGCTTATCCATTCTTCTCCCCACCCTCGCGTCCGTTGCGGTGCTCTCGTTTGTTGGCCCTTCCCTGCCGCGTGCCGCCGACAAACCCGTGGCCAATTCGCCGCCCGATGCTTTCCTTGAGAAACCCGACCCGCAGATGCTGGAGGTCGTTGACACGATCCTCGCCACCAGACAGCCCGCGCGCGGCACGTTTTTTGTGGATTCTGCCTACGCTCCCAGGGGTATGCCGCTCGGTACCGCCGCATTGGCGATGTTTTGCGGATGCCACACTTTTTTGCTTTGACTCTATTAGCAAATCTAATAGTTTATGGATGCTTCCCCCGGCGCTTTCCTCACCTGAAAGTTCCACCACGTCCGCCGGATGTGTCTGGCCGGGGGAAGTTCGTGCCTGTTCGTTCCGGTCTTCCACGCAGAGACAGTCCCAAGTGAGATGAAAACCCTCGTCGCCGTCACCCAAACGTCCATCGGCAAAAAATGGATCGTTGCTTTCACCGGCCTGACCCTCGTCGGCTTCGTGATCGTCCACATGCTCGGCAACCTGCAAATCCTGTGGCCCAACCACGGCGGGCAGGAACATCTCAACGCCTACGCGGAGCACCTGCACGACCTCGGGCCGCTGCTCTGGCTGGCGCGCATCTTCCTGCTGGTGTGCTTCTTCGCGCACGTTTATTACACGATCAAGCTCGCCCGTGAGAACCGCGCCGCCCGGCCCCAGAAATACGCCCGGCCCGCACGCATCGTCGCCAGCGTGCCCGTGATGACGATGATCATCAGCGGACTCATCCTCCTGGGCTTCATCCTCTTTCACCTCGCGCACTTCACCTTCAAGTGGGTCAAGCCCGAGTACCAGACCTACTACGACGCCGCCAGCCGGCCCGACGTGTACCACATGGTTGTCATCGGCTTCAGCTCCTGGCTGATCTCGGGCTTTTACATTCTGAGCATGTTCATCCTCTGTCTGCACATCTCGCACGGGTTTTCGAGCGTCTTCCAGACCTTCGGCATCCGGAACAAGGTGCTGGCCCCGCTGCTTGACAAGGGCAGCTACGTGCTCGGCGCCATCCTGTTCCTGGGCAACAGCGCCATCCCCGTGGCCATCCTCCTGCACCTCGTCCGCTACCCCATCACCCTCAACCCATGAGCACCGAACTCGACAGCAAGATTCCGCCCGGCCCGCTGGAGCAGAAGTGGGAGAAATTCAAGCTCGACGCCAAGCTGATCTCGCCGAACAACAAGCGCCGTTACACGGTGCTGGTCGTCGGGTCGGGGCTCGCAGGCGCGTCGGCCGCCGCCACGCTGGCCGAGCAGGGCTACGACGTGAAGTGCTTCTGCTTCCACGACAGTCCGCGCCGCGCACACTCCATCGCCGCGCAAGGCGGCATCAACGCCGCCAAGAACTACCAGAACGACGGCGACAGCGTGGACCGGCTTTTCTACGACACGATCAAGGGCGGCGACTTCCGCTCGCGCGAGGCCAACGTGTACCGGCTCGCGCAGGTGTCCACGAGCATCATCGACCAGTGCGTGGCGCAGGGCGTGCCGTTCGCGCGGGAATATGGCGGGTTGTTGGCAAACCGCTCGTTCGGCGGCGCGCAGGTGTCGCGCACGTTCTACGCGCGCGGCCAGACGGGCCAACAGCTCCTCCTCGGCGCGTACCAGGCGCTGGAGCGGCAGATCGCGCTCGGGGCCGTGAAGATGTATCCAAAAACGGAGATGCTCGACCTCGTGCTCATCGACGGGCACGCGAAGGGCATCGTGACGCGCGACCTCGTCACGGGACAGGTGGCGTCGTTCGCGGGCGACACGGTGGTGCTCGCCACGGGTGGCTACGGCAACGCGTACTATCTTTCGACGAACGCCAAGGGCTGCAACGTCACGGCGACGTACCGCGCGCACAAGCGCGGGGCGTACTTCGCCAATCCCTGCTACACGCAGATCCATCCGACGTGCATCCCGGTGGAAGGCGATTTCCAGAGCAAGCTCACCCTGATGAGCGAAAGCCTGCGCAACGATGGGCGCGTCTGGGTGCCCAAAGCCAGGGACGACAAGCGCCAGCCGGGTGCCATCCCCGAGGGGGAGCGCGACTACTACCTGGAGCGGAAGTATCCGTCTTACGGCAACCTCGCGCCGCGCGATATCAGTTCCCGCGCCGCCAAGGAAGCGTGCGACGACGGACGCGGGGTGGGCGAGAGCGGCCTGGGCGTGTACCTGGATTTCGCGGACAGCATCAAGCGCCTCGGTCTGGCGACGATTCGCGAGCGTTACGGCAACCTGTTTGACATTTACCGCACGATCACGGGCGAAGACGCCTACCAGCGGCCGATGCGGATTTTCCCGGCCGTGCATTACACGATGGGCGGCTTATGGGTCGATTACAACCTGATGAGTAACCTGCCCGGGCTGCACGTGCTGGGCGAGGCGAATTTTTCCGATCACGGCGCGAACCGGCTCGGCGCGAGCGCGCTGATGCAAGGGTTGGCTGACGGGTATTTCGTGCTGCCGTACACGATCCCGGTCTACCTGGCGAGCATCGACAAGAAGAAGGCCAGCTACACGACGGATCATCCCGCGTTCAAAGAAGCGGAGGCAGCGGTCAATGCACAGGTGCAGCGGCTGCTTTCCATCAAGGGCAAACGCACGGTGACGAGCTTCCATCGTGAGTTGGGCCTGCTGATGTGGGACAAGTGCGGCATGGCGCGCAACGACGCGGGGCTGCGGGAGGCGTTGCAGCGCATCCCGGCGTTGCGGGAGGAATTCTGGACGAACGTCAATGTGCCCGGCAGCGGCGATTGCCTCAACCAATCACTCGAACTGGCGGGCCGCGTGGCGGACTTCCTGGAGTTCGGCGAGTTGATGTGCTTCGACGCGCTGCACCGCACGGAATCCTGCGGCGGCCACTTCCGCGAGGAAAGCCAGACCGACGAGGGCGAGGCGTTGCGCGATGACGCGAATTTCGCCTACGCCGCCGCCTGGGAATACAAGGGTTACGGGGCCGCGCCGGAATTGCACAAGGAAGCGTTGACCTTCGAGAAGGTCCACCTCGCGCAACGGAGCTACAAGTGAAGCCGAGGCCGGAAATTTAACGCAGAGGACGCGGAGGACACAGAGACCGGAGGAGAGGAAGAGGAGTGGGTTGGGGGAGAAACCAATTGACATGCACGAGGATGAATTGACCAGGGAAATCATCGGTGGTGCCATTGAGGTCCACCGATGGCTTGGCCCCGGTTTGCTCGAAGCGGTTTACGAGGAAGCGCTCTGCCATGAACTGCATTCGCGGGAGATCGCCTTTCAACGACAACAAAGTGTGCCGATCAAATACAAGGGCACACGGCTCGCGGCGGGGTTGCGCCTGGACTTGTTAGTGGACGGCAAGGTCATCGTCGAGGTGAAGGCCAAGGAATCGCTTGCCCCCACGGATAAGCCTCAACTGCTCACTTATCTGCGCCTCTGTCGCCTACGCGTCGGCCTCATCATCAACTTTCACGTTTTGGTTCTGAAGCAAGGCGTGCATCGACTGGTAAATACCCCTCCGGATGAGCGCCGCCGGCCTGCCGATCCACCTGACTTCCAGGCTCCTACAATCATCCAATAACCTTTGCTTGGTTCTCCTTTTCCTCTCCTCCTTCTTCCTCCTCCGATCTCCGTGTCCTCTGCGTTCTCTGTGTTAAACCTCCGTCTCCCGTAACCAGACAGCCTTCTTTCCAACATGAACTTCCACCTGAAAATCTGGCGTCAGCGCGATGCCAACAGCCCGGGCCGCATCGAGGACCACGAGGCGCGGGATATCCCGGCCAGTGCATCCTTCCTGGAGATGCTCGACATCGTCAACGAAGGCGTCACCCAACGCGGCGAGGAACCTATCGCGCACGATTCCGACTGCCGCGAGGGCATCTGCGGGACGTGCTCGCTGACCATCAACGGCGTGCCGCACGGCAACTTCAAGGCGGGCATCGCCACCTGCCAGCTCCACATGCGCACGTTCGAGGACGGTGAGACGATCTACGTCGAACCGTTCCGCGCGAAGGCCTTTCCCATCGTGCGCGACCTCATCGTGGACCGCTCCTCGCTGGACCGCATCATCCAGGCGGGCGGCTACGTCAGCGTGCGCACCGGCAGCGCGCCGGACGCCAATGCCCTCCCCGTGCCCAAGCAGAGCGCGGACCTCGCCATGGATGCCTCGGCCTGCATCGGCTGCGGCGCGTGCGCGGCGGCCTGCCCGAACGGCAGCGCGATGTTGTTCACGGGCGCGAGCCTTTCCAAGCTCTCCCTCCTGCCCCAAGGTCAGGCGGAGCGCGGCCAGCGCGCCCTCGCCATGGTGCGCCAGATGGACAAGGAAGGGTTTGGCAACTGCTCCAACGTCTATAATTGCTCGGCGGTGTGCCCGAAGGAAATCAGCGCGTCGTTCATCGCGCGGATGAACCGCGAATATATGCTCAGCGGCCTGACGGCGGGCCTGAGCAACAACCCGACGCGCGGCGGGGAGTAAACAAGTGGCTCTGAACTCGCCGCACCGACAGGGGCGGACGCCGGAGTTCTGTCCGGTGTGCGGCGAGGACGTACCCGCGCGGGCCCTGGCTTGCCCGGGCTGCGGGGCAGATCACCGTTCGGGCTGGCGGGAGAGTGCTGACGACGATGGGTTCGATTACGAGGCTTTCGTCAAAGAGGAATTTGGTTCATCCAACAAAGCGACCGGGATCAAACCGGTTTGGTGGATGACGGCGGTGCTGCTGATCCTGGCTTTCGCGTGGTACGCTTTCCACGCGCTTTTTCCATAGTGTCCGCTTGCTCGGATGACGGCAGCGGGGCCAGCGCCTCCACCCGCTCCAGCACAGCCTTGGGATCGAGTTTGCCCTTGAACCACACGATGCGGTCTCGGAATTCATCCGGGTTGACGCCCGCCCCCGCGAGGTTGAGCCGCTCGCTGACGGCGAGCACGAGGTCGCTGCGGCCCGCCTTGCGCAGCAGGGCGAACTTCTTGCGCAGGTACTCGGGCCGCCAGTAGCCGACGATCTCCACGAGCATGCTGCGGCCGTCCGGGTGCGCCACGCGGAAATCCGGGATGATCGCGCTGCCGGGCACGGGCACGAGATCCACCTCGCGTTCCAGGGTCCAGAGCGTGTCGAGCTTTTCCCAGCGCGCGGCGAAAGCTTCTTCCAGGATCGAGTCGAAATCCTGGCCGGGCTTGTAGTGGCTGACCAACCCACAGTCAGCCGCCAGTTCGAAGGTGTCGGCGGCGGGCGTTTCGTCTTCACGGATG
>CAXTVY010000151.1:0-10681 GCA_964247665.1 uncultured Chthoniobacterales bacterium | reverse complement strand
GCCTGCCAGCATCAGCCGCCCGACGACAATCCTTTTAGCCACACAGCTTCTCAGATAAGCGATTTTGGAAAGCTCATTCGTTGCTTTTCAGGGACTTATGAAAGGCAAGGTGCCCAGATAGTGCCTCTCTTCATGCCAATTTCCCCCTTCGTTCCTTGTGCAAACCACTTTGGCGACCGCGCCCCGTCAGGCCGCCGCCGGGGCCAGATACCCCAGCAGATTGGCCAGCGTCGCCCGCATCTTCTTGCGGTTGACGATCATGTCCACCAGCCCGTGCGCCTCCAGGAACTCCGCCGTCTGGAAACCAGGCGGCAGGTCCTGGTGCGTCGTCTCGCGGATCACGCGTGGACCAGCGAACCCGATCATCGCCTTGGGCTCCGCGATGATCACGTCGCCCAGCGACGCGAAGCTGGCAATCACACCGCCCGTTGTCGGGTTAGTCAGGATCGAGACGAACGGCAACCGTGCCTGCGCGTGCAGCCCCAGTGCCCCGCTCGTTTTGGCCATCTGCATCAGCGCGTACATGCCCTCGTGCAGCCGCGCGCCGCCCGCCGCCGCGATGATCAACACGGGCAGACCCTTCTCCGTGGCCGTCTCAATGTTGCGCGTGATCTTCTCGCCCGCCACCGAACCGAGCGTGCCGCCCAGGAAGCTGAAATCCAGCGCGGAGACCGCCACCGCGCGGCCCTCGATCCGGCCCAACCCGGCGATGGCCGAGTCCTTCAGACCAGTGCGCTGCTGGTATTCGGCGAGCCGGTCCTTGTAGGCCGTGGCGGCGCGGAAGTCGAGCATGTCCACGGGGCCCATCTCGGCGTCGGACTCCGCGAAGCTCTCGGGGTCCAGCAGATGACTCAGGCGTTCACGCACGCTGATGGCGAAGTGGTGTTCGCAGTGCGGGCAGACGCGCTGGTTTTCGGCCAGTTCGAGCTTGTGGATGACCTCGCCGCAGTCCGGGCAAGCCTGGAAGAGGCCGCCGGGAATCTGGAGCTTCTTCTTGTCGCCGCCGAAATTGAAATTGGGTTTACGGAACATCGCCATAAAGCGGGCACTTTAGACCAGGTGCGGCGGCGGTGCCAGCGAAAGGCAGAAAGCAGAAAGCAGGAGGTTGCAGGTGGGATGCAATGAGCAGTGACAATCGGGCGGGTTCAGCGCAGGGCGCGGATGGCGGCGGCGGGGTCCGCGGCTTGGAACACGGCGGTGCCCGCCACCAGCACGTTGGCCCCCTGCGCGCGCGCGAGCCTGGCCGTGTCCGCCTGGATGCCGCCATCCACCTCCACGTGGTAGTGCCAGCCGTGCTCGGCCCGCAGGCGCACGGCCGCCGCCACTTTGTCCAGGGTGGCGGGGAGGAACGCCTGGCCGCCGAAGCCCGGGTGGACGCTCATCAGCAGCAGCAGGTCGATGTGGGGCAGGTGTGTCATCGCATCCGCCAGGGGCGTGTCCGGGTTGAGGGCCAGGCCCGCCAGGCAGCCCGCCGCGCGGATGTGGCGCAAGGTAGCGGCCACGTCGTGTTGGGCTTCCAGGTGGACGTGGACCGAGCGGGCGCCCGCCGCCACGAAGCGGGCCAGGTAGTGGTCGGGCCGGGTGATCATCAGGTGCACGTCCAGGGGCAGCGTGACGGCCTGGCGCATGGCGGCGACGACGGCCGGGCCAAAGGAGAGGTTGTCCACGAAGTGGCCGTCCATCACGTCGAGGTGCAGCCAGTCCGCGCCGGCGGCCTGCACCCGGCGGGCCTCCGCGCCGAGTTGGGCGAAGTCCCCCGCCAGGAGCGAGGGCGCGATCAGGGTCTGGGCAAAGCCGGGGTGCACCAGGGCAGAATCGTGCCTGCCCCCCCAAACAAGTGCCTCGCCGCCCCCGCACGCCGCCCTAAAGTTGCTTCCAGCCGCCGACTGGGGTTTGCTCCTCCAACCTCCCCAACCTGCCAACCATGGAACTTCCTCCCATCATCGACCTGCACAGTGACGCGCACTTCATGGGCGAGGCGCTTCGCCAGGCCCGGCGCGCTTACGAGGCTGGTGAGGTGCCCGTCGGGGCCGTGGTCGTGCGGGCGGGCAGGGTGATTGCCCGCTCGTTCAACCAGGTCGAACAGCTCAAAGACGCCACCGCGCACGCCGAGATGCTCGCCATCACCATGGCCGAGAACCACGTCGGCGACTGGCGATTGACCGATTGCACGCTGTATGTGACCAAGGAGCCGTGTCCGATGTGCGCGGGTGCGGCGGTCCACGCGCGGTTGGGGCGGGTCGTCTTCGGCTGCCCGGACCCACGCGGCGGAGCGGCGGGCGGGTTGCTCAACCTGCTCCAACATCCCTCGCTCAACCACCGTTGCGACATCACCGCCGAGGTGCGTGGCGAGGAGTGCGGGCAGGTGTTGCGGGAGTTTTTCCGCGCTCGCCGGGCGGGCGGCATCAAAGGCGCTACGGAGTAGGAATCGTGTTTCTATGCTGAGCAACTTCATTTACCGGGTCTTCGGGCGATTCTGGCGAGGCTACGAGGACTACCGGACCCATCGGCTGATGGAGAGTTTTGCCGCGTGTGGAAAGCGGGTGAGCATCAGCCCGCTTTGCCATGTGGGCAGCGCGGACCTCCTTTCCGTCGGCGATGACGTGCAGATTAACCCGTTCACCCACATCTTCGCGGGCGGAGGGGTGTCCATCGGGGCAGGGGCGCTGATTTCGAGCAACTGCGTCATCACGAGCGTCGCACACCTCAAAAATTCGACCGAAAGGCACGTCGCACCCGCCGATGCTGAAGGCGAAAAATCGGCGCTGCGGCCCGTGCACATCGGGTGCAATGTCTGGATCGGCGCGGGAGCGATCATCCTGCCAGGCGTGACCATCGGGGACCACGCCGTCATCGGCGCGGGGGCGGTGGTGACCCGGGACGTGCCCGAAAAGTGCGTGTACGTGGGCAATCCCGCCCGGCTGCTGGAACGGTTGGCGATATGATGACGACAGCCATCCCGGCTCCCTGGTGGCGGCGCGGACTGGCCCGCAAGGCGCTGACCCGTCCCCTGTGGTGGTGGCACAAGCGGCGGCCATGGCCGGTGCGGGCACGGGTGTTCGACCTGCCGCCGCATCCCGTCACGACGGAGGCGGTGTCCACCCGGTTGGTCATGCAAGCCGCGCCGGGGTCGCTGACGGACGCCGCCTGGGCCGCGTACAGCTTCCTGCACCGCCTCGACCAGCCCGATGCGCGGCTCGGCCTGACGCTGCACCTCGACACGGCAGACCCGGCGGCGCTCGCGCGGGGCACCGCCGGGTGGCAGCAGCTTTTTCCCGGCGCGGAAGTTCGCACGACGCAGGAACCGTTGGATCGCTTGCACGCACGCGCACCCGCCGTTGTAGCGTTCGGCCGGACAAACGCCATGGGCCGCAAGCTCGCGGTGCTGCTCGATAGCCAGGAGTGCAGCCACGTCCTCTACATCGACTCGGACGTGCTGCTGTTCCGCCATTCGCCGGAACTCGCCGACGCCATGCGCCAGGGAGGTCCGGCGAGGTATAACCTCGAAGACGGCGAACTCAACGGCGACCCACGGCTCGTCGCTTGGGCACAAAGACAGGGCTGGCCCGCCCCGGCCAGCCTGAACGCAGGGTTGCTGTTCATCCCGCGCGGAGCCCTGGCCTTGGCGGACGCGGAACGGCTGCTGGCCAGCGGCGAGTTCGACCCGGGCTCGTGGTTCGTCGAGCAAACGGCCGTGGCGTTGCTGATGACGGCGGCGGGTGCGGTGGCACTGCCGCCGGATCGTTACGTGGTGTCCACGGAAGGTCAATTCTATGGTGAAACCGGCCGGGATTATGCGCGGATCGTCTCACGGCACTTCACAACGCCCGTGCGTCACCTGATGTACGGTCAGGGGATGCCGTTGCTCTGGCGGCAGTGGCACACAAAATCCCCGTGACAAACATCGGGTCGGGACGATACTCTGACCCAAAATCTTTCCCATGGAAGTTTTGCAAAAGCTCGGCACGGCTCTCGGCTTTGCCACCCTGGCGGGGTTGAATCTCTACCTGACGGTTTTCGCCACCAGCCTCGCCATCCACTTTGGCTGGGTAGACGTTTCGGCGGAGTACCCGGACCTCGTGATCCTCGGCAGCACGCCGGTGATGATCGTCTCGGGCGTGCTTTACGCCATCGAGTTCCTCGCGGACAAGGTGCCGTGGATGGATTCTGCGTGGGATGCCGTCCACACCTTCATCCGGCCGGTCGGCGGAGCGTTCCTGGCCGTGGGCACACTCGGGCACCGCGACCCGGTGTTCGACGTGGTCGTGGCGCTGCTCGCCGGGGGTGTCACACTGACGAGCCATGGGGCCAAGGCAGGCACGCGGCTGATCGCCAATGGATCGCCGGAGCCGTTTTCCAACATCGCGCTCAGCGTGGGCGAGGATGTGGCCGTGGGCGGCGGACTGGGGTTGATGGCATATTCGTACAAGCACAACCCATATCTGTCGGCGGTGGTGTTCGGCGGCATCGTGCTGACGCTGTTGTACGTGACGCCGAAGATTTTTCGTTTCGCGCGCATCAAGATATGGCTGTTGTGGAAGAAACTGTCTTTCCCCGCCGCAACCGGCAAGGAAGCGCTGCCGCTCGACGCCTTGCCGGCTGATCCTGACCTGATGTTTGCCCGGCTCAACTCGACCGGCGAGGCCGTGGCCTGGGCCGCGCCGTGCCTGACGGGCTCGTCCAAAGGCGGGCTCCTCACGAACTTCTCGGGCCACATCGTGGCCACGGTGGATAGTCCGCACAAGCTGCACTTCATTGGACGGCGCGGTTGGCGTTCGCTCTACAGGACGCTCGATGTCAGCGGCTGTAAGGCGTCGCACGAATCGCGTTTCCTGAGCGAGGACCTGACGTTGCACAATCCGGAGAAGGGCACGAAGCAGGTGTTCGTTTTTGACCGCTCAAAGGCGCTCATGGTTCAGACCATCGCCGAACGTCTGCGTCAACGGTTGGCCCCGGCCTCCGTGCCGTTGGACGACGGGTCTACACGAACGGAAGCAGCACACGAGTTGATCCCGGCGTGAGCGGATGGCGCGGGCTGGGTCCACCTTTCTGATTTTGCGACTCCCTGGACTGGCGGCGTTCACACTTTCAGCGCACCACGGAAGCCTCTGACGCGGTAGTAACAGGGCGCGCTGCTCTGATACACGAAGACACGGCCGTAGCGATGGTCGGCGAAAAGGGCCCCGCCGAGTTCTCTCATCTCGGTCGGTGTTTTCAGCCAGCTTGAACTCTTCGTGTCAAAACGCCCGAGTTTCTGCAACGCGAAATATTCCTCCTCCGTGAGAAGTTCGATCCTCATGGCGGCGGCCATCTCGACGGCACTGTCTTCTGGTGGATGTTCCTTCCTCGAAAGGAGGGCTTCGAGATCATAGCAGACGCTTCTGCGTCCACCGGGACTTTCTGCGGAACAATCGTAAAAGCTGTAGTCGCCTGTCATTTGATCCTGGCCGACGAGATCCGGTTCGCCGCCGCTTCGCTCCATTTCGCCCAGCGACCACAACTTATCAGGATGGGATTCCAGTTTTGCGCGCACTTCCGTCCAGGCTAGACCTCGATGACGACCCATATTTTTCTCGAAACGCGTCTTCAACGTTCCGAGTAATTCATCGCGTTGTGTGAGTGTCAATTTCTCGGTTTTCGCTCGTTTGTTCATGGGATGTCCCAGAGACTTAAACGTTCTCAAGTTCAGCGACCGGCAACGGTGAGGCAAGATTCAACTACGTGAAAATATCCGCTGCCAGCTTCAGCTTACGCTGGAGCACGCGATGATGTCTCGGTGGCGTCGGCTTCTGGCGGGATGGTGCCCCAATCACAGTAGTCTGTCGCTTGATCTTCTGTCTTGTAACTCTCCAGTCTCCCTGCGTGGTCCCAGACGGTGTTCTGCATTTTATAGAGTCAGTGCGCGTCGATGCGCCAGCCTGGAGTTGATCCGAGTGATGTGTGTGATGAGCAGTGGACGTTGGTGTCCCCGTACCAGTGTTTGCTGGAAGGAGGCTGATCTTGCGCTTGCTGGCCGCTCGACCCGAGCAGCCCACCGCCGCCGTGTTGGACGCCCGCGCCCTGCAAGGCAGCATCGAGAGTGGGCCGCCTTCGAGCTACGACAGGCACCAAAAGAGAAAAGGAGCGAAGGGGCCTCTGGCCCCGTGGACACCTCGGGTCACTTGCTCGCGGCGCACGTCTCGGCGGCGCATGAGAACGAACGCGCCCACGTCGAGCAACTGCTTTCCAACGGGCAGGAAGCTGCCGGCGAAAGCGTCGAGGTCGCCTCCGTGGACGGCGGCTACAACGGCGCGGCGGTGGCGGCCGCCGCCCAAGAGCCAGGGGGGGCGTCTGGAGGTGGTCAGCTTGCCGCGGGCCAGGAAGGGCTTCGTGCCCTGGCCCCGGCGCTGGGTGGTCGAACGCTCCTGCGCGGGGATGGCGAGATGCCGTCGCCTGTGGCCCGCCGTGATGATGAGCGACTCCTCCTCCACGCTGGCCGGCCTGCACTGCGTCGCCTTCGCCAGGCTCAGGCGCACGCGTCTGCTGGGCAATAACCTTTGGAAGGGTCATTAAATATGCAGGACACCGTCTAGGGGGCTCACTTTGATGAGGTGGACTGTGAATTCACCTTCGCGTCCGAGTGTAACGGAAGTTCTCCACGTCATTTCTAGGGGATCGATAGCAATTTGCCCCTGTGGCCACCAGTGCTGTAATTGTTGAACGACAGCGTAGACCTCCTCTCCCGGAATCGGCAGATTTGTGAGCGTGCCGGCTAAAGCAGCTTGCCGATAGCTGCCGCAGACACGAACAACTTCCGTCGGGGGAGGATCGGTGATCTTTACACCTAAACTCTGTTGGGCACGTATGAACTCGTCGTTCATCCGACGAATTCGTTGGGCAAATTCCTCGGGGAAAAGTTGCACTTCGATCTGATGTTCTTACAATCGCAGTACGCCTTTGCCGGTAACTCCTTGATTCGGATCAAGAATTCCAATAACGACCTTTTTCACGTGAGCAGCGATGAGACGTTCGCTACATGACTCCAGTGTGCCTCGGCGGACTTCACGGGTACAAGGCTCCAGGGTTGTGTAAACTGTTGCTTTAGATAGATCCACGTCTTGGCCAGCCTGCGTGAGTGCAATCTTTTCAGCATGATCATGCCGTCCTCGATGAGCTATTGAGATCACTTGACCGTCAACAGCGATCACCGCCCCAACTCGTGGCTCAACGTGAGGGTCCGATGGTTCGCATTTGGCAGCTTCGATGATGGCCAGATTCATGAACTCGTAATCAGTCATAGACCAAGATTCTAACACGATGCATTTGTTGTGCACGGCTATGAAATCAGCTTCCGGACCGCATCACGTGCATCCCGAGACTGATTGCGGAGCACCTTCGCTTCGGCTCTCGACTGAACAACCGGCACGATTCTTCGGTTGGACTGTCTATCCCCCCACGGCACTGACTTTCATCGGGTTGCAAGTCGTCCAATCAGTTGCCCGCGACTTCGCATTCAATGCAGCTGAACGGCTGCGTCGACGCCTCGGACAACCGAATCCGCTTTAGACTGCCCGAAGCGACGCAGAAAGACCTATTCGAATACTCGGGCGTAATCTCCACGCCGCAGCCGCGCTTGGAATCCAACGGGGAACAGGTCGGAGAGAGAAACGCCTAGGACCTTGGCGAGAACAAACATTTCAACGTCTGAAATCCCGCGTATCTGCGCCTCGATTTTGGCGAGCGTACTCCGGCTGACCTCGTACCCCGAGACGGCGCATCGAGCGGCGAGGACTTCCTGAGTCCAGCCCTTCGAGTCGCGCAGTCTGCGGATTTCTGCGCCCACCGCGTTCTTCCGACGTTGCTCCATTTCGGAGCTTGAAAGTATTTGAGTAGCGGCCGTTACTTGCTCTATTGTAGAGCAGGATTGCTCCCGCTTTCACAGCCCATGAACCTTTTGGTCACTCCCGCCGAAGCCACAGATTTCTTCTCGCGGATACCGTGGTTCTTCAAAGTCAGTCTCGGCTTGATGGTCCTCCGTGGCCTCTTCTGGCTCGTCAACCAGATGCCGAAGGAGAACAAGTCGCTGCAAAAGCGTTCCCGAGCACCAGCGGCATCTGCTTCTCCATCCAGCCAAGGCACGGCGGTGCTTTTCGACCCGGCTACCGCAGAGCACGTTCTTGTCTTGAAGGATGGACAGCAGCTCGGCCCGTTTTCGTTCGAGGGGATAAACAACAAGATTTGGCCTTGTGCTTTCGAGCCATCCGATCTCGCTTGGCACGAAGGCCTCGCCGATTGGCAGCCCCTGACTTAGATTGCCGGTGTGATGGCTGGGCACAGTCATCATTTGCAGCCGCCCCCTCCACCGGTTCGGACCGCAGGTTGGTCCTCACCCTCGTCGGATAACCCGTCCGGCCCGTCGTCCGGCGGATTATTGATCGGCGGCTACATCTGTGCTGCGGTGTCGCTGTGGCTCTTGCCGCCCGTGCTCGGGCTGGCCGGGATCATTTGCGGCGTGTTCGTCATCAAGCAGCAGCAGGTCAACAAGGGCGCTGCTCTCCTGATCGTGTCGTTTATCTGTGCCGTCCTTGGCATGGTCATCGGAGCCGCCTCATGAAGTCTCCCTCGCCAAGGTTGGCCGTTTGCTTCGCGGTCCTGCTCCTCTTTCCGTGGGCCGCGCCGATGCCAGCGCAGTCACCGCCGACCGTTCACAACACGCCGACCGCAACGTCTTTGAACGAGCCTGTCGAGGTGATCCCGCCGACCCCGACGCACTGGTTTAGCGACTACGCCAAGGTGACCAGCCCGATTTTTGCCATCGAGTTGGATCGTCGACTGGAAGGGGTCGAACACGAAACCAGCGAGCAATTTCTCGTCGTCATCTTGTCCAAAATGCAATCCGATGCTCCGCTTGATGATTACTGCCTGCGGGTGTTCAACGCCTGGCACGTCGGACAGAAAGGGATCAACAACGGCGTGATCCTCTTCGTTTTCGTGGAGGATCAAAAGCTACGGATTGAGGTCGGCCTTGGGCTGAAAACATCGCTCACCGACCCGGTCTGCCAAGGCATCGTCAAGGCCATCGTCGCCGGCTTCCAGCGGGGAGACTACGAAGCAGGCATCACGACTGGCGTAGATGCCATCGTGAAAGTCCTCGAAGTGCAGCCGCATCGCACCGCCCCCTGACCGTACAATGTTCGGCTAGCCTGCAGTACGTGCGTAAGTAACTGACCGGAAGCGATTTCCTACAGGCTGATTTTTGCACATCTCAGATTCTGGAGTTTGCGGCAGAATTTGATCATTCGGGGCGCAGATATGCCATCTGCGCCACCTATTTTAGAGCATGCTACATGACCGGCTTAACCAACGTGTATCCATGTCAGCTAACTCGCTCTCTTTGTGGTGCTTAACAACTCCATATCTGGGATTCCAAAAATACGTCAGATAAACCGTCAACGTCCTCAATGTGACGGAAGGTCCTCGTGCGGAAGGGGAGCCAGGAAGCGAGAAGACGGCTTGTGAAGGGAGGCAGCAACGGATTGCCGGCCTGTAAAATGCCGTATCGATTGGTTGGCTCCCAGCCTGAGGAGGGACGATTCATGGCCGGTACGATGCCTCCGATGAACGGTGGCAGGTTGCTTATTCTGTCGTCCCCGCAGTCTTCACAAGCCGGAGCCGACCTCCAGCCGGGGATGAAAACCGTCAGGGCTTCCCGTGGATATGCGCCAAGCAGGCGGCGACCGGCGTGCGTCTGGCAAAGGCGGCCACGGCCTCGAAGCCAGCGATGCCCGAACGCGACAGCTTGGGCAACGCGATGCGTTCGAGGAGCGCCACCGTGGTCTCCACGTCGCTACGGCCCCGGTGGGAGCGTTCGCGGTTGAGCGCAAAATGAGTCTTGAGAGTTTCCAGCCGGTAGTTGTGCACCTCCTTGACCACGCGCCGGGTGAGCGTCAAGGCACAGAAGCCGCGCCTGCCAGCGATGGGCACGCCCAACCGGGCGTACTCTGGCTCCAGCACCCGGTTCCAGTCAAAACTCAGGTTGTAAGCCACCATCGGCAGATCGGTGGCGTACGCTCGAAAAGCGGCGTGTGCTTCCAGCGGAGGAGCGCCGTGTCGGCGGAGGTACGCGCGGGAGTAGCCGTGGACGGCCTCCGCGCCGGGATCGATGGGCACGTCGTGGTTGAGCAGCACTTGGAAGGGCTCTCCATCCCGCCGCCAGCCGCGCATCCGCTGGGCAGCGATCTCGACGGCGTGGATGGGCGTCATCACGCCATCGGTTTCGGTGTCCACGATCAGCCAGGATTCGTCGTGCATGGGGTCTGATACCAGAGCAGAACGCAGCCCGGCTTTCCAGGCTTTTAGCTCCAGGCAAGGATGGGGGTAAGCAACCCTCAGAGCCGGATGACATTGCTTGTCACGCATCGCCCGTAGAAGTCCGGCTGCAGCACGACTTCCAAGGCGGTAACAGTAGCCATCTCCGTGTTAGATAACTTCGGAGAAGGGCGCGCTTATCAGCCGCTTCCTTCTGCCCGCCAGCCGCATTCCCGCGACTGGATAGACAAACCATCCCGGCTGAGCCCGCGCGGACATTCATGTCCGGCGTCTCGCCTTCATCCACCACAGAAAGCAACCACCCATTTATGGCAATCATCTTAGAACCTGTGTGGTTAACATGAAAGCCGACGTACGAGCAAGCGCATCATCG
>CAXTVY010000150.1:1387-10797 GCA_964247665.1 uncultured Chthoniobacterales bacterium | reverse complement strand
GCGTGACCTTGCGCCGTGTGCGTCTGCTGCACAATGGCGGCAGCGGCCTCTACGCGGCGTGCCTCAAAAATCTGCTCGTCGAGGATTGCGAGACGAGCTTCAACAACTTCCGGGGGGAGTGGGCGGGCTGGATCGACCCCGTGGGCCAAGCCGGAGCCAAGACGGTTAGCCTGCACGGGTCCACCTGGCGGCGGCACCACGCCGAGGGCAATGCCTGCCGGGGCCTGTGGTGGACGGGCGATTGCACGGATCTCACCGTCGAGGACAGCGGAGTGCGCAACAACCTCGTCGGCGGCCTACTGGTTGAGGATAGCCCGGGGCCGGTGCGCATCCGGCGTTGCGAGATCACCGGTAACCGGACCCCGCCGGGGCTGAAGGACGACGCGGCTTTCCCGGCGGCCGTGTCAATTTCCACGACGCCCGGCGTGACGCTGGAGAGCTGCCTGGTTGCAGGCAACGCCATGCCGCAGCTCAACGTCTGGAACGTTGCCGAGCGCGCCGACCTGCCCAACTTCGAGACGCGCGTCGCCCCCGCGTTGCGTGCGACCGGGCACACCTACCGGCACAACGTTTTCTGCGGGTTCGACGCGAATCAGGTGATCTGCGACCTACCGGTTTCCGACCGTGCGGGCAAGGGCGATTTCGGGTGGTACTACGGCACGCTGGATTCCGACGAGAACTGTTTCTGGAATCAGGCGCAGAAGGAGGTGTTCTGCACGTATGAGCGCACGAACTACCGGCGGCCCGGGCTGGCATTCGAGGGCTGGCAGACGTTTTTGCTCGCGCATGCCAACGCGGCCGGTCGCGGGGAAACCCGTAGCCCCGAGGCGCACTCGCTGTGGCAAGACCCGCTGTTCGTGGACGGCCCGGAAGGGGATTACCGCCTCGGGCCGAATAGCCCGGCGGCAGGGTGGGGTTTGCCCTCCGGGGATGGCTCGGCGGAGCAGTGAAAGGCGGAAGGCGGAAGGCGGTTGATTTTGGGCGATGGCATCACGGCTGCGTCTCCCTTGAATACCGCCAACCGGCTGGCCATCCGCGATTATGGCGCAAACCACCATGCCTGCCCCTGCCGCCACCCAAGCCGAGAAGCTCTCCACCCTGCTCTCGGTGATCATGATTATCATCGTGGTCGCCGTGCTGTTTTTTGCGAAGGAGATCTTCGTGCCGCTCGCGCTGGCGCTGCTTTTCAGCTTTCTGCTCGCGCCGCTCGTCACCCGCTTTGAAAGATGGCACTTCCCACGTGTGCCCGCCGTGCTGGTGTCCGTTGCGCTGGCGTTCGCGGTGCTTGGTGGCGTGGGCGCGCTCGTGGGAATGCAATTGGTTGATTTGACCTACAAGCTGCCCAGCTATCAGTCCAACATCAGCCACCGCATCGCCAACCTCAAGAAGTCCGACCCCAACAGCCCTTTGAGCAAGGCCAGCGCTACCTTGGGAGCTTTGAGCAACCAGATTTCGGGCACCTCGCCGGAAGCCAGCGCCACCCGGCCCGACGGACCCTCCAGCGGCAACAAGGGCAAGATCACCCAGGTGGAAGTCGTGCAGCCGGCCACCAGCCTGGTCGAGGTCGTCCAGAGCGTGCTCGGGCCCGCCGTCGGTCCGCTCGGCACCGGGGCGGTCGTCGTGGTCTTCGTGCTCTTCATGCTGCTCAAGCGCGAGGACCTGCGCGACCGCATCATCCATCTCATCGGCAAGGGACGACTCAACGTGACGACGCAGGCGCTCGATGAGGCCGCGCATAAGGTTACAGGCTACCTGACGATGCAGGTCATCATCAACGTCTGCTTCGGCATCCCTATCGGTCTGGGACTCTACTTCATCGGCGTGCCCAACGCCTTCCTGTGGGGTCTGCTGGCCATCCTGCTGCGCTTCATTCCCTACGTCGGCGCGTGGATTGCGCTGGGCTTCCCGCTGCTGCTTTCCCTGGCCGTGACGGAGACGTGGCGGATGCCCATTGAGGTGCTGGCGCTCTTCGCCACCATCGAACTGGTCACCAGCAACGTGCTGGAACCCTGGCTTTACGGCGCGCACACCGGCCTCTCGCCCGTGGCGATCATGGTCGCCACGATCTTCTGGACGTGGCTGTGGGGCGGCGTCGGCCTGCTGTTGGCCACCCCGCTGACCGTCTGCGTCGCGGTGTTGGGAAAGTACATCCCGAGCCTGAGTTTCCTGGACGCGCTCCTGGGCGACGAGCCGACGCTCAGCGTCAACGAACGCTACTACCAGCGGCTCTTGGCCATGGATCGGCGTGAGGCGGGTGTAGTAGCCGAGGAGTACCAAACGGACCACACCGCCGTGCAGGTGTACTCCGACCTTTTCGTGCCCGCGCTCGCGGCGGCCGAGCGGGAGGATCAGAGCGGGGCGCTCGACGAGCGTCACCAACGTTTCATCTTCGAGTCCACTCGCGAGATGATCGAAGAGATCGGCAGCGGCCACACTGCGAACGGCGGCAAGGTCAAGCTGATCGTGGACAAAGATCAGGACAAATCTGAAGCGAAGGCTGAGGCGGATGCCGCGCTCATGGCCGGCCCGGCCGCGCTGGTGTCGAAGTATCCGGTCTTTTGCCTGCCCGCAGTGGACGAAGCCGACGAGATCGTCGCCACGATGTTGGCCCAGTGCCTCGAAAAAGAAGGTTACAGGGCCGAGTCGGTTTCCTTCAAGACGCTGGCGAACGAGATGGTGGCGAACGTGGCTGAATCCAATTGCCAGACCGTCTGCATCTCCGCGACGCCGCCGCACGATACGCTGCATACGCGCTATCTGTGCAAGCTGCTGCGCTCGAAACTCCCGCACCTGCACATCGTCGTCGGACTCTGGGACGCCGAACAGGACGAGGAAAAGCTGGTGCGGCGGCGCGAGCGTCTCGCGGCCGACAAGGTGGTGACCACGCTGACCGACGCCCTGGAACAGATCCGCCCATTCGCGGTGCTGGAGGCAGAGATCGTGCAGGAACCAGAATTGGCCAAAGTTTGACGACCGTCCGCCGGTTGACGTGAGGCCGGGAACCCGGGCTCGCGCAGGCCGCAAGGCACCTGCGGCGTGCCGTCCGGTGCGCGGGAGATTACGCTACTGCTCCTGGCTTCGGGGAAGACAGGTTTAGTGGCCGGTTCCCATGGCACCGATGTTACGCGGCTTCGTGGTCTGGAGCACCTCGTTCAACGATTGCACATGACCATCGGGAAAGATCAGCAGGTTACCGTTGCCGTGCACGTTGCCGGTTTCGATGAACCAGGGCTGTGTGGCGTATAGGAAAGGGCTTTGCGGGTTGGTGTCGAACCCCGTGGCTGAGTAATCAATGCGCTTGTCGTCGGGATCGGTGAAATCGGGCGAGTTGAGCAGGCGCTGCACCGTCGGACAAATCCAGTTGATTTGTTGCAAGCCGTAAGGTTGGAGTATGTCGATCCAGAGCCCGGCTAGCACCTTGGGCTCCATGTCTGCCGTAACGGCGACCTGCGGCCATTGATGGTGTTCCTGCACGTAGAGATCCGCCGCGATGTGCAGACTGCGCAGGTTGGCGGTGCACTTGGCGCGCTCGGCCCGCGATTGCAGCGTCGTGAGCACGGGAAAGAGCATGGTGGCAATGATGGCGACCACCAAGACGCAGATCACTACTTCCAACAAGGTGAAGCCGCGCCGGGCGGCAAAAAAACGGCGGCCTGCGGGGGAAGGCATGGCGTGAACGTGGAAAAGGGAAGAAACTGCGTGGGCGGGTGGGCCTGCCGGGAGAACTTGCCGCTGGCGGTCTGAAAAGCAAACGCGGACAAAGCGTCAGCCTTGTCCGCGTGCCAAACTGAAAGCGGGTTACTGCCGTCTGCCGCGCGATTCGCGCAAGGTCAGTCGGCGTTCCGATCAAAGACCTGTGCCGATGCCGCCGGTGCCACCGGTGGTGCCGCCCGTGGCGGTGCCTGCACCGCTGGCAGCACCTGACGAGGAGGCTGAAATCGTGACGATGCTCGTCTGCTGGAACCCGGACACGTTGAACATGAGCGTTTGCGTCGGTGAAATGGGTTGCAGGGTGGTGCCGCTGACGACACCATCGTCAACCTGCAAGGTGGCCTTGCCGTTCACGCGCAAGGCGGTCGAAGTAGAATTAGTAGAATTCGCGCTGATCTTCGCGTTCATGTAGCCATTGGCGTTGAGGTTGGTGGATGAACCAGTGGTCGTCGAGGTGACGGAATCGCTGGCAACGATGACTCCAGTCATGCTACCGCTCACAGGGTTCACGATGGCCGAGATCGTACCTTGAAAGATCAGTCCGTTCATGAACAGCAGGAACGTCCCAGTCGTCACCTGGTTGGAGTTGGTGCCCGTAGTGACCGTTGAAACGGAGTTCGTCGAGCCGGTAGCATCGACTGAGAAGGTAAACACGCCAACCGCGTTGGGAACGAGAAATTTCGGGTTGTTGCTGGCCGGATTGAGGATGTCGGTGGTCGCGCGGAGCGAGCCCGAATAGGAGCCGATGTAGCTGTTGACGCTCCGGAAGACGGGACCGCCGCTCAGCGCGTAGGTTTGCGCCGTCATCAGCACATAGCAAAGGAGGAGGGGGAAAATGGATTTCATTCGCCGCGCACTCTGGGCTGTTTTGTGGGTTGGCGTCAACGCAATTCAGACGCTTCTGCTGGGATTTTCTCGTTGTCCGACAAAATCCGACTCTTGCTAGCGGCCGGAGACAGCTCGGACGGCTTCAAATCGAGCGCACGCAGCAGCGCCAAATCCGCCCGGGAGGCCGGGTTGGCAGCGGTAAGCAGCTTGTCGCCGTAGAACACCGAGTTCGCCCCGGCGAAGAAACACAGTGCCTGCCCCTCCGGACTCAGCCGCGTGCGGCCCGCCGACAACCGTACCCGCGCGCGGGGCAGGGCAACCCGCGTCGTGGCGATCAGGCGCACGAGGTCGAAAACGTCCACCGGCGGCTGGTCCTCCAGCGGCGTGCCGGGCATGGCCATCAGGCAGTTGATGGGCACGCTCTCCGGGGCAGGGTCCAGGCCCGTCAGTACGGCGAGCATCTTGAGCCGGTCCTCGGGCGTCTCGCCCAATCCGACGATCCCCCCGCAGCATAACGCCATGCCGCTGCCCTGCACGGCGCGGATCGTGTTCAGGCGGTCCTGGAACGTGTGGGTGGAGACGATCTCGGGATAATAGTCGGGGGAGGTGTCGATGTTGTGGTTGTAGGCGGTCACGCCCGCCGCCTTGAGTTGCGCGGCCTCCACGTCCGCAAGCTGGCCCAGGGTAACGCACACCTCCATGCCGAGTTGGGAAACCTCGCGCACGATGTCGAGCACCTGGTTGAACTTCTCGGTCCCCGCGCGCACCCCGCGCCACGCGGCCCCCATGCAGAAGCGAGTCGAGCCGTTTTCCTTCGCGCGTTGCGCCGCCGCGAGGACCTCCGGCGTGCCCATGAGCCGCTCGGCCGATACGCCCGTGGTATACCGGGCGCTCTGCGCGCAATAGCCGCAGTCTTCGCTGCAACCGCCGGTCTTGATGGAAAGCAGCGTGCAGAGCTGCATCTCGTCCTTCGCGGGCCAGTGCGCCTCGTACACGGCGCGCGCCTGCTGGAGCAGGTCAAAAAACGGCTGCCGGTAAATGGCTTCGAGCGCCGCGAGATCCAGGCCCGCGCGCTGCATGGCCGGTTGGTCAGCCGGACTGGCCGAGGCGTCGGAGGCAATGGCCGCCAGGGCGGCCCCGGCGGCGTCCACCGGGGAGGGGAAAACGGTTACTGCACCCATTTGCCGTCGGGGGAGCTGAGGACAGGGATGACGCCGTTGAGCGCCTCGTCGCGGTTGGAGAAATCGGTGCGGCCAATGGCCCCGATCATGCGGGTGCCCGTGGCGCTGTAGAACTTGGCGCTCATGCTCTCGCCGGTGTGGCAGCCCCAGCTCTTGACGAACGCGCGGCGCGCGAAGGCACCGCGACTCAAGGCGGTGAGCTGATCCTCATGGAGATAATACTTGGACGCACTGTCGATGTTCGAGCTGTAGTCGAACATGAAGCAGCAGCGGTTGGAGTGGCCGAAATACTCGAAGTCCACGACCTTGATGCGGTTGCGGTCCTGGCCGTGGTTGAGGTAATCCATGACCTGTACCCCGTTCTCCACCGGGACCATGTGCAGGTGGTACTTGTCGCGCACGGAGTTGAGGTCACTCACGTAGTCCTGGTGGTCCTGCGCGCCGCGGGACTTGTAGCCGTCCTCGAAAACGAGCCACGTGTAGAGGGCGTTGGGGTCGTTGCCAATCTCCTTCTGGAGCTGCTGGAAGCGGGTGCGGGAGGCGCGCACGAAGCTGCCCCAGAACTGGTCGTGCGGCGCGGCCTTGTACTTCTCCCAGACCGTCAGCGAGGGGCCGCCGGTGAGGATGACGTACTCGCGCGGCGGGCCGGTGACCACCGGGGGCAGCGGTTCGGTGGCCGTGGCCGGTTGGGTGGAAACATTGTAGGCGGCCGTGCGGGCAACGGCGCTGTTCGGCGTGGATTGTGCCTGGCTGATCGTGGGCGCGGCGAGCGCGAGCAGCAGGACGGCAGCGAGAAAACGGGCGATCTTCATGGGTTTGGCTGGCAGGCAGCAGGAGTGCCGCCGACGCGACGGTACTGTGTAGCCGATCCCGTGCCCGCGTCAACTCCCCCGTGGCCGGGCAGCGGCCTATTTCTGAGGGTCCGCAGTCTGCCGTGCCGGGAAGTCCACCTTCCAATCTGGCATCACCGGCACCTGTTCCACGGCCTCACCGGCATCCAGGCGCGCCGCGTAATTTTCCCAGTGCGGATGGGGCCAGGCCGGGTTTGGCCAGGTCGCCATGGTCATCGTGAAATCGCCTGAAAACGTGAAATCGCTGGCGCTGGCCGCCAGCATCATCACCAGAGCGACCCGGCCGGCGGTGCGCAGGGCGGTGGACGCGTTGTAGGCGTAGATGACGCCGATCCACATGGAAAACAGGTAAAAGGGATAGAAGTACCGGCCGCCATCCGCGAACGGATCGAGATTCAACACCGCTGCCGCTTGGTCGCGGAGGCCGCCCACGTAAGCAATGCCCCCACAGCCGAACAACGCCAGGGCTGGCCAGAGCCGTTTCCTTTCCCCTCGCCACAGGGCCCACCCAGCGAGCAGGAGCAGGAGCGGGGAGATCACGTAAAAAGCCTGCCCGAGGAAGTGCGGCACGGTCGCGCCGAAGAACAAGCCTCCCGGGAAGACGAAGCCGAGTTCCTTCGACCACTGGTGGGGGTCCCGGACGAACGGCCCGGCCGGTGCCAGTTTGTTCCAAACCGCCCAGAATTGCACTGCCGCCACGCTCCAGGCCGCGCCGATGAGCCACAGGTTGTACCGGGACCATCCGCCGGTGACTTTGCGCAGGCGCACCAGGAACCAGGGGGCATAAAGCACGCTGTAGGGACCCGTCATCCCGACGAAGAGCAAACCCAGGAAATCCGCGACCGCCTGGCGCGGCCGGGCCGGTGGTTCCTGCAACATCAGCACGAGCAAAATCGGCATCAGCACCCACTGCGAGCCGATCAACTTCATCAGCACCTCCCCGTTCTGCGGGGCCAGCACGAGCGCCAGCGCCAGCGCGATCCTGCCCCGCCGGTCCATGAGGTAATCCAGGCGTGCCCGCAGGCAGAACCAGGCGACCAGCAGCGTGTAAGCCAGGGAGGCGTAGCAATACACCCAGGGAGCATAAAGCGCCGGCAGGCTCCCGGTAAGGCAGGCGACCAGCCGCCCGGCGAGGATGTAGTAAGCAGGGTAGGTCAGAAACAAGGTGTGCCAACCCTGGGCGCGTGCCTGGAGGAAAAGCACGGCGGCGTCCTCCGCCCAAAACTGTGGCCGGAGGAAGGCCGAAGGCATCCGCAAAAACAGCAGCAAAGTCACCAGCGAAAGCGGCAGCACCATCCAGTGGAGGGACCATCGCTTCTGGCCGTCTGGTGGGGCCGGATTGTCTGGGATCGTATCCATGGTAGCACGTCCGGAGGCGAGGCGGGAAGGATGGCCGGATCAACCACTTGGCGGTGTGCCGTCCGTGACCGCCAGGGTCCCGGGGCCGGGGCGTCTGGAGAGAAAAGCCTTGATAAGGACCGGTGTGCTGGTTGTACAGGCTATTTTGTGCGCGCACCGCAGCCAGCCGCAGGCGACGGCACCCCGGAAGCCCCACGAACTCAACGTGCGGCGAGAGCTTCCTCCATCCGGTGCTCGCCGCGGATGAGATCGCCCAGGCCTTGACGCTCGCGGACCACCTGAGCCTTCGTGCCGCTGACCATGATTTCCGCTGCCAGCGGGCGCGAGTTGTAGTTGCTCGCCATCGCAAAACCGTAGGCCCCAGCACTCATCAGCGCGATCAGCTCGCCCTGGCGCAGTGGGGGCAGTTCGCGGGCCTGGGCGAAGAAGTCGCCGCTCTCGCACACCGGCCCGACCACGTCGGCAGCCTCGCGGCGGTCGCTGGGGGCGGGCTCGCGCAGGGGGACGATCTCGTGGTAGCCCTCGTAGAGCGCCGGGCGAATGAGGTCGTTCATGCCCGCATCCACGATGACGAACTTCTTGCCGCTGTCGGTGGTCTTGAGGTACTGCACGGTCGAGAGCAGCACGCCCGCGTTGCCGACCAGGAAGCGGCCTGGCTCCAGCAGGATGCGCAGGCCCAGTGGTTTGAGCGTGGGTACGATGGCCTCGGCGTATTCCTCGACGGTCAGGGAAGGTGCGGGCACGGCGTCCGGCTGGTGCCACCAGGCTTCCTGGCCGCTCTCCAGCGAGGACTTGTACACGATCCCGAGCCCCCCGCCGACGCTGAAAAACTCGATGCCGTACTCGCGTTTGAGTTCCGCCGCCAGGGGCGCGACCTTCGCCACCGCGCGGGCGAACGGTCCGGCCTCGGTGATCTGCGAGCCGATGTGCATCTGCACGCCACGCAGGCGGATGTGCGTCATCTTCGCCGCCGCCGCGTACACCTCCAGCGCACGGTCGATGCCGATGCCGAACTTGTTCTCGCTCTTGCCGGTGGAGATGTACTTGTGGCCGCCGGCCGACACGTCCGGGTTGATGCGCAGAGCCACGGGTGCGCGGCGGCCCAGGTCGCCCGCGACAGCGTTGATCAGCTCCAGCTCGGCCTCGCTTTCGACGTTGAAGGAGAGCACCTCCTTGCGCAGGGCGTACTCGATCTCGTCGCGCGTCTTGCCCACGCCCGCGAACGTGCAGCACTCGGGCTTGCCCCCGGCGTGCAGGACGCGGTACAGCTCGCCCGCCGAGACGATGTCGAATCCGGCGCGCTCGCGGCCGAGCAGGTCCAGGACGGCGAGGGTGCTGTTGGCCTTGACGGCGTAGCAGATGAGGTGGTCCAGCCCGGTGAGCGCGGAGTCCAAGCGGCGGAAGTGGTCCTGGATGGTCTGTGCGCTGTAGACGTAGAGCGGGGTGCCGTGCTCGGCCGCGAGGGCGGACAGGTCCACCC
>CAXTVY010000150.1:0-1377 GCA_964247665.1 uncultured Chthoniobacterales bacterium | reverse complement strand
CAACGGAGCTGGCCCTTGTGGTAGTGGAAGGAATGCATGGCGAAGGATGGCGGGCAGGCAAGTAAAACCGGCCTGGTCAAGGGCGCAAGGGGCGGCCAACGGCTGCGGCGCCCAAAGCTCGGGAAACCCAGGTTCTATTCCCGCTTGAGTTTCAGGAGTTCCAGAACTTGGCCTGGACTGGAAAACTGAAATAACTCGCTGTTAAAATGAAGACCGGGTACGCCGTGATCGCTCCAACTTATCGCGTCACCCCAAATTCCACCCGGCGATTCTTCGCCCAGGCGCTCTCGCTGGAGCCCGGATCAACGGGCATCTCGGCCCCGAAGCTCACCGTCTGGACCCGGCCCGGGTCCACGCCTTCGGAGATCAGCGCCTCGCGCACCGCCCCGGCGCGCTTCTCACCCAACGCCCGGTTGTACTCGGCCGTGCCGCGCTCATCGCAGAACCCTGCCACGATCACGTTGTTCGAGGCACCTTTCATGAACTGCCCAACCGCGCGCACCTTGCCGATGTCCTCGGGGTCGATGTTGAAGCTGTCGAAGGCGAAGTGCACCGGCGCGAACCGGCTCTTGCTCACGCTCGGGTCAAGGAAGGACACGCCGTCCTGCCGCTCCGAGAGCGGCGTGCCGTTGACGCGGTCGCTGTCCGAGCCGCCCGTGTAGGTCGCGCCGTCGCGCGCGCCGTTCTTCTTGGTGCAAGCCGTGGTGAGGGTGAAGAGCGCGAGGGCAAGGACGAGGAAGGGGCGGAAGATCATGAAAGTCGGAAGTCGGAACTAGAAAAAGGCAGAAGGCGGAGGGCGATGCAAAAAGGGTCAGCGGCTCCAGGCGGGTTCGGAGACCTTGCCCAGGCCGCTGGCAACGCGCGTTTTTTTGCCCGTGGGCACGTCGAGGATGTTGATGGCATCGCCCGAACTATAGACAAGATGGCGGGAGTCCGCGCCCCAAACGGGGTCCTGCGCGTCGGCCCCGCACACCACGTGCGCCGTGCCGCCGTCCAGGTCGAGCACCGCGATGGCGAACCCGCCGCCCTCGCGCACGTTGAAAGCCACCCGCTTGCCGTCCGGCGACCAATCCGGCTCGGCGGCATAGCCGAAACCCGTGCCAACGCGCCGCCCGCTGCCGCCGCCCGCGCTGATCCGGTAGAGCTGCGGGGGCACGCCCGCGTCGTAGATGATTTCGCCGCCATCGGGCGACCACGAGGGCGAGCTTTCCACGTCCGGCGTGTGGGTCAGCCGCCGCGCGCCGCCGCCGTCCACGCCGGTCACGTACAATTCTGGGTTGCCATCCTTGCTGCACGTCATGGCCAGGCGGCTGCCGTCGGGCGAGAACGCCGCGCCCGTGTTCGTGCCGGGGAATTTGACGATCCGCTGGCGCTGCC
>CAXTVY010000149.1:0-10820 GCA_964247665.1 uncultured Chthoniobacterales bacterium | reverse complement strand
CTTGTAGATGTCGGCGTGGTCGAACTCGATGTTGTTGATGATGAGCAGTTCGGGCAGGTAGTGGACGAACTTGCTGCGCTTGTCGAAGAAGGCGGTGTCGTACTCGTCGCCTTCGATGACGTAGTAGGGGGAAGCGTTGAACTGCGCGCCTTGGCCGAGGTTGTTGGGCAGGCCGCCGATCATGTAACCGGGCGCGAGCCCGGCGGATTGCAGCACCCAGGCGAGCAGGCTCGTCGTGGTGGTTTTGCCGTGGGTGCCGGTGACCACGAGGTTGTGGCGTCCGCGCAGGAAGAAGAATTTGAGCACTTCCGGCAGCGAGCAATAGGGCAGCTTGCGGTTGAGCACCTCCTCGACTTCCAGGTTGCCGCGGCGGATGGCGTTGCCGATGACGATCAATTCCGCGTTGGCGGGCAGGTTCCCGGGCGAGTAGCCCTTGAAGAGGGCAATGCCCTTTTCTTCGAGGAACGTGGACATGGGCGGATAAATATCCTCGTCGGAACCCGTGACGACGTAGCCCTGGTCGCGCAGCGCCGCGGCAACCGCGCCCATGGCGGTGCCGCAAATGCCCAGAAAATGGAGATGCTTGAGGTTGGTGAACATGGGACGCCCTGCTTCTAGCGGACCGGGGCGGGAAAGTCAAAGCGGGCGGCACGGCCGAACGTGATCGGTGCGGCAAGGCGCGCAACGATCAGCCGGACCCATTGCGGAGCCCCGCGATGACAACACGTCAGCCCGCCCGCAAAACTCGTCTTCACCAGCGCGGACGGTGTCAGGAAATGGCAGGAATAAAAAACCTGGCTCTTGCAGCAAGCGCGCTGGTGCGCCTGCTACTGCGAGGCGGCGGGGCTGTCTTCGGACAGCAACGATTCAGCGGGGCGCAGGAGGTCGAGCTTGTCGCTGAAGCGCACGTCAGCGAGATTCCAATCGCGGCTCGCCTTGTAGTAGAAGAACTCCCACACGACCAGGTACTTCTCCATTTTTTGCACGTAGACGAGCCGCTGCACGGAGGTGCCGAACGCCCGGGAGTCGATGTAATCGCTGCCAATCGTCTTGCCGTAGAGCGAGGCTGCCATGTCGCTCTGGTTTCGCAGCGCGGTGATGGCGTCGGGCTTGCGCGACTGGAGGTTTGAACCGTTGAACAACGCGTCGTAAGCCTTGCCTGGATCGCCCTGAGCGAGGAGGTTGAAAAACGTCTCGATCTTGAGTTTCGGGTCGATGGTTTGCGCTTGGAGCGAGGTTCCGGCAGCCAGGAGGACCAACCACGTCAGGGTGAGCAGGCGAAGAGTTTTCATGCTTCCCCCTTAACGTGTGAGTTACGGGGCGGCAAGGCCACCGTGGCGCGTTGCGATGCACCTGCGGCGCGGCGCGAGGTGCTGGCGTCAGATGTCCGCGCTGAGCGTCGTGGCGAGATAGGCGTCGAAATCCGGGGCATCCGAGCGTTTGAGGACGTGTTCGACCCAGGCCTGGCGCTCGAATGCCTGCACCGCCATGTCCCAGACGCACGCCGCGCGAGCGGTCGCGGTGATGTCCGTCAGCCGGGTGGAATCACCAGAGGGAGCAAAGAAGAAGTGGTGATAGATCTCGTTCTCGTGCGCCCAATAGTCGAAGAACACGAAGTCGTTCGTCAGCCCGGCGTGGACCACGAGGTAGCCGACGCGGTCATGCGGTACGTCCACGGGGATATCACGCAGGATGCCCGTGGCGGCGTGGCGGGCGGCGGCGAGAAGTTCGGCGTGCGGCTCCAGGCAGCCGTGCGCGATGCCGTAGAGCTTGATGCGCCAGCCGCCGCCGGGCTCCCAGAGTTCGCGGAACCGGACGGCGCGGGGTTGGTAGGGGGTCATTGGAAGGCGGAACCGGAATAAACGGGAGTCGCAGGTGGGAAGATCGCGGGCCGCCCCTCAGGGTTCAGGCTTCCGATCTTCCCCTTGACCGGCAAACGTCGGCCAGCATCTCAGCGAGCGCGGGGAAGTGGAAAATGTAGCCGCTGGCCAGCGTGCGCTCGGGCAGGACGCGCGCGCTGTCGAGCAGCAGGTGCGAGAGGTCGCCCATCGCGGCGCGCAGCAGGAAGGCGGGTGCCGGGAAGATCGCCGGGCGGTGCAAGGCGTGGGCGACGGCGCGCGTGAAGTCGGCGTTGCGGACCGGGTGCGGGCAGACGGCGTTGTACGGGCCAACGGCCGCAGGGGTTTCCAACAGGTGCACGAACAACCCCGCCACGTCGGCGACATGCACGGGGGGCATCCACTGTTGGCCGTCGCCCACCCGTCCACCCAGCCCGAGCTTGAACGTCGCGCGCACCGGCGGGAACGCGCCGCCGTCGCCGCCGACCACGTAACCGATCCGCACCAGGGCCACCCGCACGCCGGACGCGTGCGCCTCCCGGGCTTCCGTCTCCCATTCACGGCAGACCTCGGGCAGGAAGCCCGTGCCGACGGGAGAATCCTCCGTCAACTCCCTTTGGCCGCCGTCCCCGTAGAAGCCGATGGCGGACGCGTTGAGCAGCACCTTCGGTGCGCCGGGCGTGTCGCGGAGCGCGGCCACGAGGCGGCGGGTCGTGCCGACGCGGCTCGCCGTGATCCGCTGCCGCTTGGCGGCCGTCCAGAGGCCGATGATACTCTCGCCCGCGAGGTTGATCACGGCGTCCAGCCCCGTGACATCCGGCGGGGCAGCCGGGGCGAGGAGGCGCGTTTCTGCACACCCGGCCACAGGCTGGCCCGGTGAACGTGCGAAGGCGACCGGGTCGTGCCCGTGCGCACGCAGGGCGGGGATGAGGTGTCGCGCGATGAAGCCCGTCGCGCCGGTGATACCGACTTTCATGGATAGGTTGGGAGCCCTCGCAGGCATCTCAGTGTAGCACGCTGGCCCGGCAAGCACCGCAAGATGAAATATGAGTTGCCCGGCGGTCCGTTTGTTCCTTTCATGGACGGCCCCACGATGCCGTCCTCACCCCTGCTGCCGCCAACCGCCGCGCCCGTCCCGGGCCGGGACGGGTGCGCGCGCCCCTTCGTGCGCCGGTGGCTGCCTTGGCTGCCGCTCGCGCTGGCGGCGTGCCTGTACATCGGCGCGAGCACGGGTCCGGCGTTGTTCGACCAGAACGAAGCGCAATACGCCGGGGCCGTGCGCGAGATGATGGACCGGCCGGGCGACTATCTCCCCGCGGTCCACGGCGCGCTGGAGCGCGGCCACTGGTTCATCCCCACGAACGACGGCATTCCCCGGCTGCAAAAACCGCCGCTGGTGTACTGGGCGCTGATGATCTCGATGCGGGTGTGCGGCGTCAACGAGTTCGGCGCGCGGCTGCCCAACGCGCTGGCGTCGCTGGCGTGGTTCGCGGGGATTTTCCTCATCGGGCGGCGGCTGGGCGGCGATGCATTGGGCCGGGCGGCGGCGACGATCCTGGCCACGATGGCGGGCACGTTCATCTTCTGCCACCTCATCGCGCCCGAGCCCTTCCTGGCGGCAGCGTTGACGTGGACTTTCTGGTGTTTCCTGCGCGCGTGCGAGGACCCGGCGCGCGCCGGACGCTGGATGTTCGGCGCGTGGGTGGGCATGACGCTCGGCACGGGCTGCAAGGGGCTCCATGGCGCGCTGTACCCGCTCGCGGTGGCGGCGATCCTGGCCTGGCGGCACCCGGCGGCGCGGCCGGTCTGGCGGCGGCTCGTGCAACCGGGGGGCATCCTGTTTTTCCTCGCGGCGCTGGTGCCGTGGTACGCGGCGGTGGCGGCGCGGTACCCCGGGTTTCTCTACGATCAATTCGTCAACGAGCAGTGGGGGCACGTCGTCAACCGGCGTTACCCGGTGGACAGCGAACGGGTGCCGCTCGGCGTGTTCGCGCTGGAGCACCTCGTGTTGTTCCTGCCGTGGACGCTCTACCTCCCGGCGGCCTGGCGCGCGCGCGCGGCGCAGCCTGCGGACGGCGGGGTGCGGGCCGTCGCGCGCGACCTCGTCGTAGCATGGTTCGGCGTCACGGCCGTGACGCTCCTGTTTTCCTCGTTGCAGGATTATTACCTGCTGACGGCCTGGGGGCCGGTCGCGTTGTGGCTCGCGCGTCCCTGGGCGGAGGGGGCGCAGAGCCCCGTGCTGCCCGGGTGGATGCGGGTCGGGCCCGGGTGGTGCCTGGCCCTGCTGGGCGTGCTGGCGCTCGGCGCAGCGGCCTGGCTGCAATGGCATTCGGCCGGCGCGCTCACCGCCGCGGCCGGTGCGCCGGGCACGGTGCGCGACACCATGATGGGTACGCTCGCCGGGTTTACCCGGGAGACGTGGCGGCTGCTGACCCCGCTGCTGTGGATGACGGGTGCGGCGTTCCTGGTGGGGGGAGGCAGCTCGGCGCTGCTGGCCCGGCGCGGGCAGTGGTGGGCCGTGCTGCCCGTCACGGCGACGATGATGACTGCCGTCCTCGCCCTCGCGGCCCATGGACTCGACGTGCTGGAGGATCAGTTTTCGCTCAAGCACCTCGTCCTCGCCGCCAACCGCCTCGCGGGCCCGGATGGATTGATCGCCGACGCCGACCTGACCGCCGACGACCCGAGCCAGCTCTTTTACATCGACCGGGAGATGGTCTGGGTGGGCGTGCCGCCGACGGGCGAGTTCGCCTCGCGCGAACTGCACATCGGCGCGCGCCTGTTCCTGACCGGGGAGGAATTCCGGCGGCGCTGGGCCTCCCGGCAACCCGTTTTCCTGATCGTCGAACAGGCGGAGGCCGGGCGCTGGCAGCGGGAACTTGCGTTGACGCCCGCGCAGGCGCGCCCGGTGCTCAGTCGGGGCACGCGCCTGCTCCTGTCCAACGGCGTGCGGTAGGGCGTGGCGGCACCCCCCGGGGCTCAGTCGAACTTCCGGTGCAGCCAGGTGTACGAAAACCGGTCCCCGGGGCAGTCCGTCGGTACGGGATTGATCTCGCGGTGCGCCTTGACGATGGAAAGACGGCGGTCCACCCGGCCGACGCGCTTGCGCAGGTAGGTGATGAGTTCATCCAGCGCGGCGTACTGCGCGCGGGTGGGAATCTCGCGGTTGAAATCACCCACCAGGCAGATGCCCAGCGCGATATTGTTGAGATAGTCACTGTGGACGTGTCCGCCGTTGATCTGGCGGGTCCAGCGTTCGCCGATCTCGATCTGGCCATCGCCGGTGCTCGTGCCATTGCCGATGACGAAGTGGTACGCCAGCCCGTTGGGCATGTGGCGGGTGTGGCGGTGGTAAAAATCGAAGATGCGCGCGTTGCCCTGCCGGGTGCCGCTGTTGTGCACGACGATGTACTTCCAGCGCCCGGAGCGAACGCGCGCGTTGTCGATGGCATCCAGGACGGAGCGCGTCAGGTAGCGGTATGATGGACCTCCGCCCAGCAGCCCGAAGAAGAACTTCTTGCGGGAAGGGGGCGGCGGGTAGTCCGTGTTCTCTTCGTCGCGCCCGCCGTATTTTTGGACGACGACGTTCGCTTCCGGCCCGGGGGTCTCGTCGTCGCCCGGCGTGGGGGCAGGGATGGCGTGCTGGACCGCCGGGGCGGGGGTGGCGCGCAGAGCCGCCGGGGCGGGGGTGGGAGCGGGCGTGGACGCCGGGGACGGAACGGCACCAGGCGCGGGGGCGGGGGTTGGCTTCGCCACGGGGCGCGTTGCGGTGGCGGGCGGGAGGGTGCGCATCTCCTCGCGGGATTTCAGGAACGCCTCCCGGCGCTGGCGCATCTGCTCGGTGAGCGAATCCGTTTGTGCGTGTGCCTGTCCAGGCAAGGTAGCGAGGTACAAGCCGAGCACGAACAGCAAGCGCGGGAGACCGGGGCGGAGGAACGACATTTTGGAAAAATTGACCAAGGCCCAATGACCAATGACCACGGGAGAGGAAATCAAGGTCTCGGCAAAAAGGGAAGCGTGGATGTCATCAGGGAAACGGCGCACGGGTTCGCCTTGGTCTTTGGCCACCTGGAGCATCGCTCGCTTGACCAGGCGAACGATGCTCCAGGTGCAAAAATGCGCTTCGTGGGGTGGTGGACCCATGCCCCGTCAAGCGTTTCATCGGGAGCCACTTCCGGTCGTCCTTGCGGAAATGGTGGCGGCGCGCATCTGGCAACCGCCATCCTGCCACCCGCCACCCGCCTTAATTCCGCAGGTAAAGCTTCATCTGCGAACAGTCGATGACCGCACGCTGGTCGCGCAGAAAATCCGCGCCGAGGTAGCCGTCGATTGGCGGCTTGCCGGGCTCCTGCGGACCCGCACCACCAGCGGAGATGTCCGATACGGCGATCACCGCCCCACGCACCTGCAACGAATTGAGCCGCAGCACGTCCACCGTGCCCGTGGCGATGTGCTGCCGTCCGCCGCCCGCTCCGCCGACCGTGTACGCCGTGCGCCGCAGCTTGATGCCCGCCCGGCGGCTGACCGACGTGTCTAGCAGGGTGACGGCCGCACCTGTGTCTACCAGCCAGAGCGCGCGCCGGCCGTTGACGTTGGCCTGTACCTCGAAGTCACTGATGGACGTGCGCTTGAGCGGGATCTCGTTGTAGCCCTCGGGCCGCAGAAAGGCATACAGGCCGCCAGCGGGCAGCCCATTGCCGCTCGCCGCAGTCTGGTCGCTGGGCCGGGCGTAGAGCGTCAGGCCAGGGCAATCGATGATGAACGACGCGCTCTGGAGCACGTCCGCGCCGATGATGCCGTCGAAGGGGCCGATGTGCCGGTTGGACCGGCCTTGGTTGAGCGCGTTCAGGTTGCTGACCCCCAGCAGGAACGGGGTGAACTCGCAGGGCCCGAGTTGCAGACGGCTGGCCATGGCGGCCTCGATGCGCTCGCCCGGGCCGCCGACGGCCCCGTACACCCGCACGCCGGTCTTGACCGCCGAGAGGTGGAAACGTTTGAGGCTGCCCGTGTTGATGACGGTAATCTGCGCACCCGTGTCCACGAGGAACCGGCCGGACACGCCGTTGATGCGCGCGGCGACCTCCATGTGCGGCCCGGAATGGCTTTGCAGCTTCACGGCGGCGTAGCCGTTCGGTCCGAGAAATTCGCCCAGGCGGGAGCGGCTCTCCTCTTCCGCGGTGACCGGCACCTGCCCGCCGAGCAAGGCAAGGAACAGGACGATCCATATCCCCACGGCAACGGGCGTCCGGCGGCGGACAGGCTGGGCGGTGTCAGGGCAGACGCGAGGCAGCATGGAGGCCGTTACTCTGCGCGCTTCCCCGCGAACACACAAGCGGAAAGCCGCCGCCCGGCGGCCCGGCCAGCTTGCGCCCGCGTCCCGAATCTCATCGTACTTCTATTCCCTATGCAAAACTTCGCCGAAACCTTCATGAGCACCCTGCAACAGATCGAGCAATCCCGCGATCCGGAGGCGCTCGTCGCCCTGTTTGGCGAGGACGCGGAACTGCTCAACCTCGCGCTCACCGAGCCCATGCGCGGCCAGGAGGGTGCCCGCCATTTCTGGACCAATTACCTCAAAGCGTTCGAGACCATCCGTTCGACCTTTCACCATCATCTCAACACCGATCAGGATGCCGTGTTGGAATGGGTCAGCGAGGGTGTGATGTCCCCCAGCGGTCAGCCTTTCAATTACCGGGGCATCAGCGTTATCGAGCACGCGAACGGCAAGGCTACGAAGTTCCGCACGTACTATGATTCGGCTGTCTTCCTGCCCGGCGGCGCCAAGCAGAAAGAAACCGTGTAAGCAGGAGATTGGCGAACTTCCCTTGCGACTGCCCTTAGTGGGCGGCGGACGGTGCGGCCGGTGGCGTCATGCCCGCTGGCGGCGGCGGTGGCACGAAATTCATGGGCGGCGGCGGGGGCGGTGTGAAACCAGCGGGCGGTGCGGGCGGCACGCCGGGGCCGCCGGAAGCACCGGGAGGAGCCATCATGGGCGGCACCATGCCGGGAGCGCCCGGGGGCACCGGACCCTGGATCTTGGCCGACTCATCCCGGATCATCTTGATAATCAGTGGCAGAACCTGCCCGGCGCGGTCCTGGCTGGCCTTGTTGAAGCGCTGAGAAAGTTCGGGCTGCTTGGTGACGAGCTTTTGGCCGGTCGGGGAACTGTAGAACGAGGCCAAGTCTTTGAGCTCCTGTGTATTGAAGAGGTCCGTATAGGTCTGGATGAATTCGGGCTTGAGCAGCGCCCAGTTGAACTGCTTGGCGAACATCTCATGCGTCTCGGTGTGCATCCGCTTCTGGAAGTCGGCCGCCGCCGCCTTGTCGGTGAGCTGTCCCGCCGCCTGGTTGGTGATGCGGTCCAACACCTGCGTCGTCATCATGTTGGCGGTGGTATCGAAGATCGACTCCATGTGCATCGCTTTGAGCACGTCTTCAGCGGCGGCTTTATGGGCAGCGTCGTCGTCCCCGGCGGCACGCAGGGAGACGTGGCCCAAGCCAAAGGCAAGTAAGCAGACGATGACGGCAACAGAGAGAGAACGGCGGATCGGTTTCATGCGGGAAGAATCGGGTCTGACGCGACCATAAAACACTTTGCGCCTATTGCCAACTGGCTTCCGGCGTGTCGTTGCCCGTGAGCAGCGCCAGCGCCTCACCCACGAGGAACAGCGAGCCTGTGACCAGCGCGGGATCGTGCCCTCCGCGGGCATCGGCCAGAGCATCAGCCAAGGCAGCGGCAGCGTGCGCGGGCACCCCGGGCGCAGCGTGGACGAGGGCGTCCAGCAGTTCCGTGGGCGGAGTAGAACGCGGGGACCGAACGGGCACCGTGATGAACCGCGCGGCGATTGGGGCCAGCGCGCGGCACACACCGCTCACGTCCTTGTCGCGCAAGACGCCCAGGATGACCGTGGCCTTGTGGTGGTCGCCGTATTCCTCGTGCCAGGTGTGCGCCAGGCGGCGGGCGGCGGCGGGGTTGTGGGCTCCGTCGAGGATGATCCGGCCATTCTCCAGTCGTTGGAAGCGGCCTGGCCAATCCACGGCGGCGAGCCCCTCGCGGCGGGCGTGGTCGGAAGCGTCGATGCCGGCAGCATCCAGGGCGGTGAGGGCCAGAGCAGCGTTGGATCGCTGGTGGCTGCCCGCCAGGCCCAGCGGCCAGTCGGCGGGAATCGGCCTGGCCACCACGCGCAACGTGCTGCCCCGTTCCTTCGCCGTCCGCGCGAGCACCGCCGCCGCCTCGGGGGCCTGCGGGGCGCTGACGACCGGCACGCCGGGCTTGATGATGCCCGCCTTTTCCCCGGCGATGGCCTCCAGGGTGTCGCCCAACCAGGCGGTGTGGTCGAAGTCCAGCCCGGTGATGACCGACACGGCGGGGGTCAGCGCGTTGGTGGCATCGAGCCGTCCGCCCAAACCGGTTTCGAGGATCACGATGTCCGCTTGCTGGCTCTGGAACCACTCCAGAGCCAACGCGGTCGTTAGCTCGAAAAATGTCGGTGGGGGCGACATTTCAGTCGTCAGTTGCTTCAGTTGTGCCAGACGTTCCGAAACCGCCGTTTCGGGGATCGGGCGGCCGTCGAGCCGGATTCTTTCGCGGAAACTGACCAGGTGCGGCGAGGTGAACAGCCCCGTCCGGTAACCCTGAGCGCGGCAAACGGCGTCGAGCATCGCGCACACGCTGCCCTTGCCGTTGGTCCCGGCGACGTGAATTATCCGGGTGTGGGTTTTCGTGAAATCGACCCCGAGCACGCCAAGCAGCTTACAGATCGTCTCCAACCCAAGTTTGATCCCGGTGAGTTGTGTCGAGTAGAGCCACGCGAGGGAATCAGGGTAGTCCATAACTGAGCACGGTGCCAGCCTGCGGGAGGCCACCATACGCTCCGGTGATTCCCCGGACGCGGCAAGCGAAAAAGCCCCGCCCAGGCACAGGTAGCCAGAGCGGGGCGAGAAAGACGAAGCTTTTGCGCGGGAAGGGTTACGCCGTCAGCGCGCGGCGGTGCAGCATCCAGCCACCGAGCGCAACTCCCAGACCGAGCAGCGCCCAGGTGGACGGCTCGGGCACGGCAGCAACAATGATCGGTGCGGTGCTGTCGCCAGTGCCGTGCACATTATCGGCGGTAAAGCTTTGTGCGAGGTAGGTGCCCGGAGTCAACGTCTGCGTGTTGGTGTCAAAAAGCTGGCTACCTTCCACATAGAGAAGGCTGCTGGTGCTTTTAAAACGAAGATTGAATCCACCAAGGCCGTCAGTGTTGTAGAAGATGATGGTCGAAAGCGTGGTGTTGGGTGTCGCCGTGCCAAACTGGTAGGAGCCGCTGATGACCGACTCATAGTAAGCGCTGGCTCCCGGACTGCCGGACAACGGGCTGTTAACCGTCATGGTAAGCGTCCAGGGGACGTCCGGTGCACAAATGTCGGTCGTGGCGCTGTCGTCAGCCCAGATGCCGCTGCTGGTGATGGAGACCACGTTGGCCGAAACTTGCCTGGTGCCCAGCAAAGGCAAAGCGACGAGCGCAACGAAACAAAAGAGAGCGAGTTTTTTCATGAGTAAGTGGATGGAATATTGATTTGGTAGAGCGGTGATCCGCTCGCAGGTCGCAGTTCTTAGACATGCGACCCACCCACACCAACGCAAATTACGTTACAACATCTTTTCCCAGAATTTTACACCCTGATAACTCGGTCCACCCTGACGGGTGGCATAGTTTTTGTATCGAAAAAGCCCGATGCTAGAAGCATGCCAAGGCTACCCCGGCGCGCACGTTCGCTCCCAGGCACCTGCTAGCTGCGTTCTGACGGAACCCAGGTATGGGCCGAAAATCATGCGACCATGATCCGCACCTCAAGGCCGCGCGTGTGCCTTGCCCTCGAGCTCTACGAGGCGGCCAACGACGCGCTTGAACGAAAAGAAGAAGAGAGGACAGGCATGGAATGGCACTAAGAACCTGTGTGGTTAACATGAAAGCCGACGTACGAGCAAGCGCATCATCG
>CAXTVY010000148.1:0-10824 GCA_964247665.1 uncultured Chthoniobacterales bacterium | reverse complement strand
TTTTCTGCGTTTCTGTTGCCACGCGCGCCTCCTCTTCCAGGTGTCCGACGGCCGCCGGGTGCAGCGTCACGGCGGCTTCCACGGCGGTCTGCGCGTGGAACTCGGCCGGGAACGAAATCTTGAACAGCACGTGCTCCATCACGTACGAGCCGAAACCTTGCGCGGGCACCGCGACCGGCCGCCCCTTGAAGAGCACATCCTGGAACCCCCACCCCTTCGCGGACAAGGCGCTCGGATAACCCATTTCGCCTTTGAGCGCGAACAGCGCGTGGCGCACGGCGCGGCTGGTGGCGTCGCCTGCGGCCCAACTCTTGCGCGAGCCCGTGTTGGGCGCGTGGCGGTAAGTACGGAGTGCGCCGCCGTCGATCCACGCGTTGGACAGCGCGTTGAGCAGATCCTCGCGCGTGCCGCCGAGCAGCCGGGTAGCGACTGCCGTGGACGCGATCCGCACGAGCAGCACATGGTCCAGCCCGACGCGGTTGAAGCCGTTCTCCAGCGCCAGCACGCCCTGGATTTCGTGCGCCTGGATCATGGCCAGGAGCACGTCGCCCATCGTCAGCGGCGCGGCCCCCTCGCGGACGTGGCGGCGCGACAGGTAGTCCGCCACGCCGAGAATCGCCCCCAGATTATCCGAGGGATGCCCCCATTCGGCGGCGAGCCAGGTGTCGTTGAAATCCAGCCAGCGCACCGCCGCGCCGATGTTGAACGCCGCCTGCACGGGGTCGAGTTCAAACGAGGTCCCCGGCACACGCGCGCCGACCCCGGGCAGGGTCGCCCCCGGCACGACGGGCCCGAGCATCTTCGTGCACGCGGGGTACTGCAACGCGAGCAGCCCGCAGCCCAGGGTGTCCATCAGGCAGAGCCGCGCGGTGTCGAGCGCCTCCGCACTGCCGCTGGCGCGGGCGGTGTCGAGCGTGTAATCGGCGATCTGCTGGAGCAGTGCGTCGAAGGGCGGGCGAGAGGCGTCGGTAACGAGGTGGGTACTCACGGGGGACAGGGGTTGCTAGGAGGCAGACGCTATCCCCGTTTTCCAATCTCGACAAACTCCCGTAGTTCCGGGCCCGTGTAGTCGGCGGCCGGGCGGATGAGCCGGTTGCGCTCGCGCTGCTCGATGGCGTGCGCCGTCCAGCCGCTGATGCGCGAGATCACGAAAATCGGGGTAAACATCGGCGTCGGGATGCCCAGGAAACGGTAGGCGCTCGCGCTGTAGAAATCCAGGTTCGTGAACATGCCTTTCTCCCGGCGCATCACGGCGTCGATGCGCTCGCTCACCGGATAGATCACCGTGTCGCCTGCCGCCGCGGCGAGCGCCCTGGACGCCTCCTGAATGATGGCCGAGCGCGGGTCGGCCTTCTTGTAAACGCGGTGGCCGAAGCCCATGATGAGTTCCTTCTTGGACAGCTTTTCCAGCAGTCCCCGCTCGGCTTCGTCGGGTGTCCGGTAGAGGTCGATCAGGTCCATGGCGGCCTCGTTCGCGCCGCCGTGCAGCGGACCGCGCAAGGCCCCGATGCCGCCGACGATGGCACTGTGGAAATCGGCCAGGGTGCTCGTGATGACGCGCACGGTGAACGTCGAGGCATTGAACTCGTGCTCGGCGTAGAGCACCAGCGACGCGTCCATCGCGCGGACGTGTGATTCCGGGGCCGTCTTGCCCAGGAGCAGGTGCAGGAAGTGTGCGGCAATGTTGGGGTCGTCGGTCTGCGTCTCGATGCGCCGGCCGCTTTTGCTGAAGTGATACCAGTAGAGCAGCATCGACGGAAACGCCGCCAGCAGCCGGTTGCCCGCCGCAACGGCTCCCGCACGGTCCACGGTCTTTTCCGGCTCCAGGCAACCCAGGACGGAGCAGCCCGTGCGCAGCACGTCCATCGGGTGCGTGGACGCGGGCAGGAGTTCGAGCGCGGTTTTGAGCGCGTCCGGCAGCCCGCGCATCCCGGCCAGGAGCGTGCGGTATTCGGTCAACTGCGAACGGGTGGGCAGTTCGCCGTAGAGCAGCAGGTAGGCGACTTCCTCGAACCCGGCCTTGGCGGCGAGGTCCTCGATGGTGTAGCCACGGTACGAAAGGCCGAAGCCTTCCTTGCCGACGGTGCAGATGGCCGTTTCACCGGCGTTGACCCCGGCGAGGCCGCCGGTTTTGCTGGGTTTGGGGGAATCGCTCATGGTGCTATTTTGTTGGCAATTTCTAGGTTTGTGTATTGTCAGGACCAAAAATTGTCATTTGATCGGAGCTACACACAATATTCTTTCGGCTTTCGGGCAGATTTTTAGACTGACGTTCTGTGCGTGGATCTAGGGAATCAAACATATCGAATGTCCGCGCCAACCGTGATTGCGCCATTGCAACGTAGAGAGGATTTATCTCGAAAGCTATGAATTGGCGTTTAAGCACCTGCGCAACGCGTGCGGTTGTTCCGCTGCCGGAGAATGGGTCGAGGATGATGTCCCCTTCGTTGGAACTCGCCGCAATGATCCTTGCGAGCAGCGCCTCGGGTTTCTGCGTAGGATGCTCTTCTCTTTCTGGGTTGCTATAGTGAACGTGCGAAAACTGCCAGACATCACCTGGATTGGCACCACTCATGTTGTTACGTTCCCTGTAATATTTCTGCGGAATACGGATTTCGTCAAGATTGAAAGTATAATCTCCACTCTTCGTGAAATAGAGTATATCCTCATGGCGTGGAGAGAAACCTATCTTACGTCCCATCCCTTGTGTGTAATGCCAGGTAATCCATCCATTGAACTGGAAGCCTAACTCTTCAAGCAAAATAAACATTTTTGCTATGAACCGAACACCCATGAAACTGTAAAAGCTGCCAGTTGGCTTTAAAAGCCGATTGCACTCGTTCAACCAACTCTTGGTAAACTGCTGATAATCATCCCAACTCTTGGAATCTAAAGTATGACCATAATCTTTCCCCAAATTGTAGGGAGGATCAGTACATACAAGATCAATGCTATTCGTGGGAAGGGCCACTAATGCCTTGAGCGCATCTGCATTTGTAATCTTGTTGAGAACATTCTCGATCATTTGATCCATGCCGCCTTTCTTGCCATTTTTTCAAAGGCTTCTTCTCCCTTGGAAAAAATGAATTTCCGATCTAGTATTTGGCAAAACTCCCAAGCGTTACGCTTAGTTAAGGTAACGTAGTTAATGTCACGAATTTGAATTTGGCCTGTGCCCAACGAAGGATTATAGCTAATATCTTTCTCCGAAAGGTATTTGATATCGTACGAAGCAAACGATGTGATCTCCATAATTCCGTTAGTCATTCCAAGATCACCACTTTTCTCCACATAGACTTTGTGCTTCAAAGATAAAACCACAAACATATAGTCTGGATCCTCCACATACGAGGATCGAATTCTCTTGTAGGAAGTAATGTTAGGGCTCTTTCCTGAAGTAGGAATGTCCTCAGCCGTTGCCTTGGAGTCAACGTATGCCGTGATAGCAGGATTCTCTTCGCCACGCTTTTTAAATTGTAGAATCAAATCATATGGATCAAGGCGCGCACCAGCCTCAACGTGAATTAGACTGTAAAGGTTGTTTGGATCGTCGTTGACTTCTTCAAAAACTTCATGAGCCCATGCTTCGACAAACGGACCCGCGACTTTGTTAATATTTTCTAACGGCAATCCGCGTTTTAGATTAGTGCGTATAAAAATTTTATTCTCACCACGCTCAAGCCGCGAGGTTAGTATTGCGGCCATTTGATTCAGAGCATATTCTGACCAAAAGGGATAATTGTTATTTTCGACAGGTATTTTATATTCAAGCTCAAGCATCTTGTATTTTGTTTTTGTCCTCCGTGCGGTAGTTTAATCCTCGATCAGAGATTTTGAGATAGAGAAGCGATTCGAGAGATTCATTTATTTTTTTCTCGTAGAGAATCAAGCTGCTCCTCATACGAGTGGTAATTTAGAAACTCGTACAATTCCTTGCGCGTTTGCATCTTCGGCAACAAGACGGCCTGCGTGCCGTCCGTGCGGATCGTCCGATACACCTCCAGCGCAGCGGCATTCATCGCGCGGAACGCACTCAGCGGGTACAACACCAGCCTCACCCCCACCCCGCCGAGTTCCTCCACCGTGAACATCGGCGTCTGGCCGAATTCCGTGATGTTCGCCAGCACCGGCACGCCGACGGCTTCCACGAACCGCCGGTATTCTTCCAGCGTTCGCAACGCCTCGGCGAAAATCATGTCCGCCCCGGCTTCCCGGTAGCGGCACGCGCGCTCGATGGCGGCGTCCACCCCCTCGCTGGCCACGGCGTCCGTGCGCGCCATCAAGACGAAATCCGCGTCTGTCCGCCCGTCGCACGCCGCCTTGAGCCGGTCGCACATCTCATCCACGCTGACGATCTCCTTGTTCGGACGATGCCCGCAACGCTTCGCCGTCGCCTGATCCTCCAGGTGAATCCCCGCCGCTCCGGCCCGGATCATTTCTCTGACCGTGCGCGTCACCGAAAACGCATTTCCCCAACCCGTGTCGGCATCGACGAGCAGCGGCCGATCCGTCGCCCCGCTCACCCGGCGCACGTCCTCCAGCACGTCCGGCAGCGACGTGATCCCCAAATCCGGCCAGCCGTAGGACGCGCACGCCACCCCGCTGCCCGACAGGTACAGTGCGCGGAAGCCCGAGGCCGCCGCCATCATGGCCGTGTAGGCGTTGACCGCCCCGACGATTTGCAGCGGACGCTCCGTTTCGAGGGCCGCGCGCAACCGCGCTCCGGCCGTGAGGTCTGACAGGTTACCGGTGTGCATGGGAGGAGTCTACCCGCAGTCTAACACAGTTCAGGCGTTGTCCAGCCGTCTCCACCGTCTGAGGGTCGCGCACCCCGAAATTTCCGATTGCGCCAGCCGGGCTCCTACGCTTTGTTCGGGGTTCGCTTGCGCGGGAAACTCCGATCACGAAGTATCCGGCCAGCGATCTACCAACGATTACCCAAGCTACCTATGGCCCTTGCTGACACCGCCGAAATCAAAGACCTGCAACTCCACGAAGGAGACACCGGCAGCGCCGACGTGCAGGTCGCGCTCTTGACCAAGCGCATCACCGAACTCACCGGCCACCTCCAGACCCACGTCAAGGACCACCACTCCCGGCGCGGCTTGCTCAAGATGGTCGCCCGCCGCCGCAGCCTCCTGGATTACCTCGCCCGCACGGAGAACGACCGTTATAAAAAGGTCATCGGCGCGCTCGGCCTACGGAAATAATCCGCCCGGCCACATCTTGCCAAGGAGCGTATCGGGCTTTCCCCGAGCGGTCCAGCGGCCAAAGCGAAGGCGGCGTTCCCACGCCGCCTTCTTATTTTTTGCATCGGGGTCGTTCCTGCGTAAAGGTACGCCGTGGCGAATCCATCCTGGGTCCGTCTCCAAACCAATCGACGACACCCGGTTGCCCCGGTTCTTCCCCCTTAGTCTTAGGCTTCAGTCTTCCTTCAACGTGCGGCTCTGCCCGGCCGCGCTTGAACCCTGCCGGAAGAAGCTTGAAGCCTACGAGTTAAGGAGAAAGCTGGCTGCCCCCGCGGTTTTGTCGTCTTCTCCTAGCAAACTCAGAAGCAATGTTTCATTCCGTCTCCGCACCTCTCGGTGCCCACCCCATCACCATCGAAACCGGTAAAATCGCCCGTCTGGCTGACGGTGCCGTGACCGTCCGCTCCGGCGAGACGATCATCCTGGTTTCCGCCGTCAGCGCCACGAGCGTCAAGGAAGGCCAGGACTGGTTCCCTCTCACGGTCGAATACCGCGAGAAGGCTTCCGCCGTCGGCAAGATCCCCGGCAGTTACTTCCGCCGCGAGGGCCGTCCGAGCGAAAAGGAAATCCTCACCTGCCGCATGACCGACCGGCCCCTCCGGCCGCTGTTCCCGAAAGGCTACCTCTACGACACGCAGATCATCGCCACGCTGCTCAGCGCCGACGGCGAAAACGACCCCGATATCCTGAGCATCAACGGCGCATCGGCGGCGTTGACCGTTTCGGACATCCCTTTTGCGGGCCCCGTCGGCGCGGTGCGCGTCGGCCGCGTGGACGGTCAGTTCGTCGTCAATCCGACCCACGCCCAGCGTGAATTCAGCGACCTGGACCTCGTGTACGTCGGCACCTACGACGACATCATCATGATCGAGGGCGAGGCCAAGGAGCTGCCCGAGGACCAGTTCATCGCCGCCCTCGCGTTCGCACATCCGTTTGTCCAGCAGTTGGTGCAGGTCCAGCGCGAACTCGCCGCCAGCGTGGGCAAGGAAAAGCGGGTCATGCCCCTCTTCGCCGTGCGCGACGAGATTCAGGAGATCGCCTACCAGGTGGCCGGCGACCGCATTGAGGCCGCCATCTACAACCCGACAAAAACCGCCCGCGGCAAGGCTGTCAGCGCGCTCAAGGCCGAGGTGAAGGAAGCCATCCTGGCCAGGTATCCCGACGCCGCGCCGTTCGAGATCAGTCAGGCGTTCGAGTACATCCAGAAGAAAGCGTTCCGCATCAGCATCCTCGACAAGCAGAAGCGCGTGGACGGCCGCGGCTATTTCGACCTGCGTCCGCTGTCGGCGGAAGTCGGCCTGCTGCCCCGCACGCACGGCAGCGGCCTGTTCCAGCGCGGCGAAACGCAGGCGCTCTGCATCGCCACGCTCGCCTCGGCCGAGGAAGCGCAGAACTTCGACGCCTACACGGGCGGCGAATCGACCAAGACGTTCATTCTGCACTACAACTTCCCGCCCTTCAGTGTGGGTGAGACGGGCCGCACGGGCTCGACCAGCCGCCGCGAGATCGGCCACGGGGCGCTCGCCGAGCGTTCCATCGTGGCGGTGCTGCCACCACACAACGAGTTCCCCTACGCGATTCGCGTGGTCAGCGAGGTCATGGAGTCCAACGGCTCGACCAGCATGGCCAGCGTGTGCGCGGGCGTGCTGAGCCTGCTGGACGCGGGCGTACCGCTCAAGACGCCCGTGGCGGGCATCAGCGTGGGCCTGGTGACCGAGTTCGAGGAGGATGGCAAGACGATGAAGCGTCACACTCTGCTCAACGACATCATCGGCAGCGAGGATCACTACGGCGACATGGACTTCAAGCTCTGCGGCACAACCGAGGGCGTGACAGGCTTCCAGTTGGACCTCAAGCTGCCGGGCATCTCGCTCGACCTGATGAGCCAGGCCATCTACAAGGCCAAGGAGAGCCGGGCGAAGGTGCTCGACGTGATGAACGCCACGCTGGACAAGCCCCGCACGGAGCTGAGCCAGTACGCGCCGCGCATCGAGACGGTCAAGATCAACCCGGACAAGATCGGCCTGATCATTGGCCCGGGCGGCAAGACGATCAAGAGCATCGTGGCGGAGACGGGGGCCGAGATCAACATCGAGGACGACGGCTCCATCAACATCTACTCGAACAACGGCGACGCGATGAAGCGGGCCAAGGAGATCATCCTGGGCATGACCAAGGAGATCGAGGTCGGCGAGGTGTACAACGGCCGCGTGGTGTCGATCAAGGAGTTCGGCTGCTTCGTCGAGGTGCTCCCGGGCAAGGAAGGCTTGGTGCACATCAGCGAGTTGGCGGACTTCCGGGTCAAGCGCACGGAGGACGTGGTCAAGACCGGCGACCAGATTCTGGTCAAGTGCATCGGTGTCGACGAAAAGGGCCGCGTGAAATTCAGCCGCCGGGCGGCGATGAAGGACCGCGACCAGGCCATGCAAGGCCAGACGCAGGGTGCCGAGAACGGCGCGGCGGTCTGAGGAAATTTCAGCTTCGGCAGCAAAACTCGAAAGGGACGGGCGGCAACGCCCGTCCCTTTTTTGCGTCGCCCGGTCCACGACCACGGAACGACCGGATGCGCCCGGCAGACATTTGCTCAGCCTCACCGTGTGCATGGGCGGTGACACCCGTCTTGCCAAGGGAAGTGCCGGAAGGCGTGGAACCAAGCCAGTAGCGGGGATCACCACATTTTCAGAACCGCTCACCGCAAACTTACCGTATCAGGTGTCGATACTTCCCGTGAAGTTCATCCCATCTATGAAAACTACCTCGTTCCGCTTTCCGAAGCTCGCTTCGCCGCTCTGGCTGACTGTTGGTGTCGGCTGCACCCTGGCTCTTTCCCCACTCGTGGCGTTTGCCCAGACCAGTGACCCGGCCACCGAAAAAGCCTCCCAAAGTCAACCCACCGATCCGATCGAATCCAAGACCGGCGAACTCAACCAAGCTGAGCCCGGTGGCCCGGCAAAGATCGCCGCCCAGGACGCGTTGTTCGTCATCATGTTCGGGTCGGGCAACGTGTTCGAGATCCGTTTGAGCGAACTCGCCCTCAAGAATTCGGAGAACCCGGACGTGAAAGCATACGCCCAGATGATGATCACCGACCACTCCAAAGCCAATGACCAGTTGCTTGCGGTGGCCAAGGATCACAACATTGACTTTCCGCCTGCGCCCCCGGCTGCCGCCTACAAGCTGAGCCAGACGATGCTCAGTATGAAGGGTGCCGAATTTGACAAGGTGTACATGGGTGAACTCGTGAAGGCCCATACGAACGACCTCGCGGCCTACAAGAAAGCCAAAGGCGAAGTGAAGGATCATCTGCTCACGGAGTACGTTGACGGCACCGAGAAGACCGTGGCCGAGCACCTCAAGAAGGCCAAGGAAATCGACGAGAAGTTGACCACGAAGTGAGCGACTTACTGTAAAATTATCGATTCGATCTGAAGGGGCGGCGGATGCGTGTCTGACGTATTCGCCGCCTTTTTGTCGCGGAAGAGGAACCGCACTTTCATCCTTGATCTGATCGTGCCATCGGTCTGTCGAAATCGACGGTATGAAATCTCGGGCGGGCGCAGTTGTTCCGCCTGGGAGTGATTGACACGCCCCTTGCTTTCCCCGGCAACTTCTTACACGGTAGCGGCTCGCCGTCCCGCTCGTCAGGAATATTTACCAACCCCACCGCTCCGCCGCGCCGGATTCTGTTTGCTGATGTCTCCGAGGATAATCCCCACGATTGCTACCGGTGAGATGGCCATCGTCCAACCGCCGGGTGGAGAGCGTTTGCACCCGTCGGCTCCGACCGACGAGCAAGGCAGCCCGGAGCATCGTCCGATAGCGGAGGATGGCGAGACTTTCGACGTTCCTTTCGGCACCGTGCAGGTCGTTGCCCGCGCTGCCCTGCTCGACGAAGCGGATTGGACCGACGCCTTCGCGGGAGCCTGTAAGGATGCCCGCTACTACCAGCTTTGCGAGACGACGTTGCGGCAGCCGAATTTTGACTACCGCTACCTGCTTCTGCGTGATCAGTCGGGCCGCGTTAGGGCCTTGCAGCCGCTTTTCTTCACGGATCAGGACCTCACGGCGGGCCTGAGCGAGCGTCTACGCGCTCCCGTGGTCGCCGTCCGCCGGATGTTCCCGGGCTTCCTGAGCATGAAGATGCTCATGGTCGGCTGCACGGCGGGCGAAGGGCACCTCGGCGTGGCCGATCCTGCCGACCGCGAGGCTGTGGACGGCCTGCTGACGGCGCTCCACGCTTACGGGCGGCGGCATCGGGCGGCGATCATCACGTTCAAGGATTTTCCCCAGGCGTTCCGCCCGGCCCTGACGGCACCCGCCGCCCGGCGCGGCTTCGTGCGGATGCCCAGCTTCCCGGCCACGGTCATCGCGCTCAACGGCTACGGGAGCGCCGAGGATTACTTCAACCGCCGCCTGGGCAAATCCATGCGCAAAAACCTGCGCCGCAAGTTCCGCCCCGATGGCCCCGCGCAGCCGCCGGTCACGATGGAGGTTCACACGGATATCAGCCCCATCGTGGACGAAATCCACCCGCTTTACCTCCAGGTGCTCGCGCGTTCGTCGTTCCGCTTCGAGGAACTGACGAAGGAATACTTTTGCGCACTCGGCCGCGCGATGCCTGACCGGGCGCGCTTCTTCGTCTGGCGGCAGGAGGGCCGGGCGGTGGCGGTCAGCCTCGCCATGGTCCACGACGGCGTGTTCCACGACAACTACCTGGGGCTGGACTACGCCATGGCGCTGGACCGCCACCTGTACTTCGTCACGATCCGCGACCTGCTCGACTGGGCGATCAAAGAGAAGCTGCACACGTACTACAGCACGCCGCTCAACTACGATCCCAAGCTGCACCTGCGCTTCGCCCTGGAACCACTGGATCTCTACGTGCGCCACACCTCCGGCTGGCTCAACCCGTTCTTCCGCCGCGTGGCCCCCCTGCTGGAGCCCACCCGCTACGACCGGCACCTGCGCCGGTTCGAGAACTACGCCGACCTAGGCTGACCCGCTGTCAGACGGCTTGATTTACGCGCCGCTTCCGCTAATCTCTTCCCCTGCCGGGCCCGCCGGACGCTTTCCCCCCGCTTCGACCCACTCCATGAAAGCCGACCACATCAAGATTGAGATTCCGAAGACGGATTCCAAGCTGTTTGCCTACACGCGCTGGGACATCGTCCCGACGCTCGCCGGGTTGTCCCACCTCGCCCTGTTCTTCGCGCTGTACTACCTGTTCCCGCGCGCGCCGCTCTGGGTCATGCTGGGGCTCGGATTCCTCTACGCGTTCTGCATCAATGCCAACATCAACGGCATCTCGCACAACTTCATCCACAACCCGTATTTCCGCTCGCCGCTGCTCAACCGGCTTTTCAGCGTCATGGAATCCGTCGCGTGCTGCTTCTCGCAGACGTATTACGACGTGGTCCACATGCAGCACCACAAGGGCAACAGCGACCGCCAGGACGAACACGGCGAGACGACGGATTGGATCAGCATCTACCGCCACGGCCACGACGACGAGGCCGAGAACGTCTGGAGCTACACGTTCCTGAGCTTCTTCCGCGACAACCCCGCCGCCATCAGC